>JBBQRG010000031.1:0-33426 GCA_038215095.1 Solirubrobacterales bacterium | reverse complement strand
GATCTCGCCGAGCTTGCGCGAGCACATGCTGGCCAGGAACTCGCGCAGGAGCTCGTGGTAGTTCGCGTTCGCCTCGTGGCCGCGGTAGTTGTAGAGCGTCCAGTCGCCCAGGTCGCTGAACGGGATCATGCGGCGCGCCTCCGGCTCGGCCTCGTTGTAGCGGGCGAGCGCGGTCTGGTCGCCGGTGATCTGGCTGAAGTCGTACAGACCGATCAGCGACTGCAGGAAGGCGTTGAAGATGTACAGCCGCGGCGCGAACGAGTACTGGAGATAGGTCACCCCGCCGCGCGGGCCGCGCGTGCGCACGCCCACCGGCGGCGCGACCTTGAAGGCGGGCAGCGCCTTCTTGGCGGTCGTCACGTAGCCCGGCCGGCCCAGCAGCTCGGAGGCGCGCCCGTAGGCCTGGATCGCGGTGGCCTGGGCCATGCCGCTCATCCAGGGCGGCGTGCCGCCGTCGAAGCTGAACATGTACTCCCAGGCAATGAAGCTCCTCGAGCGCCGCACCGCCAACGCGGTCATCTCGTCGAGCAGTCGCCTGAGGCCGGCCGTGTCGCACGGGCCGGTGTGCTTCGTGCAGGCCCCATGCATGTTGTTCGCCTTCTTGAAGGTCGAGAGCGGTTGAAGCTGGAGGCCGCGGCCGGGGTAGTACTGGTAGAGCACCCCGCTGCCCTTGAAGCTCACCTGGTCGCCGCTCGCGGGATAGGGCAGCGACGGCCAGTAGACGGTGTTGCGAAGCAGCTGCACGAACTCGGAGGGCATGCGGCTGGCCGTGAGCTTGCGGCGCAGCGCCACGCTCTCGAGCGCCGCGATCACGTAGCCGAGCTGGGCGCGCCGGGCCCCGCGCAGCTTGCGGACGGCCGAGCGCGCGCGGCTGTAGGTGCGCCGGTAGCTGTCGTAGCGCGTGCGTGAGATCGAATGCTTCTTCAAGGCCGTCCTGAGCGCCTTGGAGACCGCCTTCGTGCCGCGCCGGCTGGAAGCCACAGCCACAGGCCTGGCCGTGCGGCTCCCGCGCATGTAGGTCTCCGCCTTGGAGGGCACGGCCGGGTCGTCGGTCTTCACGGCGTGGTCGCCGCTCACCACGATCACTGGGCCCGCCTGGGCCGGCCCGGCCGCGAGCGCCACGGCCGAGAGCGCGCCCGCGAGCGCCCAGATGAGCCTCGTCCTCGACATCTCCACGTGCAACCGTCCCCGGGTCCGTAAGTTGCGTTTCGCCTGCAGGCTGACTAGTACCCTGCGCCTCCGTGCGTTTCGCCGCAGCGCTGCTGATCTCCTTCGCCGTAAGCGGCCTCTGCCTGGCATCTTGCGGTGGCGGCAGCAACAGGGAGGACGCCCAGAGCGTGCTCGACGTGGCCTTCGCGCGCCCCATCCACAGCGCCGACATGAACCTCGACGCGACGCTCCAGATCAACGGGGTCAGCTCGCTGGAGAAGCCGATCCGGATCAAGGCCAGCGGCCCCTTCGAGGGAAACAAGGGCAAGCTCCCCTCCGCCGACCTGTCGCTGCAGGTGGGCACGGGCGGCGGCCAGACCGTGCAGACGGGCTTCCTGTCCACCGGCGACCGCGCCTTCGTGAAGTTCCAGGACGTGTACTACGAGCAGCCGGCCGCTGAGGTGCGCAAGGCCAACCGCTCGCTGGCGACCAAGAAGGGCGGCAGCCGCTCGCTGAAGTCGGTGGGGCTCGACCCGCGCTCCTGGCTGGGCAAGGCGCGCGACCGCGGCGACGAGAAGATAGGCGGGGTGAACACCACGCACGTGTCGGGCACGCTCGACGTTCCGGCGGTGCTGAGCGACCTGAACCGCTTCGTGAAGCGCTCAGGGGGCGCGATCGGCGGGGCCACCGGCCAGGCGCCCCCTCAGCCCCTGCGCAAGCAGGACATCGACGCGATCGCCAGCGTGGTCAAGGACCCGACGTTCGACGTGTACGTGGGCAAGGACGACGACACGATCCGCCGTGTGGCCGGCCGCCTCCAGGTGACGGTGCCGAAGAAGGACCAGTCGACCGTCGGCGGGGTGCAGAGCGGCTCGCTGGAGTTCTCGATCGAGTTCCACAGGGTGAACGCCAAGCAGAAGATCGAGGCGCCCGCGAAGGCGCGCCCGCTCTCGGACCTGACGAACTCGCTGGGCACCGGGGGGCTCAAGGGCCTGGCCGGCGGGGGAGGAGCGGGACCCGAGGGGAACACCACGCCTCCGACGGCCACCACCGGCCCCTCGCAGAAGGCCTTCAAGGACTACAGCAACTGCCTGGAGAAGGCCAAGGCCAACGACGCCGAGGCGCTTCAGCGCTGCGCCCAGCTGCTGCAGCGCTAGGCGGCGGCCGGCGTCGAGCGGCGTAGGTCGCGCTCGGGGTCGATCCCGAAGCGCTGCGCCAGCTCCGCCTGCCCCGAGCCGAGCGGCCAGCGGTCAGCTGACTCCTCGTCGTGGTCGGGGCTTGCGCCCTTGAGCAGCATCGAGCCGGTGTTGTCGCCCAGCTCGCGGATCGACTCGACCTCCTCGGCCGAGAGGCACAGCTCCGCCGGCAGGGCCTCCAGCTCCGCGCGCTTGTCCTCGATCGGCCGCGCGTCGGCGCCGGCCTCCTGGATCAGCGTGGGGGCCACGCACTTCACGGCCGGGTGGGCGAGGTTCCACTGGCAGGCCAGCTGCAGCGGCGTCAGCTCGTGCCGCTCGGCGATCGGCCGCATGCGTTCCAGCTTGTCCCTGCCGGCCTCGACCCAGCCCTCGGGGCGGAAGCGCCGGTGGTCGTGCTGGGGGAACTCGTGCCCGGGCAGCACGTCGTCCCAGAACAGGCCGCCGTAGTCCACGACGCGGGTGATCACCTTCACGTCGTGGCGCGCGCAGGCGCCCAGCGCCAGCTCGCCGGGCCAGGGCTCCAGCGGGTTCAGGATCAGCATCGCCCAGTCGATCAGGTCGCCGTAGCGCTCCAGGCAGCCGATCACGTCGAGCGTGAAGCCGTTCGCCGGTCCGGGAGCCAGGCCCAGCGCGCCGGCCAGGCCGTCGTCGCGCAGCTCGCGGAGCGCCTCCCAGACCTCGGGGCGCTCGAAGCCGAAGCGGTCGGGGTTGTGCAGCAGCAGCACGTCGAACGCGTCAGCTCCGCAGCGCTCGAGGCTGCGCTCGGTGGCCATCCGCAGGTAGTCGCGGTAGCCATCGGGGCCGCGCAGCCGCGCATCGGTGAAGCGCGGGAAGCCGCGCGGGCCGTCGCGCTCGCCCTCGTAGAAGTCGTGGCCGATGGCGCCCACCAGCGCGTAGTCGTCGCGCGATACCCCCTGGAGGGCACGGCCCAGCAGCGAGTCGGCCTCGCCGGCCCCATAGGCGTCTGCCGTCAGCAGCGTGCTCACGCCGCGCGGGCGCAGCAGCGCGGCCATGCGTTCGTCGTCGATCGGCTCGCCGAAGTGCATGAAGCGCCCGCCGCTCCAAGTGCCAACCGCCGAGTGTGCCGGAACCGCCATGACCACAGGGTACGGTCCTAGAGATGGTCCTGGCCGACATCGCCCCGTGGGCTGCGCTCGTGGCTGCCCTGTTCGTGTTCCTCTGGCTCGACCTGCACTACTTCGCCCGTGGGGGCGACCCGAGCTTCCGCGAGTCGGCGATCTGGTCGGTCGGCTGGTTCGTGCTGGGCCTGCTGGTGTCGCTCGTCGTCTGGGCCTTCGAGGGCGCCCACAACGCCGTGCAGTACACGACGGTCTACCTGATCGAGCGCTCGCTCTCGCTCGACAACCTGTTCGTGTTCCTGCTGCTGTTCACGTACTTCGGCGTGCCCTACGTGCGGCGGCCGCGGCTGTTGTATTGGGGCATCGTCGGCGCCCTCGTGCTGCGCGCCGGATTCATCCTCGGCGGCACCGCCCTCCTCCGCGAGTTCCACTTCCTGGTCTACCTGCTCGGTGCGCTGCTGCTGGTGCTGGCCTACCGCGTGTACAGCGGGGTGGAGGAGAACGTGGACCCCGACCGCAACCTGATGGTGCGGCTGGTCCGCCGCGTGTACCCGGTCAGCAACGAGCTGGACGGCAAGCGCTGGTTCATCAAGGACGGCGGCAAGCGCTTCGCAACGCCGCTGTTCCTCTGCCTGGTGGCGATCATCTTCGCCGACGTGGCCTTCGCGATCGATTCGATCCCGGCCGCCTTCGCCATCACGACCGATCCCTTCCTGATCTGGATGGGCAACGTGTTCGCCCTGCTCGGCCTGCGCGCGCTGTTCGTGCTCGTGGAGAGCCTCATCGCCCGCTTTCGCTTCCTGGACGAGACGATCGCCGTGGTGCTCGGGCTGGTGGCGCTCAAGCTGCTCACCGAGGACTTCGCGCACGTCGGCCCGCTGACCAGCCTGGCCGTGATCGCCGTGGCCTTCGCGGTCGGGATCGCGCTGTCGCTCAGGGCCGACCGGAACGATCCCGACTCCGAGGAGAAGCGCGACGAGCGCATGCGCAACGTGCGTGAGGGGGCCGAGGAGGACGGCGAGGGCGGCCGCGAGGCCTCAGGCGTCGGCGGCGGTGCGGTAGGCCAGCAGCCCGGCGAATCCCAGTAGGCCCGCGCCGGCCACGGCGTCGATCAGCGCCAGCAGGCGCTCGCCGAGCCGCTTCCGCGCCAGGGAGAGCAGGCCCGAGAGCAGGCTGAACGCGGTGAGCGTGCCGAGCGCCACGCCGGCGATCAGCGGGAGCGGCGCGGCGGTGGCGGTGTCGCGGCCGGCGGCGGCGAACAGCGCCGCCCAGGTGGCGATCGTCAGCGGGTTGGAGGCGGTGGCCGCCAGCGCGGTCAGGAAGGCGCGCCGCGGTCCGGCCACCTCTTCCTCGGCCTCGCCGCCCAGGCGCACGCGGAACGCCGACCAGAGGGTGCGCGCGCCGATCGCCGCCAGCACGACGGCGCCGATCGCGCCGAGCTCGAGCCGCAGCGGCTCGAGCTGGAACGCGGTGGCCAGCCCCGCCAGCCCCAGCGCGGCGTAGAGGGCGTCGATCACGGCGGCCCCGGCGCCGATCGCCACGCCGGTGGCGACCTCGCCGCGCAGCACCGAGCGGGCGCACAAAAGCGAGACGGGGCCAGGCTGGCCGCCCACGAACAGCCCCAGGCCGATGCCGAGCGCCAGCGAGCTCATCGCGCTCCCGAGCGGCTCCCGTCGAGCTGGCTCTGGAGCAGCGCCAGCCGGTCGTCCCACTGCGCGCCCACGTCGGCCATCCAGCCCACGGCGTCCGACAGCGGCGCGGGGGTGGGGTGGAAGCGCACGGCGCGGCCCTCGCGGCGGCCTTCGACCAGGCCCGCCTCGGCCAGCGCGGTCAGGTGCTTGACCACCGCCTGGCGCGTGACCGGGAGGTCGCGGGCCAGCTCGGTGGCGCTGGCGGCGCCACGCTCGTCGAGCAGCGTGAGGAGCCGCCGGCGCGTGGGGTCGGCCAGCGCGCCGAAGACGGCGTCAGCGGACATCAGGCCGCGAGCATCTGGGGACCGCGCACGCCGATCACGTCGCCGATGTCCGAGCCCACGGCGTCCAGGACGGCCAGCGGGCGAGTCTCGACCACGCGCACGCGCGTGCCGTCGTCGGTCTCCTCGAGCTCTATCTCCACGCGCGTCGCGTCCTCGCCCTCGGCGCACCACCAGAACGCCAGCCGTCGCGGCGCCTCGGCCTCCTCGACGAAGCCGGTCCGGCCGCCACCGGACACGTCGCCGCCCGGAGTGGGGTCGATCGTGGCCTGCTCACCGAGCCAGTCGGACTCGATCACGGCCCGCCACGCCTCCTCGGGCGTCGCCGGCACCACGGTCTCGCGCTCAACCTCGTCTTGCATGTTGGCCTCCTCGATGTGCAACCCATGGGTTGCGCTATATTGACGCAACCAATCGGTTGCACCATACCGCAGGAGGAGACCACACATGCAAGTAGGCCGCGCATCCAGCTCGCTGATCCCGATGGTGGTCGAGCAGACACCTCGGGGCGAGCGCTCGTACGACATCTACTCGCGACTGCTCGGCGAGCGGATCGTCTTCATCGGCCAGCAGATCGACGACGACCTCGCCAACCTCGTGGTGGCCCAGCTGCTGCACCTCGAGTCCGAGGACCCGGAGAAGGACATCCACGTGTACGTGAACTCACCAGGGGGATCGCTGCACGCCGGCCTCGCCATCTACGACGCAATGCAGTACGTGGGCCCCGACGTGGAGACCACCTGCTACGGAATCGCGATGTCGGCCGGCTCGCTGATCCTGGCCGGCGGCGCCAAGGGCAAGCGCCTCGCGCTGCCGAACGCTCGCATCCTCATCCACCAGCCCAGCTCCGGCTTCCAGGGCCAGTCGACGGACATCGAGATCCATGCGCGCGAGATCCTGGAGCTGCGCCGCCGCCTGGAGGAGATCTACGCGCTGCATACCGGGCAGCCGGTCGAGCAGATCCACGAGGACGCCGAGCGCGACCGCTTCTTCGACCCCGACCAGGCGAAAGAGTACGGCCTGATCGACGGCGTGATCGACAGCCACCAGCTGCGCCGCAGCGCCGCCGGCTTCGGCAACGCCGGTGAGGGTCAGGCGAAGTAGAAGACCAGGCCCAGCACGGCGTACAGTGAGAGCAGCTGCACGCCCTCGAACCAATTCGACTCGCCGTCCTGGGTGACGAGGTTGGCCACCAGCACGGCGAACAGCAGGCCGCCGAGCTCGTAGCCGTTGAACACAAGCGACATCGGGCCGGGGCCGACCACGAACGAGGCGAGCACCAGCACCGGGGCAACGAACAGGGCAATCTGCGCGCTCGAGCCCACGGCGATGTTCACGGCCAGGTCCATCTTGTCCTTGACCGCCACCGACACGGCCACCCAGTGCTCGGCGGCATTGCCGACGATCGCCACCACGAACACGCCCACGAAGAACTCCGACAGGCCGATGCTCTTCGACGCTTCCTCGATCGAGCCCACCAGGATCTCGCTCATCACGCCCACACCGAGGCCCGCCGCGGCCAGGTAGATCAGCGCCTTGCGCACGGGCCACGCGTCGCCCGACTCGTCCTTCTCGTAGGGGTTGAACACGCTGCGGTGGGTCTTCAGGGAGAAGTACAGCCCCGCCGCGTAGCTCACCAGCAGGATCACCGCCACGCCGGCGGAGATCTTCTCGAGGTCGCTTCCGAAGTCGGCGCGCGGCTCGCCCACGCCGGGCAGCCCGCCGCCGTGGATCAGCTGGAACAGCGCGGGGAGGATCAGCGCGGCCAGCGCGAGCATGAGCATCGCCACCTGGGCGTTGGCGGCCGTGTGGCTGAACTCCTGTTTCTCGCGCTTGAGCCCGCCGAACAGCATCGCCGCGCCGAGCACCAGCAGCACGTTGCCGATGATCGAGCCGGCGATCGAGGCCTTCACGACCTCCTGCAGCCCGTCGAGCAGGGCGAAGAAGGCGATGATCAGCTCCGGAGCGTTGCCGAAGGTCACGTTCAGCAGGCCGCCGATACCGGGCCCCGTCTGTGCCGCCAGGTGCTCTGTGGCGTTGCCCATCACCGCGGCCGTGGGGATCACGCCCAGCGCCGCGGCGACGAACACGAGCACTGGCGAGGCGTCCGCAAGCTTGAGCCCGACCGCGATCGGGATGAAGATGCCTAGGGCGTAGACGGGGCGCACGGGCGTGGGCGCTGCGCCGGACTACTCCTCGTCTGCGTCCGGCTCGAGGTCCACGTCGTCGGCGTTCTCGACCGCGGACTCGTTCACTTCGCGGCCGTCGCCGCCGTGGTAGTTCGACTGGAAGACCTCGAGCATCTCGTCGCGGCGCGGCTCGTCGATCGGCGGGTCGTCCGACACGAGCACCCAGTCGGCGCCCTCGAACTCCTCCAGGTTGAAGATCTCCTGGTCGAGCGAGGTGGAGTCGTCCACCACGATCAGGACCTCGGTCTGCGGGTTGAAGTAGGCGCCCGGGCGGACCAGGAGCTCGTCGATTTCGAAGCGTCGATCGGCCATCGGTCGCAGCCTATACCCGCAAGCTGGCCGTCCTACCCTCCTAGTTCCCGAAGCTGGCGCTCGACCTCCTCTTCCACGTCCAGCGCCGGCTTTCCCTGGCGCGAGCGGCGCTCGTTGCGGGCGATCACGAGCTGGCGCACCTCGTCGCGCAGGCCCGGGTCGGCCGCTCCCTGCTGCGGGGCGGTGAGCGATGCCAGCTCGGTGTCCACGTCGAGCGGCGCCTGGCCGCGCGCCTCGCGTCGGGCGTTCTTGGCCTCCAGCAGCTGGCGGATCTCCTCGCGCGCCTCCGCCGAGGAGGCCGCCGACTGCGGGGCCGGAGCGCGGCGCGCGGTGGTCGCGCCGTCGTCGCCGTCCATCGACAGCCCGCCCTCCCGGCCGAGGCCGCTGTAGATCCCGCCGGTGCCGCGATAGCTGAGCGCTGCGAAGACCACGGCGAGTACGACGACCACGATGAGCACCGTCCCGAAGGCCTCCATCCGTACAGTCTTGCGCGATGTGGAAACGTCTTCGCCGGCGCACGATGGCTCCCAGCCGCCCGCTGCTCTACCCGGACCAGATCGGCCTGCTCGTGTTCACGCTGATCGCGATCGGCGTGGGGGCCTGGTTCGTGGTTCGGCTCGCCTTCGGCTGAATGGTCCGGTAGGCTTCTCCTCAACTGTTGACTGACCAATCAATCGGGAGTGCCTAACCAGTGGTTGACTTCACCCTGACCGACGAGCAGAAGGACATCCGCGACCTCGCTCACGACTTCGCCGAGAAGGAGATCCGGCCGGTCGCCTGGGACTACGACAGGGACGCGACCTGGCCGCAGGAGATCATCGAGAAGGCGTGGGAGGTCGGCCTGATGAACTCCCACATCGACGAGCAGTACGGCGGTCCGGGCCTCGACTACCTGACCGGCTGCATCATCGAGGAGCAGCTCGGCTGGGGCTGCTCGGGCATCGGCACGTCGCTGATGTGCAACGGCCTCGCAAGCGCCCCGGTCGCACTCGGCGGCTCCGAGGAGGTCAAGAAGCAGTACCTCGGGATGCTCACCGAGGAGCCCAAGCTTGCCTCCTTCTGCCTGACCGAGCCCGACGCCGGCTCAGACGTGTCGGGCATGCGCACCACCGCGGTCCGCAAGGGCGACAAGTACGTCATCAACGGCACCAAGTGCTTCATCACGAACGGCTCGCACGCCGACTGGTTCACCGTCTACGCGAAGACCGACAAGGAGGCCGGCCACCGCGGCATCTCCGCCTTCGTCGTCCCGCGTGACGCGGGCGTGACCGTGGACAAGAAGGAGGACAAGCTCGGTCAGCGCGCCTCCGACACGGCGATGATCTCCTTCAACGACGTCGAGATCCCCGCCGGCAACCTGCTGGGCGAGGAGAACAAGGGCTTCAAGCTCGCGATGATGACCCTCGACCGCACCCGCCCGGGCGTCTCCGCCATGGCGGTGGGCATCGCCCAGGCGGCCTTCGAGTACGCCCGCGACTACTCCAAGGAGCGCGTGCAGTTCGGCGTGCCGATCGCCATGCACCAGGCGATCCAGTTCATGATCGCCGACATGGCCACCAAGATCGAGGCCGGCCGCCTGCTGGTGTGGCAGTCCGGCGCGCTGCTCGACCAGGGCAAGCGCAACACGCTGGCCAGCTCGCACGCAAAGCGCTTCGCGGCCGACTCCGCGATGGAGATCGCCGTCGACGCCGTGCAGGTCTACGGCGGCTACGGCTTCATCAAGGAGTACCCCGTCGAGAAGCTCATGCGCGACGCGAAGATCATGCAGCTCTACGAGGGCACCTCGCAGATCCAGCGGCTGGTGATCGCCCGCGAGGTGCTGATGCCGCGTCGGGCCGAGCAGCCGGAGCCGGCGGCGGCGTAGCTCAGGCGGGAGCCGCGTTCGCCCAACTCCTCAAGGAAGGTCACAGCTCCGTCGATCAACAGGGCTGTGACGGTTGTGCCCGTAGTCGTGCAGGACCGGCAGCAGGGCTGCTGCGGTCTCCCCTTCACCATCGGCAGCGAAGTCGATTGGTGACTTCTCTTCGAGGACGCAAAGGCCACAACCATGCCGGACCACGTGCCCGTCGAGCTCGACACGGACGTGTCGCGCGAGCCGGGGGCGCATCATCTCGTGCTCCGTGCTGGCGGTCTCGTGGCAGAGGCAAAGCCCGGCGAGCTCCAAACCGGCAGCGCCCGCGTGCGGGGGCTCTTCTGGGAGGACCACCACGGCTACACGCACCCGGACCTTCCGAGCACGCGCGGCACCGTCCGACGCATCCACTTCGCCTGCCAGGCCTACGAGCGCCGCGACGGGGAGCCGGACTGGGACAGTCCGAAGTGGGTCAGCCTGACCGACACGACCCACTCCGACAACCGCGTCGACGCCAACGGCGAGCTGTCACGCGGGGACGACGCGACCTTCGTGACCTACATCGGCTGGCTCGTGGACCTCGAAGTCGCCGGTTGAGCTAAGCAGCCGGCGGCGCGCCGCCGCCATCGAGGCGGTCGAGGATGCGTGCATTCTCTCATGGCCACAGCGCCGGCTGGGCACCTGAGCGCGACGCGTTTGCGACAGCCCACCACCGTCGCGCTTCGCATCCGGGCCGATGCCCGAGAAACGGGACATATAGGCCGGTTTCTCGGCCATCGCTGGGTGAACACGGCGCTTTGGGCAACCACCGCCCACCCTCAGGCCTAGCATTCGCGGCGATGGCGAAGGCGAAGTCGAAGCCCGCGCGCAGCCGGGAGGCCGCGCGCGAGGCCGTTCAGCATGCGGGGGTCACGCCCTCCGGGCGCGACCCGTTCACGGGCGAGCTGCGGCGCCGCGAGGTGCTGCCGCTGCTGGTGCTGCACTACATCTCCGAGGGGCCGTCGTACGGCAACAAGCTGATCGAGCGGATCGCCGAGGTCACCTCCGGGGTGATGTCGGTGAATCCGAACACGATGTACCCGCTCTTACGCCAGCTCGAGTCGCGCGGGCTGATCGAGGGCAAGTGGGAGCACCCCGAGCGGCGCACCAGGCGCAACTACGAGATCACCAGGAAGGGCCGCGCCGAGTACGAGCGGCTGAACGCCGAGGTGAGGCCCTTCCTGGACGCCGCGCGCGCGAGCATCGATGAGATCGTTCGCGAGGTCTACGGCTGATGGCGCGCGAGGTCAACGCCACCGGGCTCGTGCCGCTGGCGCCGGAGGCGGCGCTGGCGCTGTGGTCGGATCCGAAGCGCTGGCCGAGCTTCGTGGAGGGCTTCGCCCGCGTGCTGGAGCGCTCGGGCGAGTGGCCGGGCGAGGGCGCCAAGCTGGTCTGGGAGTCCACGCCCCAGGGCCGAGGCCGGGTGACCGAGCGGGTCGTGGAACGCGGGCCGGCCGTGTTCGCCACGCAGGTCTACGACAAGTCGGTCACCGGCGTCCAGGCGCTGCGCGTGCTGGAGGACGCCGAGGGCAGCCGCGTGCAGCTCTCGCTCGAGTACGAGCTGGCCAGAACGGGCCCGCTTGGGGCCGTCACGGACCTGCTCTTCATCCGCCGCGCCCTGGGCGACTCGCTGACGCGTACCCTGCGCCGCTTCGCCGTGGAGGCCGAGGAGGAGGCCGGGCTGAGGTAGCCGACCAGTAACCTGCCGCGCCATGTTCATAGCCAAAGCAGCCGTGGTGGGGGCGGGGACCATGGGCGGGGAGATCGCCCAGGTGATCGCTTCATCCGGCATCCCCGTCGTGCTCAAGGACGTCGAGCAGAAGTTCGTGGACCAGGGCCTCGAGAAGGCCAGTGAGGTGACCCAGGCGCAGCTCGGCGGCCTGGTCAAGAAGGAGAAGATCAGCCAGGAGGACGCCGACGCGCAGCAGGAGGAGCTGCTCGGCCGCATCCATGGCACCACCAGGTACGAGGGCTTCGGCGACGTCGACTTCGTCGTGGAGGCGGTGCCTGAACGGATGCAGATCAAGCAGGCGGTCTTCGCCGAGCTCGACGCCGTCACGCCCGGCCACGCGATCCTCTCCTCCAACACGTCGTCGCTGTCGATCACGGAGATGGCCGAGGCCACCAGCCGCCCCGACAAGGTCTGCGGCTTCCACTTCTTCTACCCCGCCTCGATGATGCGGCTGATCGAGGTGATCGAGGGCGAGGACACCTCCGACGAGACGCTCCAGTCCGCGGCCAACTTCGCCCAGGCGATCCGCAAGACGGCGGTCCGCTGCGGCGAGGTGCCCGGCTTCGTGGTGAATCGCATCCTGAACTCCGCGGCGTCGGAGGTCTGGAAGGTCACCGAGGAGGAGAGCCTCGACGTCGAGGAGGTCGACAAGGTGATCAAGGACTCGGGCGCCACGCCGATGGGCCCGTTCTTCCTCACCGACCTGCTGGGCCTCGACACGGTCCTTCACGTGGCCGAGTACCTGCACGAGAGCTACGGCGACCGTTTCTACGTGTCGTCCAAGATGAAGGAGCTGGTCGAGGCCGGCAACCTGGGCGCCAAGACCGGGAAGGGGTTCTATGAGCACGGGGACTGAAAGCGGGCCGGTGACCGACACGCTCGTGGAGCGGATGGGTCTGAAGACCCTGGTGGAGTCCTGCCTCGTCCTCGAGGAGGG
The DNA here is from genome assembly GCA_038215095.1 of Solirubrobacterales bacterium. Taxonomy (GTDB): domain Bacteria; phylum Actinomycetota; class Thermoleophilia; order Solirubrobacterales; family Thermoleophilaceae; genus DATACN01. The sequence continues at coordinate 20,969 of JBBQRG010000031.1, read as the reverse complement.
AGTCGCCTCCGCGAAGGACATCGAGGTCGGGATGATGATGGGCGCGGGCATCCTGCCTGGCCCGTTCTCCCGGGCCGACGAGCAGGGCCTCGACGAGGCGCTCGCGGCGCTGGAGCGCGCTCAGGCCGAATGGGGCGAGAACTACGCCCCGCCGCTCGTGCTTCGCCGCCTGGTGGCCCAGGGCCGGCTGGGCAAGAAGTCCGGTCAGGGCTTCTTCCCCTACCCGCAGCCCGACGAGGGCCAGTCGCGCGAGGCGATCGCGCTCGAGACGCGCGGAGACATCGGCATCGTCTGGCTGAACAGGCCGCCCGCCAACCCGCTGTCGCCGCAGGTGATCGGCGAGCTCGCCGAGCTCTGGGAGGAGGTCCAGGGCAAGCTGCGGGCGCTCGTGCTCGCCTCCTCGAACATCTTCACGTTCTCCGCGGGCGCCGACATCAAGGAGTTCAGGAACATCACGTCCGAGAAGGAGGGCCGCCAGTTGGCCGAGACGGCCCACGGGCTGATGCGCGGAATGGAGGAATCGTCGGTGGCCACGATCGCGGCGGTGAACTCGATCGCCTTCGGGGGCGGGTGCGAGCTCGCGATGGCGTGTGACTTCCGCATCGCCGCCGAGTCGGCCAGCTTCGGCCAGCCCGAGATCAACCTGGGGATCATCCCCGGCTTCGGCGGCACCCAGCGGCTGCCGCGGCTGATCGGCGAGGCCAAGGCGCTCGAGATGAACCTGACCGGCGAGCCGATCGACGCGTACGAGGCGCTCCGCCTCGGGCTGGCGAACCGCGTGGTGCCCGACCACGAGCTGTTCGACACCGCGCTCTCGTGGGCGCGCAAGCTCGCCGACCAGGCGCCGCTCGCGATCCAGGGGATCAAGCAGGTGGCCGCCCACGGCGACCTGGACGAGGGCCTGAAGGAGGAGGGCGAGGCCTTCGGTCAGGTGTTCCAGTCGGAAGACGCCAAGGAGGGGATCTCGGCATTCCTCGGCAAGCGGACACCGAAGTTCCAGGGCAAGTAGCGGGCAGCGGGCAGCGGGCAGAGCAGCTCGCCCAGCTGCTGCACGGGGCCGGCTCCGCGGTCGTCCTCACCGGAGCGGGGATCTCGGTTCCGTCGGGGATCCCCGACTTCCGCACCCCGGGCAAGGGGCTGTGGGAGAAGGTCGACCCGATGGAGGTCGCGCACATCGATTCGTGGCGGCGGGATCCCGACCGCTTCTGGAGCTTTTACGGGGAGCGCTTCGCTTCGCTCGTGGACAAGCGACCCAACCGGGCGCACGAGATCGTGGCGGAGCTGGAGCGGCGCGGGCTGATCCGCGGCGTGATCACCCAGAACATCGACCGCCTGCACCGGCTGGCGGGCACCAAACGACTGGTCGAGGTGCACGGCTCGATCGACGAGAGCGTGTGCATGGAGTGCGGCGGGCGCGTGACGCTGGAGCGCGCCATCGAGCTGATCGAGCGCGACGGCGGCGCGCCCGAGTGCGAGGCGTGCGTGGCGCCGCTCAAGCCCGACGTGGTGCTGTTCGGCGAGATGCTGCCCGACGCGGCCATCGGCGAAGCGCACGCGCTGGCCGCCGAGGCCGACCTGATGCTGTGCATCGGCTCGTCGCTCGAGGTATACCCGGTGGCGGGCCTGCCGCAGGTCACGAGCAGGGCCGGTGGCAAGCTGGCGCTCGTGACCCAGGGCCCGACCCCCTACGACGACGAGGCCGAGGTCAAGCTCGACGGCGACGTGGTGGAAGAGCTCGAGGCCGTGCTCGCTTCGCTCGCCTAGATCACATCGGGGGGCTCGCGCCCCCCGAGCCCCCCGGGGTGATTGCCGCGCCGCGCTAGCGCAGGCGTGCGGCCAGCTCCAGCACAACGTCCACCAGCAGGTCCACGTCCTGCTCGCGGGTGCGCCAGTTCACTATCGCCGGGCGCAGCGCGGCGTGGCCATCGTAGACGGTCGGGCCGGCGAACACGCGGCCGTCGGCCAGCAGGTCGCGGGCCAGCCGGGCGTTCAGCTCGTTCAGCTCGTCCTCCGCCACGCCGTCGGGCCGCCAGCGGAAGCAGACGATGTTGAGCTTCACCTCCGCCAGGCGCTCCAGTTCGGGCTCCGCGTCCACGCGATCCGCCAGCCGGCGCGCCAGGGCCAGGTGGCGCTCGACCATCGCGCGGTGGCCGTCGCGGCCGTAGGCCAGCAGCGTCGCCCACACCATCAGCGCCCGGGCGCGCCGCGAGTTCTCCGGGCTGCGCCAGCCGAAGTCGGGCTCGTCGCCGTGAACCTCCGGGAGGTAGGCGGCGCCGAGGGCGAAGGTGCGCGCGAGGCGCCCGACGTGGCGCACCAGCGCCAGGCCACAGTCATAGGGCACGTTGAGCCACTTGTGGCAGTCCACGGCGATCGAGTCGGCCCGCTCCACGCCCGCCGCCAGGGCCGCCGACTCGGGCGCGAGCCGCGCGAACAGGCCGAACGCGCCGTCCACGTGCAGCCAGGCGCCGCGGCGCTCGGCGATCTCGGCGAGCTGCTCGATCGGGTCGAAGTCGCCTCCGTTCACCTCGCCGGCGTTGGCGATCACGATCGCCGGCGCGCCGTCGAGCCGCTCGAGCTCCGCGTCCAGCGCCTCGGCGTCGAGCCTGCCGGCCGCGTCGCGCGCGAAGGTGCGCGCCGCGCGGCCGATGCCGAGCATCCCCAGGGCCTGGGTGGCGCTCGGGTGCAGGTAGCCGCTCGAGACCACCGGCACGCGCGGTGCCCCCGCCAGCCCGTCGCGCTCCACGTCGAGCCCGTGCCGCTCGGCCCACCAGTTGCGGGCGGCCGCCAGGCAGGTGAAGTTGGCCATCGTCGCCCCGGTCACGAGCACGCCGCCGAACTCGTCCGGCAGCTCGAACAACTCGCGCAGCCAGCGGACCGACAGGTCCTCGAGCCGGGTCGCCAGCGGGGAGGACTCGCGAACCAGGGCGATCTGGTCGAAGGCCGAGGTCAGCCAGTCGGCCGCCAGCGCGGCGGGCGTGCTGCCGCCCATGACGAAGTGGAAAAAGCGTGGGCCGGCTGAGCGGGTGGCCGCGTCCTGCCCGAGCTGAGCCAGCCTCCGCACGGCCTCCGGCGCGCCTGCGCCCTGCTCGGGCAGCGGCCCGTCGAGCGTTGCCAGCGCCTCCGCGCCACCCGGCGGCGCGACCGGCTGCTCATCGATCTCCGCGAGGTAGGCGCCGGCCGCCTGGGCGGCCAGCTCCAGTACGGCCTCCAGATCGCCGCGCTGGTCGCCGGGATCCGCCATTCGCGCATCCTAAGCGGCGGCCGCGAGCGGGGCTAGCCGCGCGCGGCCGCTCCCACCAGCCGCTCCACCAGCAGCACGTCGCGCCACTCCCCGTCGAGCTGCGCGTGGCGGCGGTGCACGCCCACCTCGGTGAAGCCGTGGCGGCGGAACAGCGCGACGCTGGGCGCGTTGCTCGTGAACAGGCGGCCCACCAGCTTGTGCAGGCCGCGCTCCGCGGCGGCCGCTGCCATCGACTCCACCAGCGCCGAGCCGACACCGCGGCCCCGCGCGGCGCGCGCGACGTAGATGCTGGCCTCACCGACCCCGGCGTAGGCGGCGCGCGAGCTGTACGGGTGCACCGAGGCGAAGCCCAGCACGTCGCCGTCGAGCTCGGCCACCAGCATCAGGTCGCCCGCCTCGATCTGGGCCGCCACGGCGTCGTCCCGCCGCGGCTCGGTCTCGAAGGTGGCCACCCGCTCGTCGATCCCCTCGTTGTGGATCGCGGCGATGGCCGGCGCGTCGCCGGCGCGGGCGGGTCTAGTCGTAGGAGACTGCGAGGTGGTCGAAGCGGGGGTCACCGCCGCCGACCTCGCGCCCGTTGATCCAGGCGCGGCCCGTCGACGAGCCGGCGGCCGGACGCGGCCGAAGCCTTGCCCGCCGCCGCCTTGGGGGCCTGCGCGGCCACTGCATCACCTGCGCGCTCGTCACGAGGTGAATCTTCGGGTAGAGCATCGGCCGCTCCTATGGACGGGGGGAGGAAATCCCGACAGCTGGATTGGACCGGAAGTAGAGCCACGTCAAGTGAACCGTTCGTAAATCCTTACGCACCGAGGCGGCGGCGCTTGAGCGCGTGCTCCATGCGGCCGACCGCCGAGCTCAGCTCGGCCGCGACGCCGGGATCGAGCGGACCGCGCAGCGCGGCGTTCGCCGCCTGCCCCACCGTCTCGCGGTCCGCGTGCAGCCCCTCCGCGTCCGGCAGCTCCGCCAGCAGCGCCTCCAGCGCCACGCGGGCTTCGAGCGCGCCCTCGCGCGTGCGCCCGGCGTCGAGGTCTCCACGAGCGCGCAGCACCAGCTCCTCGCAGGCAAGCGCCCGCTCGCGGCCGCCCAGGATCGCCGCGAAGCGCTCGTCGGGCGCCTCCATCGTGCGCCGCGTGCGCTTGCGCTCGCGCGGCAGCTCCCAGGCCTCGGCGAAGCGCCCGGCCGCCGCCTCCTCGCCCGAGCCGAAGCCGATCCGGATGGCCAGCGCCTGCTCGGTCGACACGTCGCGCGGGTGCGCGTCGGCCGCGGCCACGCGGTGGGCGTGGAGGGCGCGGTTCAGCAGGGCCGCCGCCCGCTCCAGCTCCTCGTCGGCGCGCTCGCGCTCCCCGCGCACCTCCGCCAGCCAGGCGCGCGCCTCATCGTCCGAGGCGAACGCCTCGGGCCGCACCACGGTCGCGCGGGAGGTGGGGACGGGCTCCGGCTCAGCCTGGTCCAGCGAACGCCCGCGGCGGCCGCCCATCAGGCGCCGCTCCGGCGCCCCGAGCGTGCCGAGCACGAGGACCGCGTCGAGCTGCTCGCCGCCTGGGGAGCGCACGAGATAGCGGCCGTCGGGCGGGCCCAGGCGGAAGCCGAATTCGAGCTGGACGAAGCCGAAGGGGTCCGCGGCTACTCGCCCTGGTGGGCGTCGCTCGAGCGCTTCGGCTTGACCGGAATCGCGTACTTCGAGGGCTTGGTCGGCACGACCGGGTTGTCGATCTTGCGCAGGCGCGTGAGCAGGTCGGACCACTGGCCGGGCTTGAGCACCTCGAATGCCTGCTTTCCGAGCTTCCTGTTCTCGCCGAAGAGCGGCCGGAAGCCGACGTGGATGTGGTCGTTGTGGTCGGCCATCGACATCGTGTTCCGGCCGAAGTCGAGCAGCGAGATGATCTGGTGCGGCTCCATCGTGCCCTGCAGGGCCATCAGCCTGCGGACGGCCTGTTCGGTGATGCCGCCGGCGTCCTGGTGGCCGATGATCGGAATGCCGTTCACCTTCGAGATGTCGACGGCGTTGCCGGACGAGTGCTCGGAGATGTTGCCCGAGCTCGTCATGAGGCTGTGGCCGCACTTGAGCGCGCTCACGGTCGGCTTGAAGCCGGACTCGGCGAGGTACTCGAGCGTCGCCAGCACGCGGCGGTCGACCTGGCCGGTCCGCACGTCGTCGCGGCCGCAGGGGTAGAGCTCGATGCGGTCGTCGGCGAGCACGCGCTTCTCGAGCTGCGGCTTCGGAAGCAGCAGGACCTGGCCGATCGACATGCCGTCGGTGTCGTCGCCGTGCAGCACGTTGCGGCCGGAGGCGCGGTAGATCGCGGTGGCCTCGAGCAGCTTCCAGCCGTCGAGGATCGGCTTCGGGTCGATGCGCGGGGCGCCGCGGCCGGCGGGCCGGATCTCGAACATCAGGTGCGGGGCCTGGGTCGTGATGGTCTTGCCGATGCGGCCGAGGATCGTGCCGCCGATCACGTGCGCGCCCTTCTTCAGGCGGCGCAGCCGGACGTCCTTGGCCTTCATGCCGAAGGGCTGGGAGAAGTAGGTGCGGAAGGTGGAGAAGCCGCCCTTGTTCGACTTCGAGTCGAGCAGCTGCTCCATGCCGCCGTTGTCACGCGCGACCGGGAGATCGGGGTGCGCGAAGAGGCGCTCCTTGATCGGCGCCGAGGCCTGCTGGGTGTCGGTGCGGCGGGTCGAGCGCTGCTTCGCCGGCTTGGCGCTCTGGCCGCTGTCGGCCTGGCGCCCGGCGGAGGCCGCGAGCTTGGGGGCGGGGTCCTTCGTGGGGCCGTTGGCCTTCACGGCGCGCGCGGAGGTCTTGGGGTTCTGGGCGTCGGTCTTCGGGACCGGGTAGAAGCGCGCGACCGTGCCGAGGTGGCCGTAGGTGAAGCGGTTGCCGTACACGTCCTGCAGCACGAGGAAGCGGCCCAGGCGCTTGGAGCGGCCGACCTTCTTGATCACGCCGTCGTTGGTGGCGATCACCGGCGAGCCGGTCTTCGCGAAGATGTCGATGCCCTTGCGGGTCGCCTTGGACTCGACCACGTTGGCGGCGTTCTGGCCGGCCTTCGCGCGCTTCAGCACCTGGCGCTCGGCCAGGTCGTCGGCGTAGCGGGCGCGTGCATAGACGGGGAAGCGGGCCTCGGTCAGGCCGGTGAGCGAGCCGACCAGGTCGGCGGGCACGCCGGAGATCAGACGCGCGCGAAGCATCACCGAGTCGACGTACCAGTCGGCGTGGTTGTAGGCGAAGATGGCGCGGCGGGGGTCCTGCTCGTAGCCGGCGGCCTTGAGGTAGCGGGCCGCGGCGAAGATGGCGTCGGCCGGGTTGTAGGGGTCCTTGCGCTTGTCCTTGTTGGCGTCCACGCCCCACTGGCGCCAGGTCGCGGGCATGAACTGCATCCAGCCCAGGGCGCCCGCGGTGGACACGTTCAGGTTGCGGCCGTAGTCGGTCTCGATCTCGTTGATCGCGGCGAGGATCTCCCAGCGCACGCCGTACTGGATGCCGGCGGCCTGGTAGAGGGGCAGGAGGAAGATCGGCACGCGGAACTTGCGGATCACGAAGTTGGGGACTCCGGTGGCGCGCGAGGGGCCCGGGAGCGCGTCCACGAAGCCGGGGTTCTGCGCGGTGGGGGAGCCGTCCGAGTTGCGCAGCGGCGTCTTCTTCAGGTGACGGTGGACCTTCTTCTTGACGTCATTCAGAGGTCCGTCGGTGCCGCCGTTGTCGTGCTTGGACTTCTTCTTCTTCTTTTTCTTCTTCTTGCCGGGCGAGTCCGTGGACGGCTTCTGGGGTACGCCGCCCGGGCTGACGGGTGTGGGCTCGTCGGCCTTCGGCGGGTTGGGCTTGTTGGGGCCGCCCGGGGTCGACGGGACGGTCGGCGTCGTGGGCGCGGGGACCGGCGTGCCGGGGAGCTGGATGTCGTTGAGCGACGCGCCCGGGGGCACGTCCACGGTCACGGGCACGACCTGGCCGCTGGCCAGCCGCACGTAGATGGTCTGCGTGTCCGCGCTCGCGGTGTACGTGAGCGCGGAGAAAATGGCAACGGTGAGCACCCCTGCGCAAAGCAGGGTATGGAGGAGCCTCGTGTTCATCCTTGCGATCCCCAGACCTCCCACAAAGCCCCGTGTGGAGCCACCTTCAGACGCGCCCACGCCGTCATCGGCGGCCTGCGCGGGGCGAACGCTATCGGGTGACTGGTGGGTATGCAAAGGGGAACCGTCAGAGGGCCAGGGACGTGGGCTCATTCCGTCTATCGGTCGCCCCTCCCCAGGACTTCAGTCCGTGTCGTGCGCTTAGACGCTTCTTTCCACCGCTGTCCGCCGGGAAACCTGGGATAAGGCTCGACTAGAGGTTTAGTCCCGGGAGGCGGGAGCGGACGTGCGTTAGGCTCCGGCCGGTGGACGACCCCGACCGCGACGAGAGCTTCGTGGACCGCCTGTCGCGCCAGGGCGAGGAAGCCCTCGGCCGGGTCGCCGAGGAGCTGATCGGCAACCCGGTGGTGAACGGCGCGCTGACGCGCGCCTTCGAGGCGCGCGAGAAGGCCGTACAGGCGCAGGAGGCCGCGATGGGTGCACTCAACATCCCCTCGGCGGCCGACATCGAGCGCGTCACGCGCCGCCTGCGCTCGCTCTCCCAGCGGCTCGAGGGGATCGAGGACGCCATCGACCGGCTCGAGGCGCGCCTCGGCACTCTGTCCGACGGGGCGACCGGCGAGGACAGCACCCAGGAGCGCCTCGACGAGATCGCCCGTGACCTCGCCGCCCTGCGCGAGGCCGTGGCGCCCGCAGAGGAGCCCATCTCGCGGGCGCAGGAGCGCCTGACGGTCAGCGAAGGCTGAGCGCCGCGTAGCCGGCTTCGCCGAGCGCAACGCCCAGCCGCTCCAGCGCCTCCGGCTCGAGGCGCCGCGAGCCACCCGCCGCCGGGACGTCGCTGACGCCCAGCACGCAGGCCGCCGCCACGCCGCGGCGGGAGGAAACTTGCAGCAGGACCGCCGCCTCCATCTCAACGACGGCGGCCCCGCGCTCGCGCCAGCCGTCCGCCGCGTCCGGGCGCGGGTCGTAGAAGAGGTCGGCGGAGACCACCGTGACGGCCCGCGCGCCGGCGGTCACGAGGCCCTCGGTCAGGGCGGGGTCCGGCTGCAGCAGGCCGTCGGCGCCCAGCGCGCCGCTGGCGCCGTCGGCCGGCAGCACCGCCCACGCGGCCACCAGCTCGCCGAGCTCCGCCCCCTCGTCGAGCGCGCCGCAGGTGCCGATCCGGATCAGCCGGCGCGCGCCGAGGGCGATCAGCTCCTCGCACACGATCGCCGCGCTTGGCCCGCCCATGCCGGTTGACTGGATCGTGAGCAGCTCGCCGTCGCGGGCGGTGCCGGTGTAGCCCCACAGGCCCCGGCGGTGGTTGAACATGAGCGGCGCTTCGAGCAGTGCCTGAGCCACCGCCAAGGCCCGGTGCGGGTCGCCGGGCAGCAGCACGCGCTCCGCCAGCTCGGTGGCGGGGTTGAGATGGATGGGCCGGACCTCGTGCTCGAGCGTCACGGGGGCGGACGATAGGTGAGTGCCCTTGTGGGAGACTTGGGCGTTCAGATGGCCAGGCGCAGAAGCAGCCCGAAGGACCTGTCCGACGCCGTCCGCGAGGCGGTCGAGCGCTCCGTGCAGGCGGGCGCCGGGTCCGCGGAGCGCGGGCGCGACCGGGCCCAGGGCGCGCTCGACGACGTGGTCGACCGCGTCCGCGACGCCGGCGCGGGCGTCACGAAGAGCCGGCGCGCCGTGGCGGGCGCGGTCGAGGACCGGCTGCCGGCCAGCCAGGGCGACATGCGCGAGCTTCGCGCCGAGCTGCGCCGGATCGCGCGCCGCCTCGACGCGATCGAGGAGCGGCTGCCGGCAGCGCGCCGCAAGCGCACCAGCTCGTCCTAGATGGGCAGGCGGGTCCTGATCACGGGCGTCGGCAGCCATGTCGGCGGCTCGCTGGCCCGGCGGCTGGAGCGCGATCCCGAGTTCGAGTACGTGGCCGGGCTCGACACCCGCAAGCCGGCGGGCGGCCTCGAGCGCACCGAGTTGATCGAGGCGGACATCCGCAGTCCTGTGATCACCAAGCTGATCCCGCAGACGGATGTGGACACCGTGGTCCACAACCAGATCGTGCGGCGCCCCGGGCCGGGCATGTCCCCGCGCGCGATGCACGACATCAACGTGATCGGCTCGCTGCAGCTGCTCGCGGCGTGCGAGAAGTCGGACACGATCAGGACGATCGTGATCCGCGGCTCGGCCGGGGTCTACGGCGCTGAGCCACACGCGCCGCAGTTCTTCGACGAGGGCATGACGCGCCTGTTCCCGCTGCGCACCCGCTTCCAGCGCGACGTGGCCGAGATCGAGAACTACTTCGAGACCTACTCGCGGCGCCACCCCGACGTGACCTGCACGATGCTGCGATATCAACCCTCCATCGGCCCGTCTGTCGACACCCAGATCACGCGCTACCTGTCGCTGCCGCTCGTGCCCACCTACCTCGGCTTCGACCCGCGTCTCCAGCTCGTGCACGAGGACGACGCCCTCGACGCGCTGGCGGCGGCGGTCCGGGCGCCGGTGCGCGGAGCGGTGAACGTGGCTGGTGAGGGCACCATCGGGCTGACGCGCATGGTGCGCCTGGCGGGACGCCCCACGCTGCCGGTGGTGCCTGGCCTCTTCGGCGCGACCGCGGGCGTGGCGAAGCGGCTCGGCCTGCTCGACTTCTCCGACGACTTCCAGCGGCTACTGCGCTACGGGCGCGCGGTGGACACCACGCGCCTCGTCGAGGAGGTGGGCTTCCACCCGCGTCACAGCACGGTCTCGGCGGTGCAGGACTACGCCTCGAAGCAGGGCGGCCGCTGCCTGATGTCGCCGCTGCGCCAGGCGGTGGCGCGGTGACGCGCGAGGGCACGCGGGCCGGGGCGGGAGCCCCGTTCACGAACGGCGGGCCGGGGCGAGCGCGCGACGCGGCCGCCGGAGCCGGGGCCGCCCTCGGCTTCATGCGGCGCCTGCGCGAGGGCCTCGACGCCGGCATCGAGCTGCCCGAGGCGCTGGCGCGCGGAGCCGCCGGCCTCCCGCGCGAGAGCCGCGACCGCGTCGCCGCCGCGCTGCGTCGTCTCGATGGCAGCTACCAGGAGGACGAGTGGGGCTTCGACGAGGAGTTCGCAGACCTCGTCGAGCCGGTGTTCGACTTCCTCTACGACACGTGGTGGCGCGTGACCCCGACAGGCGTGCACAACGTGCCCGCCCACGGCCGGGTCCTGCTCGTGTCGAACCACGCCGGGATCCTCCCGTGGGACGGCACGATGATCGCGATGTCGATCCTGCGCGAGCACCCGCTGCCGCGCCACCCGCGCTTCCTTGTGCTGAACTGGGCGTTCGACCTGCCCTGGATCTCGGTGCTGCTGCGCAAGGTGGGCGGCGTGGTGGCCTCGCCCTACAACGCGCTGCGCCTGCTCGAGCAGGACCAGCTCGTGGCAGTCTTCCCCGAGGGGGTGAAGGGAGCGGGCAAGGACTTCAAGGACCGCTACCGGCTCCAGCGCTTCGGCCGCGGCGGGTTCGTGGAGATCGCGCTGCGCACCGGAGCGCCGCTCGTGCCGGTGGCGGTGGTCGGCAGCGAGGAGATCTACCCGAAGATCGGCGAGCTGCCGCTGGTGTCCCGGCTGATCGGTGCTCCCTACTTCCCGGTCACGCCGACCTTCCCGCTGCTCGGCCCGCTCGGCGTGGTGCCGCTGCCGTCGCGCTGGCGGATCGAGTTCTGCGAGCCGATCGACACGTCGCAGTACGGCCCGGATGCGGCGGCCGACCGCGCCTTGGTATTCGAGCTTTCCGAGCGCGTGCGCGAGACGATTCAGCAAAAGGTGTACGAGAACCTGGTCAAGCGCGGGCCGGCCTTTCTCTAAGACGGTCTCGTGTCCCTCAGGCCGGCCGCTTCCAGGACTTCGTTCGTCTCCCGGTAGCCCTCGAGGCGGACTATCAGCCCATCACGGAAGCGGACGACGACGGCCAGGGGAAAGTTCGCCGGGAGATCGGTGTGCTCCATCCGCCCGACGAACCTCTGCAGGGCCACGACCACTTCCGGGTCGGCGCCGGTGATCACCTCGTCGAGCTCGAGGCGCCATTCCTCGATCACGTCGAAAACGTCCTGGCGGCCACTGGTGCATCCCGTCGTGGCCACGGTAGGGGCCGGGTAGGGGAGAGCCCCTGAACATGTGGATCTCCACGTCCGGATGGAGGAGCTCGAACGGTGGCTCGCCCGTCTCGTTGAGGCGCTCGTGGTAGCGCCGAAGCGTTTCGACGTTCTGTGCTGACACCGGCTGCTGAGTATCCCGCGGGCCGTTCCTCCAGGCAATCGCGAGCGTGTTCGAGGGGTGGGAGCAGTCGGTCTTCGAGCCAGCTAGCCGCGGAGCAGGTCGGCGATCGTCGTGATCCCTCGCTCGATCGAGCTCTGGGTGAGATCGCCGAAGCCGAGCACGAGCTCTGGCGGCTGGCACAAACGCCGGGCGACGGTGCCCGGGTCGACGTCGCCCGGATCCTCGAGCGCCAATACGCGAACTCCTCGGCTGCCCAGGACACGCAGGAGGAGGTTCACGCCCTGGGCGAAGCCCGTGCAGACGACGATCGACTCAGGGTCGGCCACCGCGCCGCGGACCCTGCGCAGGTAGGAGGCGAGCACTTCGCGCAGCCGCAGGCTGCCGTGCGGGTCGCCGTAGTCGAGCGCCTCGGCGGGCGCGGTCCGGTGGACATCGCGCAGGGCCCACATCCAGTCACGGCGCGGAAAGCTCGAGAGGTCAGGGCACCCGGGGCGGAAGTCGATCGCCAGCCGCTTCGTCACGGGAGCCGATGGCGTGAGGGCAGGAGCCCTTTGGGCGCCGGCGGCGACGCGGGTGGCCGAGCCGTCATGGGCGCTGAGGTAGCCCTCGGCCTGGAGCTGTGTGTAGCACTCGAGCACGAGACCCCTGGACACGCCGAGCTCCTGAGCCATCTGCCGGGAAGAGGGGAGCCGCTCGCCGGCGCTGAGCCGCCCCGAGCGGATGGCGTCGCGCAGCGATCGCAGCACGCGGGGCCGACCGCGGCGTTCGGCCTTGCCGCTTGCGCTGGAGTGGTCGCGGTTCTGGCGACCTTCCTTCGCTCGCAGACCCTCGGCGACCGGGGGACGAAGCGGCACGTCCGCGGGCTCGGGGCCCGCTACGCCCTGTCCCTCAGGACCCGTCCGTGGGCGCTGCTGCCGAGCTTCCGGGGTCGATGAGGATCTTCGCGTGCCGCTCGGGGTTCCCGAGCGCCTCGAAGGCGGCCTCCACACCCGGCAGCCCGACAATTCCGGTCACGATCGGAGCAGCGTCCACCTTGCCCTCGGCGAGCATGTGCAGCGTGTCGCGGAACTCCAACGGCGTGTAGCCCACGACGAAGCGCAGGTCGATCTCCTTGTTGATCGCCATCGCCGGCCGGATCCTGTCCGCCTCCATGCAGACACCGACGACGACGACGCGGGAGAACAGCGGCGCGCTTCCGATGATGCCGTCGAGGATCCCGGGCATGCCAACGCACTCGAAGATCACGGGGTGGTTCGGCTTCGAGCCCAGGGTCTCCGCGACCCGCCAGACGTGATGCCACGGCACCGGCAGGCGCTTGAGCTTCTCCATCGTCGCGACGGCGAGCTCTGCGGCGGCGGGCACGGTCTTCAGGTGGCCGCGGTCTCCGGGGGCCTCGTAGGGCGACTCTTCGCTCGGATCGACAACGACGTCAGCGCCGCACTCGCTGGCGAGCTCCCGGCGGCCGGGGGAGAAGTCGCTCGCGACGATCGTGCGGACGCCCTGCGCCTTCAGCATGCAGATGACGGCCAAGCCGACCGGGCCGCAGCCGATCACGATCGCCACGTCGCCCTTCTTGATCTCGGCGCGGCGCACGGCGTGCCAGCCGATAGCCAGCGGCTCGGTGAGCACGCCGAGCTCGGATCGGAGGCCGTTGGGGATAGCAAACATGAGCGACTCCTCGACCACGACCTGCTCGGCGTAGGCGCCCGGCGCCGCGGCGGAGAGGCCGATCGCGTGGACCTCCTCGCCGCGTCTGGTGAGCGGCAGGGCGACCACGGGTGTGCCGGCGGGAACCTTCTCCGCGCACTTCGGGCCGTAGTCGGCCACCTCGCCGCAGAACTCGTGGCCCAACACGACGCGCTGGTCGGAGCGCATGAAGCCGTCGTAGCCGGCCTCCGCGAGCACGTCCGCCGCCTCGTCGGCGTGGTGGCGGGCGTGGAGGTCGGATCCGCAGATGCCGCAACTCAGGACGTTGATGGCGACCTGGCCGCGGCCGGGCTCGGGCGCCGGCAGGTCGACGACCTCGAGCTTCGCGTTCTCGCAGGCGACCGCCTTCATGCCGGCAGCAGGCTGTCGTCGAAGGACGGAAGCGGCTTGATCAGCGGCTCGAGCAGCTCGGCGGCCTGCTCCGTGGTCAGCACGTCGTCCGGAGCGAGCTTGATCAGCTCGTGCTGGCTCTCGTCGAACTCCCAGACGTTCTCCCCGACGAGGCGACCCCGCTCGTCGTAGGGCCAGATCATCGCGACGCGACCCCTGAGCAGATACATCGCATCCTCGTCGGCCTCGACTCCGCCTGCGGCGAGTGCGGAGCCCAGCGTCTGCTGGTAGCCCACCATCGTGCTCACGACCATCCAGTCGCTCACGGCCACGGTCTCGCTCTCGTTGTAGAAGATGGACTGGTTCGTCTCGGCCCAGAGTCGGTAGAGCGGCTCCACCTGCTCGCGACCATCGAGCTGCATTGGCGGCTGGCCGGCCATGTTGAAGCGGTAGACGGGATGCTCGACCATCATCTCGGGCGCAAAGATCTCCTCGAAGCGCCCGGCATGCTCCAGGTTGCGATGGCGATCGTAGGCCTCGAGGAGGTACCGGTGTCGAGGATTCTCGGTCACCTCGATGAGCTCCTGCACGGCGATGTTCGTCTTGGTGATGTCGAGCTGCTCTACGTCGACCTGCGCCACCGGACCGCTCCTCTCTCCACAACTAACGATAGTGTTAGTAACGCCACCGTAACATAATGCGGACAATGACCTCGGCCCCCTCCACGCCGCGCCGGATGCGGGCCTCCGAACGGCGCGAGCAGCTGCTCGACGTGGCGACCGCGCTGGCGGTCGAGCGGAGCTTTCACGCGGTCTCGGTCGAGGCGGTCGCCCAGCGCGCCGGCATCACCCGCGCGGTCATCTACCAGCACTTCGGAGACCTTCAGGCACTGCTCGAGGCGGTCATCGCCCGCGAGACCTCGCGCGCGCTGGCCCAGGTCTCGGAGACCGCCCTGACGGACCTGAGCAAGGGCGACGCCAAGGAGCTCATGCTCGAGAGCCTCGAGGCCTACCTGCGCGCCGTCCACGATCACCCGACGACCTGGCAGCTCGTCCTCATGCCGCCCGAAGGCGCACCCGAGGCCCTGCGCCAGAGCATCGCGAAGGGTCGCCAGTCAGTGCTCGAGCAACTGACGCGTGCGGTGCGACCCGCGCTCCGCAGCGGAGACCTGAACGACGCCGAGCTGACCGCCAGGATCCTCTCGGCCATTTCCGACGAGTACGCGCGCCTCGTCCTCACGGACCCTGCCCGGTACGAGCCCGAGCGGCTACTGCGTCACGCGCGTTGGTGGCTGGACCAGCCGAGGCTTGGGCTCTAGGTCCCCGGGGAGGTGCTCGCGCGCCGCCCCCCAGCCATGTAGGCGTCGGGCGCGCGCGGAACCCACAAACTCGCCGGGTGCCACCGGCGGGCGGTTGGACATAGCTGCCAAGTGAGGTTGGGTTCTAGCGTCAACCAGGCACGCCCTGATCGTACGCGCCGGGCGCGATCGCCGCAACGAGCAAGCGTCCTTTCCGGGCCACCGCTTTTCGCGCGGTGAACGTCCGGTTTGTACGCCTATAGCCGTACGAAATGGACGTTCGACGAAAACCGGCGATCGCGAAGTGCGACCGCTCTCGCGTGAAAGCGGCGGACCCGCAACTGCCGCCGAGCTAGAAGTGCACCCCTCGCATCAGGTACGCCATCGCCACGGCTTCGGTTGACATCTCGTCGCCCTTGCCGTCGTCCTTCTTGTCGTCGTCCCCGCCGTCCTTGTCCTTCTTCGCGGCCTTCGAGTCCGGGAACAGGTTGTAGGCCGTGTTCAGCACGATGTCCACGGTCTTCGGCGAGATCGCGTAGAGCACCTCGCCGAGGGTGCCCAGGCGCGAGGCCTTGCGCTTCGGCTTGTCGATCATCGCGTCGCAGAGCATCATCGCCGCCTCGTCCGGCGTGAGCGTCGGGAAGGCCTTGTACATGTCGGTGGGCGCGATCATCGGGGTGCGCACCAGTGGCATGTAGATCGTGGTGAACTTCACGCCGTCGCCCACCACCTCGGGCGCCACGCAGCGCGAGAAGGCATCCAGCGCCGACTTCGACGCCACGTAGGCGGAGAAGCGCGGCGTGTTGGTCTGCACGCCGATCGACGACACGTTGATGATGTGACCGCCCTTGCGGTCGCGCATGCCGGGCAGGAAGGCCAGGATCAGCTTCAGCGCGCCGAAGTAGTTCAGCTGCATCGTGCGCTCGTAGTCGTGGAAGCGGTCGTAGGAGGCCTTCACCGAGCGCCGGATCGAGCGGCCGGCGTTGTTCACCAGCACGTCCACGCCCTCGTGCTGCTCCAGGATCTCCTTGGCCAGCCGGTCGATGTCCTCGAGGTCCGACAGGTCGCACGGGTGCACGTGCGCGGTGCCGCCGCGCTCCTCGACCTGCTTGGCCACCTCCTCCAGCTTCTCGCGCGTGCGCGAGACCAACAGAACCTCGCCGCCGGCCTCGCCGATCTTCAGCGCGGTCTCGAGGCCGATGCCGCTGGAGGCGCCCGTGATCAGCACCTTCTTGTCGCCGATCGAGCTGGACAGGCTGCGCTCGCGAAAGAGGTCCGGGTCGAGGTTGCGCTCCCAGTAGTCCCACAGCCGCGGCGCGTAGGTGGACAGCGGCGGCACCGCGATGCCCGTGCCCTTCAGCGCCCGCTGGGTGTCGCGCGCGTCGAAGGTGCAAAAGAAGTCGCGGTTCTCCATCGCGTCCGGCGGGATGCCGAGGTCGCGCAGCGTCGTCTCGCGGATCTTCTTGACCGTCGGGAGCGCCTTGATGCCCGCCCGGACGGGCTTTGGGATCGCGTTCGTCATGTTCGGGTCGATGCGCATCGCGAACTGCGGCGCGTGCGCGGCCTTGGCGAACTCGTTCAGCGTGGAGCCCACCGTCATCGGCTCGGGGTCCACCAGGTGGAAGGTGTCGCCCGGCAGCTCGTCGTCGGGCAGATGGGCGATGTGGTCCATCGCCTTGGCGATGAAGTCCACCGGCACGAGGTTGGTGTTGCCGCCCTCGGGGCCCGCCAGCGGGAACCACTCCGGCAGCGCGGCGCGCAGCTTCTGGAGCAGCTTGAAGAAGTAGTAGGGCCCGTCGATCTTGTCCATCTCGCCGGTCTCGGAGTGGCCCACGACGATGCCCGGCCGGAAGACGAGCGTCTTCGCCTCGACGTTCTTTCGAGCCAGCTTCTCGGACTCGAACTTGGTGCGGTGGTAGGCGTGCGGGAGCTTCTGGTCCTCGTCGAACATGTCCTCCTGGAACACGCCCTTGTAGGCCCCGGCCACCGCTATCGAGCTGACGTGGTGGAAGCGCCCGACCTCGTGCTGGTTGGAGAACTCGGCCACGTGGCGGGTGCCCTCGACGTTGGCCTTCTCCATCGCCTCGTCGTCGGCGTCGATGTCGTAGATCGCGGCCAGGTGGAAGAGGTGGTCGATCTTCTCGTCGAAGCCCTCCACGCCCAGCGCCTCCTTCGAGAGGTCGCCGGGCACGGGCACGATGCGGCCCTCCGAGGCGCCGAGCCGGTCGATCAGCGCGTCGACCTTCCCGTGCGAGCCCTCGCGCACGAGCACGTGAATCGTGCCGTCGCGCTTCAGCAGCTCCTTCACGAGGTGCCTGCCGATGAAGCCCGTCGCTCCCGTTACGAAGTAGTTCAAATCGCCTCCACTCGCTCCCAGTCTTGTGCGCGGCGAGTCTATGCCCCCCAACGGGGACCGGGGCTGTACCGTCGGCCGCGTGGCAGGCGACAAGCTCACGCTGAAGCAGGCAGCCGAGCAGGCCGGCGTGTCGACGGCCACCCTGAAGCGCTGGGCCGAGTCGGGTGTGATCCCCGAGGTCGACGGCTCCGGGGACTGGACGGCGGCCGCGGCCGCGCACGCCCGCATCGTCGCCCGCCTGCGCGAGCGCGGCCACACCCTCAAGGAGATCCGCCGGGCGTCGAGCGAGGGCCGCCTCGCCTACGGCTTCGTGGAGGAGCTCTTCCCCCATGGGGAGGAGGCGCGCGGGCTCGACGACGCCGCTGACGCCACCGGGCTGGAGCCCGAGCTGATCAGGCGCTTCTGGACCGGCATCGGCCTGCCGGCGGCCGCGATCGAGGACGTGACCGAGGAGGACATCCAGGCGCTGCGCTACGTGGCATCGGTGTTGGACTCGGGCTTCCCGCTGGTCGCCTTCCTGCAGCTCTGCCGCGTCTACGGCCAGGCCGTGTCCCAGATCGCCGACGCCGAGGTCCGCCTGTTCCACATCTACGTCCACGAGCCGCTCATGCGCGAGGGCGTGCCCGGCCTGGAGATGGCCGAGGAGATGGGCGACCTGGCGCGCGACCTGCTGCCGCTGGCCTCGCCGATCATGGACTACGTCCACCAGCGCTTCCTCCAGCACTTCATCGCCCAGGACGTGGTGGGCCACATGGAGGTCGAGATGGAGGGCGACGTGGACCTCGGCCGCGTGCGCGTGGCGATCGCCTTCGCCGACCTCGCCGGCTACGTGCGCTTCACCGAGGAGGAGGGCGAGATGGAGGCCCTCTCGTTCGTCGAGCGCTTCATCGAAGGCGTCACGGAGACCCTGCCGGAGGACGCGCGCGTGGTGAAGACGATCGGCGACGAGGTGATGGTCGTGGGCGGCGACGTGCAGGCACTGACCGACTGGGCGGTCGGCCTCCAGGAGCTATACGACGTGCGCCCCGAGCCGCGGATCGGACTCCACTACGGCGCGACCCTGTACCGGGACGGCGACTACTTCGGCCGAGAGGTGAACCTCGCCTCGCGCGTGGTCGCGCGCTCCCGCGGCGGCGAGGTGATCGTGACGGACTCAGTTGTGGACGCGGTCACCGACAAGTCGCACCTGTCCTTCGACGAGATCGGCCAGGTGAAGCTCAAGGGCTTCGACGAGCCGCGCTCGCTGTTCCGCGCCTCCTCCAAGGCCTCTTCGAAGGGGAGCTGAGGTGGAGCGGCCGCTGGCGGTCGCGCGCGAGTCCGGCCTCGTCCGGGAGGGCGAGCCGCTGCTCGTGCTGCTGTCCGGCGGTGGCGACTCGGTCTGCCTGCTGGAGGCCGCGGTGCGGCTGGGCGCCGGGGTGTCGGCGCTGCACGTGAACTACGGACTGCGCGACGGCGCCGCGGGCGACGAGGCGCTCTGCCGCGAACTTTGCGCCGAGCTGGGTGTGCCGCTGGTGGTGGAGCGCGTGTCGCTGGCCGAGTCCGGCAACCTCCAGGAGCAGGCCCGCGACGCCCGCTACGCCATCGCCGAGCGGCTGGCGGAGGGCGACTACGCGGCTGCGCACACGGCCACCGACCAGGCCGAGACCGTGCTCTACAGGCTCGCGGTCTCGCCGGGACGGCGCGCGCTGCTGGGCATGGAGCCCCGCCGCGGGCGGCTCGTTCGCCCGCTGCTCGGCGCGACCCGAGAGGAGGTGCGCGAGTACCTGCGGGCCCGCGGCCGCGACTGGCGCGAGGACCCCTCCAACGCGGACCGCCGCTTCGCGCGCGCCCGCGTGCGACACGACGTGCTGGACGCCCTGCGGGAGCTGAACCCGGCCGCCGAGCTCGCGATCGCCGAGACGGCGCGCCAGCTGCGCGACGAGGCGGAGCTGCTCGAGGCCGACGCCGCCGAGGCCCTGGAGGCGCTCGGCGGGGGGCCGGCGGTGTCGCTGGCGGAGCTGGGCGCGCTCCACCGCGCGCTGGCCCGGCTCGTGCTGCGCGGGCTGGCCGAGGCGGCCGCGGGCGGTCCCCGCTCGCTCTCGCGCGACGAGGCCGAGGCCATCCTGGCGCTGGCGCTGGGCCGCGGCGGAACGCGCTCGCTCGACCTGGGCGGCGGCCTCCGGGCCGTGGCCGAGTACGGCACGCTCCGTTTCAGCCGGGCAGCCAGCGCGGAGCCGCCCGAGCCGGTGCCGCTGCCGGTGCCCGGCCGGGCTCGCTTCGGCGACTGGGAGGTGGAGGCGCGTCCCGGCGGGCGCGGCGAGGTCAGCGTGGCCGCCGGCGCGCTCGGCGCCGGGGCCACTGTGCGCGGCTGGCGCGACGGCGACCGCATGCGCCCGCTCGGGCTGGGCGGCTCGAAGTCGCTCCAGGACCTCTTCACAGACCGCAAGGTGCCGCGCGCGCTGCGGCGGGCGCTGCCGATCGTGGAGTCGGGCGGCCAGATCGTGTGGGTCGCGGGCGTGGCCCTCGACGAGCGCTTCGCGGCCCCGGACGACGCCGCCGACCGCGTCGGCCTGAGCGCCAGGCGCCCGGCGGCGAGAGCCGGGGCCTAGACTCGCGCGCCATGGCTGAGCCCGGCGTAGGGGACATCCTCGTGCAGCGCGACGAGCTCCAGCACCGCGTGCGCGAGCTGGCCGTGGAGATCTCGCGTGACTACGAGGGCCGCGGGCTGTTCCTGGTGGGTGTGCTCAAGGGCGCGGTGTTCTTCCTATCCGACCTGATGCGCCATCTCGACGTGCCGTGCGAGGTGGATTTCATGGCCGTCTCCTCCTACGGCTCCGAGACGGACTCGAGCGGGGTGGTGAGGATCCTCAAGGACCTCGACGCGCCGATCGCCGGCCGCGACGTGCTGATCGTGGAGGACATCGTCGACTCCGGGCTGACGCTGTCCTACCTGCTGCGCACGCTGAAGGCCCGCGATCCGGCCTCGCTGGAGGTGTGCGCGCTGCTCACCAAGCCCGAAAGGAGAAAGGTCGAGCTGCCGATCAAGTACGTGGGGTTCGAGATCCCGAACCGATTCGCCATCGGCTACGGGCTCGACCACGCTGAGCGCTTCCGCAACCTTCCCTACGTGGCCGTGCTTCAGGAGTAGCCGAAAAGGCGCAAGAGAGCAGATACACCCTTGGTACCCTGACGTTTCACGAGACCTGGCCCGAAATTGAGCAGATTCTTCAAAAGCGCCGCATTCCCGATCCTGATCGTCGTGGTTCTGGCGTTCTTCGCCCAGAAGCTGATCAGCCCGGGACAGCAGCAGCGCGACCCGGTCTACAGCACCTTCCTCAGTCAGATCGAGCGGGGCCAGGTCAAGAACGTCACGCTGAACACGAAGAACAACCGCGTCGACGTGCAGCTCAACGGCGGCCGCAAGTACCAGACGGCCTACCCGGACAACACCGAGCAGAACCTGGTCAACACGCTGCGCTCGTCGGACATCCCGATCGACGTTAAGGCCAAGGGCGGCTCCGGCTGGCTCACCGCGCTCACCTACATCCTGCCGTTCGTGATCTTCCTGCTGTTCTGGCTCTTCATCATCAATCAGATGCAGGGCGGCGGCTCGAAGGTCATGTCCTTCGGCAAGTCGCGCGCCAAGCGCATGTCGGTGGACTCCCCGAAGATCACCTTCAGGGACGTGGCCGGCGTGGACGAGGCGGTCGAGGAGCTGCACGAGATCAAGGAGTTCCTCGAGAACCCCAAGAAGTTCCAGGCGCTCGGGGCGCG
>JBBQRG010000030.1:0-33547 GCA_038215095.1 Solirubrobacterales bacterium | reverse complement strand
TCGGTGAGAGCGACCGTGCCGGCAGTCACGTTGTTCCCGGGGTTGTCCGTCTGGCTCGAGAACGCCGAGAAAGTGGCGAGGGCGGCAAGCGCGCTGAGCACACCGGCCACCAGGATGGTGCGAAGTACCTTCTTGCTCTTGTTCATTGCATTGCCTCCTGAGTGCTGGCCGGCGCTGATTCGCCGACTCACAAGACCCTTCGACCGTTCCCTCCCCGATATGAGGTAGGTGGACGGATGTATGACCGCTGTGCCGCTCTACAAGCGGCTTCCGCTCGTCAGCCGGCGCGCTTCAGGTAGGTGCGCAGCAGCCGCTTGCTCCCGAGCGTCCGCTTCGAAGCGACTCCGACGTAGCGCACCTTGCCCTTCCGCACACCGATGATGCGGCGGCTACTCCGGCTGAGCCGGTAGACGGTCCTCGACACGCGCCTCAACCCCCGGAACGTCCGCCTGGCCTTGCGCAGGCTCCCCCCTGGATGCACGCCGTGGTTGCCATAGGAACCGGCGGTGGCGATCAGCAGGTCAACCCTGGTGCCCTTGCCGAACACGGCGGTCACGCGCCCCTTGCTGCCCTTCACGCAGTAGCGGTAGCGCTTCGAGGTCTTGCTCGTAACGGTCACGGAGGCGAGCCGAGGGGAGCTGCTGAGCTGCTTGCGGGTCAGGCCGAGCTTCAGGCGCCCGATCCACGCCGCGCCAATCGGCGAGCGCCGCGCCAGGCACGACGACCCGGCGGCAACCGAGCCCGTCCGGACGAGCGACAGCGCGCTGGGGTCCAGCCCTGCCGCGCCGCTGCAGGCGAACCGGCCGTTACGCGCGGCGAACACCTTCGTCACGCAGGTGCCCAGCGCGCGCTGTCCGTAAGCGTCAGGATGGAAGGCCTCCTGGAGCTCGCCCTGCTGAACGGTGCTCGCCCCCAGGAAGCGGCCCCACTCCGCGCCGGCAGCGGACGGGCGGGCAAACGGCGTGCTCTGGGCGTCGGACTTGGAGCAGAACTCGTGGCCCTGGAACGCATTGATGAGGTCGAGGGTCTCGGCCCCCCGCGAGTTCGCGCCGGCCTTGACCACGGCGCCGATCTGCGGCGCGGCGCTGTCACGGGCCCAGTTGGAGTCCTGGTCGTAGATCGGGCAGCCGTTGGCCGTGCGCTCGGGGCCGGACTCGGGATAGCGGTTCTCCGCGGCGCGCGGGACCACCGAGGGGTAGGTCTGCACGATCAGGCGATAGTCGCGCGCGGCGTAGCCGGCCTCGCTCATGACCGCGCGGATCTCGTCGATCGCCTTGCCCACGTTGGCGATCGTCTTGGCCTTGAGCGAATCGATCTTCTTCTGCTGGGAAGGCTGGCACGGGCCGGTCTTGGCCTCGTAGGCCTCGAGGCAGGCCTGGATGATGCTCGCGAAGCCGAGGTCATTGCCGCCGATCGACAGCATCACCAGCTTCACGTCCTTCGCGCGAGCGACCGGCAGCAGCTTGTCGGCCTGGGCCGGCTCGCCGTTCTGACCGGTGCCACCGTGCGAGGCCCGGAAGACGTTGTTGGTCTTGGCACCCGAGCACGAGAGGTCAATGCGCTGGGCGACCGAGAGGCTCGAGCTCTTGATCTCGGCGACGTCGGAACGATGGCAGGCGCCGTTCTCGGTGCCGGGCTCGTACACCCTCGTCTTGTCGACCTGGCAGGCGGGTCCGGGGGGCTGGCAGGCGCGGTCGGTGCCGTCCTTGTCGCCGCCGGGCGAGATCGAGTTTCCGTTCCAGCGCCCCGCCTCGCCGGAGATGTAGGAGTCGCCGAGCGAGACAGCCGCCGTCGTCTTCGACGAGGGCCCCGCCCATGCCGCGGGGACGAGCACCAGCATGAGAATGAGCGCACCGAGCGCGCCTGTGAAACGGATGTGAAAGAGGCTAGCTGCGGCTTGTCGCGCCCGCGCTACCTGCGCAGGCGTCCTACTGCGGCCGCAGGAAGCGCTTCTCGCAGCCGACCACACGGTCCTTGCGGTCGGACGACAGCAGCTTGTCCCTGCCGCTTCCGCAATTCACGTAGTCGCGCTGGCCGTCTCG
This sequence comes from Solirubrobacterales bacterium, assembly GCA_038215095.1. GTDB lineage: Bacteria > Actinomycetota > Thermoleophilia > Solirubrobacterales > Thermoleophilaceae > DATACN01. The sequence continues at coordinate 31,505 of JBBQRG010000030.1, read as the reverse complement.
GGAGTAGATCGTGTCCCGGCCCGGCCCGCCGTAGAGCTTGTCGCGTCCCTTGCCCGCGGACAGGCTGTCGTTTCCGGTGCCGCCCTCGACGCGGTCCTTTCCGCTGCCCTCAGTCCCGACCGAGTCATTGCCGGGCCCTCCACGACCGATGTCATGGCCCTTACCGGTGGCCGCGAAGCAGCTCGGCTGGTGAAGACCCTTGGGCGAGTCGAGGCTGATCACGTCGTTGCCGCTGCCGCCATCGGCGACATCGTTGCCGTCGCCGGTCTCGACGAGGTCCCTGCCCGAGCCGCCGCTGACGCGGTCGTTGCCGTCCCAGCTCGCCAGGGCATCGTTCCCTGGTCCACCCGCCATCGTGTCCCCGAGGCGGGTGCCGTCGAGCCCGAAATCGCTCCCGCGCCCGCCGTCGAGCACGACCGGGGCGACCGCCTGGAACGCCGAGCAGCTGAAGTCCAGCCCAAGCGTCTGGTCCTGGGAGATAAAGGTGTCGGCGCCGCCGCCGAGCTTGACCTTGAGGGTGGCGCTGCCAAACGGGCAGAAGGCGTCGAAGTTCTGATGCGGGCCGCACGGAGAGCTGCCCTTGGCCACGCCTCCACCGCGGATGTCCTGGACGGACCACTGCGCCCCCACCGTGTCCCCGTTGTCGTTACTGATCGGCTCCTTGTCGATCACCACATGCTCGGTGGTGTCATCGCCCGTGTAGACGAGGTTGTCACCGCTGATCGAAGCCGTCCCGCTCGCACGCGCCTCCCCGCCCAGTGCCAGGCCGGCAAGCATCGTGATGGCCAGCGCCGAGAGCAACCGGCGGGACTGGCGATGGTCAATGAGGACCTTTCGTAGGGAGCTGCCCACCCTACCCTCGGCGCTACGGCGCCTGCGGAGTTCCGACCAGCAGGCCGGTCACGGAGGAGCTCGGGAAGACGGGATAGCTCGGCTTTACGAGCTCATCCGCGCGCAGCAGGCCGTAGTTGTCGAGCCGGTCCGAGTCGTTGCTGCCCATGTTCTTCAGCTCGTACCAGATGCCCACGGGCACGTAGCTCCAGGAGCGCATCTGGTTGTAGGCCTGCGCGAGGTAGGTGGCCTGGGTCTGCTGATCCACGCAACGGTCCCAGGACGGGCCGCTGCGGTGATCGCACGTGCTCCAGCCGAACTCCGTCAGCCAGAGCGGCTTCGGGTCGCCGTACTTGACCATCACGTCGTGCACGGCAGGAACGCCGCGCACGAAGCTCTCTTCCTTGTACTGGTCCTGGTAGGGATCGAGCGGCGAGCGGTCGCCGGAGTACGGGTGGACCGAGAAGGCGTCGAAGTAGCCCTTCAGCCCGTAGTCGCGGTAGAGGGCCTCGGTGTCCGCGAAGTCCGCGTTTGCGAGCGAGCCGGCGATCACCGTCTTCGCGCCGGCGGCCTTGGCGGCGGGGTAGGCCGCCTTGACGATCCGCGCGTAGTCGGCCATCGGAGTCGAGCTCTTCAGGGCCTCGGGCAGGTTCGGCTCGTTCCAGATCTCCCAGTCCGGCACGCGCGCGCCGTAACGGCGGACCACGAAGGCGAGCGCGTCGGCGTAGTCGCTTGCGTTCACCGGCGGGTAGCGGTCGACGCTGCGGTCCCACCACGCGCCCACGCAGTTCTGCTTGACGCTGGCCGGCGCCGAGGAGGCCCAGCATGGGGTGGTCCAGAAGGTGAAGAGGGGCTCGATGCCGCGCAGCTCGGCCTGCGCGACGACGTTGTCCATCTTTGCGAGGTACCAGGCCGCGTACTCACCTTTGCGGTCCGGCTCAAGCGTGGACCAGCCCACGTCCACGCGGACGACCTTCGCGCCGACCGCCGCGGCCTCGTCGAGCTGCTGCCCCACCTGGGCGTCGGTCACGTCGGACCAAAGCAGGTGAGTCTGGACACCGGCGCGCTGCGCGGCGAGCGCCGGACTCGCAAAAACGGCGCACAGCAGACCCGTCGCAAGGGCAACCAGCGCCTTCCCCACCATGAGCGGGTCCTACCCCTATGCCCGAGAGTGAAACGGGGTTAGGGTGGACAGGTCCCCCGAAACAGAGGAGAGATCAGATGTACGCACGCGTGGCGACGTTCGAGGGTGGCGATCCCGACAAGGTCCGTGAGTCGGTCGCGGACATCCGGAAGCGGTCGGAGTCGGGGCCGCCGGAGGGAGTGCCGGCCGTCGGGTTCCTACTGCTGCACAAGGCCGACGAGGGCAAGGTGCTCGCCATCGGCCTGTTCGAGACCGAGGAGGACCTAAAGACGGGCGACGAGACGTTGAACTCGATGGACCCGCCGGTCCCTGGCGGGATGGGGAATCGCGCGGACGTCGAGCACTACGAGGTCGGCGTCAAGATCGACGCCTGACGTGTAGGTCCGGCCTCGGTGGGGAATCCTGGACGCATGCCCGCCGACTGGTACGCGAGGTGCTGGACGGCATCTCGGCGGTCACGAACGAGCGCGCCGCGGCCTAGCTACAGCAGCTCGGCGATCAGGTCCGCGGCGCGGCCTGCTCCGGCGCCGTCGACCGGCAGGTAGGAGGGCCGGCTGGCGGCCGCTTGCACGATCGCGTCGGCCAGCGCCTGCGGGCTCGCGTCCTGGTAGTCGAGCCAGCTGCGCGCGCCGTAGCGGTCCAGCCGGTGGCGCACGTGGAAGCGCTGCTCGAAGTGGCTCGCCAGGGGGAGCGACACGAACGGCCGGCCGGCGGCCACCAGCTCCATTGTGGTGGTGAGGCCGCCCTGGACCACGCCCACGTCGCACGCGGCCAGATGGCGGTAGAGCTCGTGCACGTAACCCACCACCTCGACGCCCTCCGTCTGCGGCAGGCTCGCCGGGTCGATCCGCGGCCCGGCCACAGCGAGGGTGCGCAGCTCGGGCATGCGCTCGCGCGCCAGCGGGATCGCTTCGATCACGCGGCGCAGCATCGGCGCGCCCGCGCCCGAGCCGCCCACCGACACCAGGCATAGCGGCTCGTCGCCGTAGCCGAGCTCCGCCCGCAGCGCCGAGCGGTCGGCCAGCGTGCTCGGGTCGAAGCCCGGCACGTAGCCGGCGAAGTCGAAGTGGCGCTCGGTCCACTCGCGGATTCCCGGCAGGCCGGGGCCGAACTCGTCCGGCACGACATCGTCGGGGTCGCCGACGAAGATCGAGCGGTCGCGCACGCTCGGGAAGCGCTCCACGTGCTCGATCGTCTCGGCGTTGTAGTCGGCGCACAGAAAGGCCTCGCGCTCGCCGCCCGCGGGCATCGGCAGGTAGCCCACGAAATCGGTCAGCCAGGCGAGTGGCGCCGTCTTCAGCTCCGGGTTCTCGTGCAGGAAGTGGTCGAGCTCCCAGGCCTCGTCGGCGATCCAGAGGTCGAAGGCCTCCTCGCGCACGAGGTCGTCGAAGACCATGAAGTTCGCGCAGAAGATGTCGTCCATCCGCCGCAGCGTGTGGAACGCGTGGAGGTCGTGCTCGGCCGCCTCGGCATCGATGTGGGTGGCCTCGCTGGCCAGCTCGGCGCTGGCCGGATGGATCGTCTCGCCGCGCTTCTCGAGGACCGTCGTGACGGGCTCCTGGGCGAGCCAGTGGATCTCGAGCCCGGGAACGCGGCGCCTCAGCTCGTCGGCGATCGCGATGTCGCGCCAGGCGTGGCCCAGCCCGATCGGGGAGGACACGTAAAGCGCGCGCTTGGGCCGAGCCAGCGCACGGGTCCAGCTGCGCTGGCGCGGCGGCGGTCGCTGGCCGGACACGCGCTCGGCGAAGTCGCGCAAGAGCAGGTTCACCTTCACGGGGTGACGGCCCTGGGGCGCGTGACCCGCGGCTTCCAGCAGCGTGAACTCGGCGCCGGTCAGCTCGGCCACTCGAGCGCCGCGCTCGGCACCGAGGACCTTGTCGTCGCTGCCGTGCACGACGGCGACGGGGCGGGTCACGCTCCGGCAGAGCGCCTCGATCGTCTCGACGTCACGAAGCTCGGGGTTGTTGCTGCGCATGGTCGCGATCAACACCTCAGGGCTCGTGTCGAGGCCCCACGCGACGCAGTCGTCGATCTGCTTCGTGGAGTGGGGCTCCGAGAAGACCTGGCCGAAGAAGAACTCGAGGAAGCCGCGGTAGTCCCGCCGCCAGTAGTGGCTGTTGTACTTCGCCCAGTCGTCGTAGCGCTCGAGCTCGTCGTCGAAGCCGACGCGCACCCGGTCGGGCGGGGGCGGCGTGAGTCCCGGCACAGTCGGGTCGATCAGGAAGGCGCCGGTCACGCGCTCCGGGTGCCACACCGCGAGCAGCAGCGCCCGCAGCCCGCCCATCGAGACCCCGGCCGCGCAGGCCGCCTCCACGCCGGCGGCGTCGAGCACCGCAACGGCGTCCGCGATGAACTCGCGCGACGTGTAGGCCGAGGGGTCCTCCGGCCGGTCCGACAAGCCGTTGCCCCGGCCGTCGAACGTGACCACGCGGAAGTGGCGGGCCAGGTAGTGGAGCTGGCCCTTCCAGTGCCGCGAATGGAGGATCGACCACGTGGGCAGGAGCAGGATCGCCGGCCGTTCGGCGTTGCCGAAGGCCTCCCAGTGAACCCGGACGCCGTCTCTCTCGATGACGCCCTGTTCGTCGGGTAGCCGGGCCTGGGTCTCCGTGTGGCTCCGGCCCACGCGGTCGATCGTAGTGCTCATGGCCTGGCTTCGAACACCAGGTTGAACGGCGTCTCCGCGGCGCGCCGGAAGCGGGTCAGCCCGCCTCCCGCAACCACGTCGCCGATCCTCGCCTCGCCGGCCTGCGCGCCCAGCGCCAGCCCGACGTCCTGCGACAGCGACGCGGGGGTGCACAGGAACGTCGAGAACCCGTAGTAGGCACGGCCGACCGGGTTCAGGTTGTCCTCGACGCGGTCGCCGGCCATCGGCTCGACGATCATCCACGTGCCGTCGGGCGCGAGTGCCTCACGCACGTGACGGGCGGCGCCGACCGGGTCGCCCATGTCGTGCAGGCAGTCGAACATCGTGATGAGGTCGAATCCCTCCCCCGCGTACGAGTCCGCAGCCGCAACCTCGAAGCGCACGCGGTCCGCGACGCCGGCGTCCTCCGCCCGCTGCCGGGCGACCTCGATCGAGCCCTGGTGGTAGTCCGACCCCACGAACATCGAGTTGGGGAACGCCTGCGCCATCAGGATCGTCGACGAGCCGTGGCCGCATCCGATGTCGGCGACCTTCCCGCCGGCCTCGAGCTTCTCCACCACTCCGTCCAGCGCCGGCAGCCACTCCGGCACCAGGTTGGCGTTGTAGCCGGGCCGGAAGAAGCGCTCGCAGCCGTCGAAGACGTCGTGGTTGTGCTCGTGCCAGCCGACGCCCTCGCCGCTCTTCGCGGACTCGGTGATGCGCGGCGAGTCGATCACGCTGCCGAGCGCGATCTGGAAGAAGCCGGGCAGGTAAGCCGGGCTCTGCTCGTCGGTCAGCGCCACCGTCTGCTCGGGCGGGAGCGTGTACTCACCGCTGTCGGGCGCGTACTCCACGTAGCCGCCCGCCGCCTGGGCGTTCAGCCACTCGCGCACGTAGCGCTCGCTCACGCCGGTGCGCCGCGCCAGCTCGACCGGCGTCAGGCCGCCCGCTCCGGCAAGCCCTCGGTAGAGCCCCAGCTTGTCGCCCATCACTACCAGCGCCGCGTTCAGGGTGGCGCCGACCTCGTCGACGGCGCGGAAGACGAACTGCTCGAGCTTTGCGCCGTCGATCTCGGTGGCGGGATCGATCGTGGTCATAGAACTGCCTCCTCGGGTCGTTTCGGCGACCGTACGAGTGGGGGTGGAGCGTCGCATCAGGTGGGGCCCTAGTCGTGAGGGCGCCGACGCGTCAAGATCGCCCCATGCTGCTCGGCCGCGAAGAGGAGCGGCTGGCGCTCGACCGCCTCCTGGCCGAGGCTCGCGACGGCCGCAGTGGGGTGCTCGCGCTTGTGGGCGAGGCGGGCATCGGCAAGACCACTCTGGTGGACTACGCCGCCGAGCGCGCGGACGGCATGCGCGTGCTCCGCGCCCGGGGCGTGGAGTCGGAAGCGGAGGTCCCGTTCGCGGGCCTTGCCGAGCTCCTGCGCCCCGCGCTCGCGGCTCTGTTTCGGATTCCGCCGCCCCAGGCGGCGGCGCTGGCCGGCGCGCTGGCACTCGGGCCCGCCACGGCCCAGGACCGCTTCGCGGTGGGCGCCGCCACGCTGAGCCTGCTGTCCGCCTTCGCGGAGGAGGCGCCACTCGCCCTGCTCGTGGACGACGCGCACCTGCTCGACGGGTCGAGCGCCGAGGCGCTCCTGTTCGCCTCGCGCCGCCTCCTCGCGGACCCGATCGCGCTGCTCCTGGCCGTTCGCGAGGGTGAGCCGTCGCTGCTCGACGGCGCCGACCTGCGCGTGCTCCACGTGACGGGCCTCGACCGCTCCAACTCGGCGGAGCTGCTCGGCGACGGGCTGCCGGGTGAGGCGATTGAGCGAGTGCACCGGGCGACGGGCGGCAACCCGCTCGCGCTGCTCGAGCTCGCGCCCGACGCGGCCCGCTTCGCCGACCTGCCGGGCGATGTGCCCGTGCCCATCTCCACAACCATCTCGGCGGCGTTCGGCCGCCGCTTCGGCCGACTGCCCGAGCCCACTCGGCGTGTGCTGCTGCTGGCCGCGGCCAGCGACGGAGGTGAGCTGGCTGTGCTGGCGCGGGCCGGATCGCCGCTCGGCCTCGAGCTGGAGGCCCTTGCGGCCGCGGAGGAAGCGGGCCTCGTGAAGCTCGACGACGGCCGCGTCGAGTTCAGGCATCCGCTCGCGCGCTCCGCCCTCTACGCCGACGCCTCCCCCCAGCAGCGACGCGAGGCGCACGCCGCGCTCGCGGGCGCGCTGCCGGACAAGGACGTGGACCGGCGCGCGTGGCACCTCGCCGCGGCTAGCGTCGGGCCCAGCGCCGAGGCGGCGGCCGCGCTCGAGCACGCCGGGGAGCGTGCGCTCGCGCGGAGCGCCTACGCGGTGGCCGCTGGGGCCTTCGAGCGCGGCGCGCGCCTCGCCCCAGAGGACGAGGCCTGCGCGCGCCTGCTGTTGGAGGCGGCGAACGCGGCCTGGCTGGCGGGAATGGCGGACCGCACGCTCGCCCTGCTCGACGAGGCGCGCCTGCGCGCCGCGGATCCGAGCCTCTCCGCTCGCATCGACCAGCTCGCGGGACACGTGGCCATGCGCCGCGGGCCGGTCATGGACGGCTACCCACTCGTGATGTCGGCAGCGGAGCAGATCGCCGAGCACGATCCGGAGCTGGCCGTGGTCATGCTGGCCGAGGCGGTGCAGGGCTGCTTCTACGCGGGAGAGACCCCTTCGATGGTCGCCGCCGCCGAGCGGGCGGTGGCCCTGGCAGAGGGGCAGGACTCGCGCCGCGCGCAGTTCTTCGCCGCGATGGCCAGCGGCATGGCCCTGGTCGCGGACGGCCGTGGCGAGGCCGGCGCCGCCTCGGTGCGGAGCGCAGTGGAGATCCTTGAGCAGTCGGACGAGCTGCGCGACGACCCGCGCCTGCTCGCCTGGACCGCGTACGGGCCCATGTACCTGCGCGAGGCCGACGCCGGCCGCGGCCTGATCGCCCGGGCATTCGAGCGCGCCCGCGCCGAGTCGGCAGTGGGGACGCTGCCCACGCTGCTCGCCTTCCTCGCCCGCGACCAGGCCACGACCGACCAGTGGGCCGAGGCAGGGGCGAGCTTCGACGAGGCCATCCGGCTGGCGCGCGAGACGGGCCAGCGCTCCGAGCTGGTGGTGGCGCTGGCGGGGCTGTCCGTGATGGAGGCGCGGCAGGGGCACGAGCGGGAAGTGCGGGAGCACACCGCCGAGGCGCTGGCCCTCAGCGACGAGCTCGGCATCGCCATGCACCGCTCCTGGGCGCGCCAGGCCCTGGGTGACCTCGAGCTCGGGCTCGGGCGCCCCGCCGATGCCATCCCCCATCACGAGGCCCAGCTGCGCGAGCTCCGCGAGCGAGGCATCGCGGATGTGGACGTGTCACCCGGGCCGGAGCTGGTGGAGTCCTACCTGCGCCTCGGCCGGGTCGGCGAAGCCGCGGCGGCCGCGACCGAGTACGAGGCGGCGGCGCAGGCCAAGGGACAGCCCTGGGCGCTGGCCCGCGCTGCGCGCTGCCGCGGCCTCCTGGCCGACGGCGCTGCGTTCGAAGCCGCCTTCGAGCACGCGCTCGGCCTCCACGAGCGCACGCCGGACGCCTTCGAGACCGCACGCACGCGGCTGGCCTACGGAGCACGGCTGCGGCGCGAGGGAAAGCGCGTGCGGGCGCGCGAACAGCTGCGAGCAGCGCTTGACCTGTTCGAGCACCTGGGCGCCCATCCCTGGGCCGACCAGGCGACGGCCGAGCTCGCCGCCAGCGGCGAGACGGCCCGGCGGCGCGACGCGAGCACGCTGGACGACCTCACTCCTCAGGAGCTGCAGATCGCCCGGCTGCTGGCCGCCGGCAACACCACCCGCGAGGCAGCCGCGGCCGTGTTCCTGAGCCCGAAGACGATCGAGTACCACCTCGGGCACGTCTACCGAAAGCTCGGCATCCACTCGCGCGAAGAGCTGGCCGCCGCGTTCGGCGAGAGCGCCTAGCCGGCCAGCTCGTCGTAGACGTCCTCCGCGGCGGCGCCCATCACACGGTCCGCCATCTCCAGCTTGAGGGTGTCGAGCCGCGCCTCTTCCGCGGCGCTGCGTCCCTGCCGGCGCGCCAGCTCGATGAACTCCTCGGTCACGTAGCCGTCCCGGAGGACCAGGGTCGCGGTGCGGCCGCGATAGCCCAGCCGGAACACAAAGCGCTCGCGGGTCAAGCCGAGCTCAGGCCGCTCGAGCCCAGCGTCCAGCACGTAGCGCTGCTCTGTCACGGCGCGCGTGACCAGCTCGAAGGCGTCGCGAGCGCCGGGACCGCCGAACGAAGTCACGATCGAGATCTCGCGGCGCTCGGGCGCGCCTTCTGGATCCAGCAGCGGCCAGGCCCGCTCCATGACCTTGAACGCGTGCGCCACGCCGCCCGGCGAGCCCGGCCCGTGGTAGCGCATCAGGTCCTCGAGCGTGAAGCTGAGCTGCGTTCCCCTGTCGATCACGGCAATCGCGGCGGCCACGCTCCGAAGTCTCCAGGATGCGCGTGGCATCATCGGCGCGTGACGACCTCCTCCGGCCGCCTCACCCCGGTCTTTCGCTCCGAGGACCGTGTCACGCCGCTCGAGCTGTTCTTCGACCTGGTGCTGGCGATCACCCAGTGCACGGCCCTGATGGCCAAGCACCCGACGTGGGAGGGGCTGGCGCAGGGACTGCTGGTGCTCGGCGTGCTCTGGTGGGCGTGGAGGACGGCTCGCTCGAGCTGATCCCCGCGGTGGCCACCCTGGGCGGCACCGCGCTCTACCTGCTCGCGCATGTGGCCTTCCGCTTGCGCAACGTGCATCGCTTCAGCTGGCAGCGCCTGGTCTGCGCGCTCGTGCTGCTTGCGCTGATCCCGGCCGCCGAGACGCTTCCGGCGCTCGCCACGCTGGCGATCGTGAGCGCCCTGCTTGCGGTGCTGATCGCCTACGAGCGCGTGCGCTTCGCGGAGCTGCGCGAGCGCCTGCGCCACCAGCTTGCGGGCGACGCGGCGCCGAGCGGCTAGTCTCGTCTGTTTGGCCTCTGAACCGATACATGGCGATTCCGCGGCTCCCGGGGGCCGCGTCTGGCTACGCGACGAGGGTCCGCGCGGCGAGACGGAGCTGGTGTTCGCCTTCCCGCTCGACCGGGAGCTGAACGACGCGGTCAAGCGGCTGCCGGGGCGCTGGTTCGACTGGCGCCGCAAGCACTGGCGCGTGCCCGCCGACCCGCGCATCGCAAAGCGCGTGGAGGCGCTGCTCGGGAGCTTTCCGCAGCTCGTGCCCGAGCCGACGGTGATCGGCTGGCTGAGCGACTCCGACCGCTGGCGCGCGCTCGTGTCGGTGACCGCGCACGACGGCGCCGGAGCGTTCCTGCTGCGAACCGTGTCGGGCGACCCCCCCGCCGACGAGCTCGAAGAGGCGCTCGAGATCTCCCAGCACCACCTCGTGCTGCCGTTCGCCGCCGACGCCGCCCGCGATCTGCCGCGGCTCGAGGGGGTCCAGCTGGACGACCTCGCGCGCGCCTGCGCGCGAGAGCTCCAGTCCGGGCGCACGCCGGCCCCGGCCGAGATGACGCTGGAGGTGGGCGACGACGACCAGCCCGAGCTGACCGTGCTGACGCGCTGGGACCCCGCCCCCGCGCGCGCCTTCGAGCGGCTGCCCGAGGCACACGCGGTGGAGTGGGTCGGTCGCTTCTTCACCCGCTCGGGCGGCTGGGGCGTGGCCGTTCCCGCCGACGCCGCGCTGGCCACCGACCTGGCGGACTTCGTGGCGGAGCACCCCGAGCTGCGGGTGGACGAGCGCGCGGTGGCCGTGATCGACGAGCTGGTGACCGAGCACGAGCGCGCGGCCGCGACGGTGGCGCTCTCCTACGCCGAGGACGCCGAGCTGGACGGGCTCGAGCTGGGCGGCGAGCTGCACCCCTTCCAGCGCGCCGGCGTGCGCTACGCGCTCGAGCGGCGGCGCACCTTCATCGCCGACGAGCAGGGACTCGGCAAGACCGTGCAGGCGCTGGCCGCGCTCGAGTCCGACGACGCCTTCCCGGCGCTGGTGGTCTGCCCGGCCAGCATGAAGCTCACCTGGGAGCGCGAGAGCCAGCACTGGCTGCCCAATCGCCGCGTCGCGGTCCTGGAGGGACGCCGCGAGTCCGCCTGGGCGGGCGGCGCGCGCGACGCCGAGATCATCGTTCTGAACTACGACATCCTCGAAGCGCACGCCGGGCGGCTCGGAGCCATCGGCCTGCGCGCGCTGGTCCTGGACGAGTCGCACTACGTGAAGAACCCGCGGGCGCGCCGCACCAAGGCCGCCATCGAGCTGGCGGGCAAGCTGCCCCCCGACGCCCTGCGGCTTGCGCTCACGGGCACCCCGATCCTCAACCGCCCCGAGGAGCTGGTGTCGCAGCTGCGGGCGCTCGGCCGGCTGGCCGAGTTCGGCAGCGGCGCGCGCCTGGCTCGCCGCTTCCGCCACGCCGCCAGCGACGACCGCCTGCACTGGAACCTGCGCGCCCACTGCTACGTGCGCCGCACCAAGCGCCAGGTGCTGCCCCAGCTGCCCTCCAAGCGCCAGGACACCGTGCCGGTGCTGCTGTCGAACGAGCACGAGTACCGGCTGGCCGAGCGCGACGTGATCGCGTGGCTGCAAACGCTGCCGCTGGACCTGGGCACGCTCGACGCGAAGATCGCCGCCGCCCTGCGCGCCGAGCAGCTCGTCCGGCTCAACAACCTGCGCCAGCTCGCCTCGAACGGGAAGCTGCCCACCGCGCTCGCGTGGATCGGGGACTTCCTGCACTCGGGCGAGCCGCTCGTGGTGTTCGCCGAGCACGTGGCCATCCAGAAGGCGGTGCTCGAGCGCTTCCCCAACGCCGTGCACATCCTCGGCGCGGACTCGTCGCGCGAGCGCCAGCGCGCGGTCGACGCCTTCCAGGCCGAGGACGGGCCTCAGCTGATGGTCTGCTCGCTGAAGGCAGCCTCGCAGGGCATCACGCTCACGCGGGCCTCGAACGTGGCCTTCCTGGAGCTCGACTGGACGCCCGCCCGCCACGACCAGGCGGAGGACCGTCTGCACAGGATCGGCCAGGAGAGCGCGGTCACGGCCTGGTACCTGCTGGCGCCGGGCACGATCGATGAGACGATGGCCGAGCTGCTGCAGCGCAAGCGCAGCCTGATCAACGCGGTCACGGACGGCCAGGTGCGCGACGAGGAGCGCCTGGTGGAAGCGGTCGTACGCGAGCTGAGGGGCCGGCCGTACCGGCACCTCCGCGTTGTCGCCTGAGGCCTAGCGGCCCAGGAAGAACATCGCGAGGGCGACGATCGCCAGCGCGAAGATGATGGGGTGGATGATCACGCCGCCGGCGATGGCGATGATCAGCAGGATGACTCCGATTATCAGCAGCATGGAGCCCCTGTACCCCGATTTCGCAAAGCGCGCACCTGGATTGCTTGACGTTCCACGTAGCAAAGCGGCACTTGAGCTAAAGCGCGTCAGTACCGGGGTCGATTACAGGCGTTATGGGTCAAGGCCCTACGCGCTACCTGCCGCAGGTGGCGCTCGCGACCTTCGCCGTCGCGGGCCTCCCGGCGCTGATCGTCTCGGGCCTGCAGGCCGCCGTCAGGCTGCCCGCGATCCTGGCGATCGTGCTGGCGATGCTGCTGTCGCTGCTGATCGCGCGCCTCGGCGCGGCGATCTGGATGCGTCGGCCCGGCTCCCGCGACATCGTGTTCGGCGACCTGATGGTGTGGGGCTGGCTGCGGCGCATGCGCGCCGAGCGCGGCTGGCCGAGGCCGAGGAGCTGCTGGGCAGCGGGGAGCTGCCGCTGAGCCGCCGCGCCGAGCTGCTGAAGACGCTCGCCGCCGGCCTCGAGGCGCGCGATGCCTACACCCACGGGCACTCGAACCGCGTGGCGCGCTACTCCGAGGCCATCGCCCGGGCCATGGGCCTCTCGCGCGAGCAGGTTGCGAAGGTCAGAACGGCGGCGGCGGTGCACGACGTCGGCAAGATCAGGACTCCGCGGGAGATCCTCACGAAGCCCGGCAGGCTGGACGACGCCGAGCTCGCCGTGATGCAGCGCCACGTGCGCGACGGCGCCGAGATGGTCGCCGGGCTGGGGCCCTCGCGGCCGCCCGCACCTTCGCCGGCTCACCCGGCGCCCACCCTGGCCGGCCGGCCACCCGGCGGCGGCGGCGTGCAGCCCACGCTTTCGATCACGCCCGAGCGGGTCCACGTGGAGGCGAAGGTCGACCTGCCACAGCTGTCTCCGCTCCCACCCGTTCAGACGAACCTGACGGTGGACCTCCCCACCCTGAAGCTGCCGCGCAGCTAGCGTCGGCAGCCGGCCAGCTTGGAGGTGCGCGGCCGCGTGCCGCTGCCCTCCACCGGCTCGTGCCCGACGCACTCGAGCGGCCGCGGCGACGCGCCCCTCGAGACCCGCGCGGCAAAGGAGCCGAGCAGGCGCGGCAGGGGGTTGATCGGCGTGCCGTTGAGGCGAACCTCGAAGTGCAGGTGGGGGCCGGTGGTGTGGCCGGTGGAGCCCACCCAGCCGATTCGCGTCCCGCCGGCGACGGCCTGGCCGGCGTGTACCGCGATGCGCGACTGGTGTGCGTACCAGGTCTCGAAGCCGAGCCGGTGGGTGACCACGACGAGGTTGCCGTAGCCCCCCGTGTTCCAACCCGCGAACTTCACTACGCCTCGCCCCGCGGCGCCGATCGGCGTGCCGGTGGGAGCCGGGAAGTCGATGCCCGTGTGCATGCGGCCCCAGCGCCAGCCGAAGAGGTCGCCCATCGGAGCGTGGACCGGGCGCAGGAACAGCACGGGGCCAGACACGGGAGAGGTCAGGCGCCGGGGCGCACTCGTCCGGCGGCGCAGGGCGCGAAGGGTGGCGGGGCCCGCCAGGCCATCCGCGCCGATACCCGCCGCGCTCTGGAAGCGCGTCACTCCCGAACGCGTGTTGGCCCCGAAGCCGCCGTCGATCCCGCCCGGCGAGAAGCCCCGGCGGGTGAGCAGGAACTGCAGCGCCGCCACGTCCCAGCCGCGGTTTCCGACGTGCATGGTGCGGCTGCCGAGCCGCGGCCGGCCGCGGCGCCCGAGGGCGCGCAGCGTGCGCGAACCCACGACGCCGTCCACCGCCAGCCGGCGGCGGGCCTGGAGGCTCCGGACTCCCGCGCGGGTGCCCGGCCCGGCCACGCCGTCGATGTGCCCGCTGTAGAGGCCGTGCGCGCGGAGGGCGACCTGCAGGGCTGCCGTGCTGGCCGGGCCCGCGGTGGCGGCCGAGGGAAGCACCAGCGCGACGAAGAGGACGAGTACAGAGGCCGGGACGAGCCTTGAGGACATGCCTACTGCGCTCGGCCAATCGGGGGGGTCTCTTGAAAGGCTGGGAAGGCTCTTGCACGGGGAGTGGGCCTCCAACCCGTGCAGATGAGGGCCGGATCAGTTCAGCGAGGGGTCCGACGGCATGGTGGCCAGAAGGCGGTAGCCGCCGCCCTTTCGGCGCAGCGCCGCGGACCAGATGTCGTCGTCGCGGAAGGGGTCCTCGGGGCTGGCCGGCTCGACGATCCACGCCCCTTCGTCGACCTCCTCGTCGAGCTGCCCCGCCGACCAGCCCGCGTAGCCGGCGTACACGCGCAGCCGCACGAGGGAGCCGTTGGCGCGCTCGGGGTCGAGCGTGCCGAGCCCGCCGATGACGGCAGCCCCGGCCTCGGAGGGGTCCCCGAACTCGCCGAGGGCGACCACCGCGTCGGGCGAGACCGGCCCGCCCACGCGCACCAGCTCGTCGGCGTCGGCCAACTCCGCCAGCGCAGGCACCACCTCTCCGACGAACGTCTCCGAGGTGCGGTTGAGCACCACGCCCATGGCGCCGTCCTCGTTGTGCTCGATCACGAGCACGACCGTTCGGCGGAAGTAGTCGTAGAGCGACGGCGCCGCAATCAGCAGTCGTCCGCGCAGGCTCTCCTCCATCCGACCATTGTGGCGGGCCGCCGCTCTCGCGCCAAGCCGGTAGCGTCGCGGGGCATGAACGAGAAGATCGACGTAGGCAACGTTCTCCAGCGCACCTTCCAGGTGTACCGCGACCAGTTCGGGCTGCTCATCCCCGCGGCCCTGATCCTGTTCCTGCCGGTCGCGCTGCTCACCGGTCTGGTGCAATCGTCCGGCGGGGTTCTGGCCAGCCTGCTGGCAGCCGCCATCGGCGTGATCGCCACCTACTGGTTCCAGGGCGCCGTCGTCGAGGCGGTCCGCGACATCCTCGACGGGCGCCGCGACTACGACCTCGGCTCGCTGTTCCGCTCGGTCACGCCCGTGCTCGCCCCGCTGATCGTGGCCGGCATCGTGGCCGGCATCGCCATCGGCATCGGCTTCGTGCTGCTGATCGTTCCCGGGCTCTTCCTGCTCACGATCTGGTCCGTGATCGCGCCCGTGATCGTCGTCGAGCGCACCCGGCCGTTCGACTCCTTCGGCCGCAGCCGGGCTCTCGTGAAGGGCAACGGCTGGAGCGTCTTCGGGGTGATCCTCGTCCTGCTGCTGATCACGGTCATCGTCGGCGCCGTGCTGCAGGCCCTCTTCATCGCGATCGCCGACTCCTTCATCGGCTACTTCCTCGGCAGCCTGATCGTGCGCGTGCTGGTGTCACCGCTCTCGGCGATCGCCGCGGCGGTGCTCTACTTCGAGCTCAAGCGCGTTCGTGGCGAGTCCGTGGAGAGCTTCTCGGGCACGGCGGGCGCCACCGCCGTACCGGGCGCCGCCGCTCCGGCCCCGCCGCCCCCGCCGGCAGCGCCCGAGGCGCCGGTGCCGCCGCCCACCGAGACCGGCCCGGCCCAGCCCGGCAGCCCGCCGCCGCCGGAGCGTCCGCAGCCGTAGCGCATACTGGCCGGGTGCGCGTTCTAACGATCGTCCACCAGGCCGACGCGGGCGCCGGCGTCTTCGGGGCCCAGGCCGAGGCCGAAGGCCACGAGCTGGTCGAGTGGGTGCCGTCGAACGGCGGCCCGCCCGAGCTCGACAGCGTGGACGCAGCGATGGTCTTCGGCGGGGCGATGAACCCCGACCAGGAGGACGCCCATCCCTGGTTGCAGCGCGACAAGCAGCTGATCGCCGACCTGCTGGAGCGTCGCGTGCCGATGCTCGGCGTCTGCCTGGGCTCAGAGCTCCTGGCCGAGGTCGCCGGGGGCCCGCCGCGCCGATCGAGCCGTCCGGAGATCGGCTGGCACCGCATCGAGCTGAGCGAGGAGGGCGCCGCCGACCCGCTGCTGGGCGAGCTGCCGCGCGGCTTCGAGGGCTTCGTGTGGCACTCCTACGAATGGCCGCTTCCCCCTGGCGCCGTCGCGCTCGCCAGCAGCGACGTCTGCCTGCAGGCCTTCCGCATGGACGAGGCGCCTGCGTGGGGCATCCAGTTTCACGCCGAGGTCACCCGCGAGAACATCCTGAAGTGGCTCGAGGGCTACGCCAGCGACGCCGACGCTGTTCGGATCGGCGTCGACCCGGAGGCGCTGAGGCAGGAGAGCGAACGCCGCATCGACGCCTGGAACGAGGCCGGCCGCGGGATCGCCACCCGCTTCCTGGCGGAGGCCGCGCGGGCGTCTATTCCGGCGTGACGTAGGCGCCGGAGAGGCCGCCGTCCACGAGGAACGTGGAGGCGGTCACGTAGGACGACTCGTCGCTCGCCAGGAACAGCGCGCCCTGCGCGATCTCCCGCGGCTCGGCGAAGCGGCCCATCGGCAGGTGCACGAGCCTGCGGGCCGCCTGCTCGGGATCGTTGGCGTAGAGCTCCTGCAGCAGCGGGGTGTTCACCGGCCCGGGACAGAGCGCGTTCACGCGCACGCCGCGGCGGGCGAACTCCACGCCCATCTCGCGCGACATCGCCAGCACCCCGCCCTTCGAGGCCGTGTAGGAGATCTGCGAGGTGGCCGCCCCCATCGTCGCCACGAACGACGCGGTGTTGATCACCGAGCCGCCACCCGACTCGAGCAGATGCGGGATGCCATGCCGGCAGCACAGGAAGACCGACTTCAGGTTCACGTCCTGCACCCGCTGCCAGGCCTCCAGCGAGGTGTCCAGCACCGAGGCGTCGTCGGTGGGCGAGATGCCGGCGTTGTTGAACAGCACGTCGATGCGGCCGAACTCCTCCTTGGTGCGGGCGTACATGTCCCGGACGGCGTCGTCGTCGGTCACGTCGGCGGTCAGGCCGAGATCGACGTCGGGCGTGTCGCTCAGGTCCACTCCGACGACCTTCGCTCCCTCGCTTCTGAACAGCCGGGCCGTCTCGGCGCCGATGCCGCCCGCGGCGCCGGTTATCACGCACACCTTGCCGTCGAGCCTCATGTGGCGAAGTAGACGTTCTTCACGTCCGTGTAGTGCTCCAGCGCGTCGGGGCCGAGCTCGCGGCCCACGCCCGACTGCTTGAAGCCGCCGAACGGGGTGGATACGCGCACGGAGGTGTTCGAGTTGATCGAAAGTACGCCGGCCTCGATTCCCCGCGCCACGCGCAGCGCCTTCGCGCCGTCACGCGTCCAGATCGAGCCCGAGAGGCCGTAGATCGTGTCGTTGGCCAGGCGCACGGCCTCCTCCTCGTCGCGGAAGGGGATCACCACGGCCACCGGCCCGAAGATCTCGTCCCGCGCCGGGCGGTCGTCGTTCGACACCGGGCACAGGACCGTGGGCGGGAACCAGAAGCCCGGGCCGTCGGGCGCGCTGCCCCTGATGGCCACCGGCGCCTCGCCGTTTACGTAGGACGACACGGTCTCGCGCTGGTCCTCGGAGATCAGCGGGCCCATCTGCGTCTGCTCGTCGAGCGGGTCGCCCACGCGGAGTGCCTCCACGGTCTCCTCGAGCACCTCCATGAAGCGGTCGAGCCCGGAGCGCTCGACGAGGATGCGCGAGCGCGCGCAGCAGTCCTGGCCGGCGTTGCCGAACACCGCCATCGGCGCCGACGAGGCGGCCTGCTCGAGGTCGGCGTCGGCGAACACGACGTTCGCGGACTTGCCGCCCAGCTCCAGCGTGACGCGCTTGATCGTGCCGGCGGCGCCCTCGGCGATGCGCCGCCCCACCTCGGTCGAGCCCGTGAAGGCGACCTTCGCCACGTCGGGGTGCTCCACCAGGCGCTGGCCACAGACGCTGCCGGGGCCCGCCACCACGTTCACCACGCCCTCGGGGACGCCGGCCTCGAGTGCGATGCGCTCCAGCTCGACCGCCGTCAGCGGAGTCAGCTCGGCCGGCTTCAGCACGACGGTGTTGCCGGCCGCCAGCGCGGGCGCCACCTTCCACGACGCGATCGTGAGCGGGAAGTTCCACGGCGTGATCAGCGCCACCACGCCGAGCGGCTCGTGGAAGGTCATGTCCACGCCGCCCTCCACGGGGATCGTGTGGCCGAGCAGGCGCTCGGGCGCGCCGGCGTAGTAGCGGAAGGTCTCCGCGACCATGCCCATCTCGCCGCGCGCGTCGCCGATCGGCTTGCCGGCGTTGCGTGCCTCGAGCACCGCCAGCTCCTCCTGCTCGTTCTCGAGCGCGTCGGCCAGGCGGTGCAGCAGCCGCGCGCGGTCGGGCGGGCTGACGGCGCGCCAGGCCGGGAAGGCGGCCTTCGCGCGCGCCACCGCCGCGTCGGTCTCCTCCACGCCGGCCTGGGGCAGCTCGGCCATCACCTCGGCCGTGGCGGGCTCGATCACGCTGATCATCGGGCCGTCACCTTGCGCGCCTCGGCCACGAGCGTGGCCAGCACGCGGCTGCGCTCGTCCTCCTCGGGGTGCCAGAGCACGCCGAGCACGTGGCGCCGCGCCGGGTCCTCGACAGCCTCGACCAACCCGTCGGAGTCAGACCAGCCGCTCACGCTGAGGCCCGCGCCGACCTCCGCCGCGCCCTGGTGGTGGTGCGACTTAACGGAGGTGCGCTCGGCGCCCACCGAGCGCGCGGCCAGGGAGCCGGGCTCGAGGCGCACCTCGTGGTCGCAGAACTCGCCTGGGGTGTGGCGGTGGGTGCGCACCGCGGGGAGGTGCTGTTCGAGCGTGCCGCCGTAGGCCACGTTGAGGAGCTGCATCCCGCGGCAGACCCCGAGCACCGGGATGTCGCGCTCGACCGCGCGGTGGGCGAGGGCCAGCTCGAAGCGGTCGCGCTCGGGCCAGGTGTTGCCGGTCTCCGGGTGCGGGGTCTCGCCGTAGGAGCCGGGATCGAGGTCGGAGCCGCCGGCCAGCACCAGGGCGTCGAGCAGGTCCAGCAGCCCGTCCGGCGCCTCGGCCGAGGCGTCGTCAGCGGGCAGAAGGATCGGCATCCCGCCGGCGCGCGAGATCGCGACCGAGTAGCTGCGCGGCGAGAGGTTCGCCTGCGTCTTCCACGAGCCCCAGCTCGCCAGCTCGAGCGCGGAGCAGACGCCGATGACCGGGCGCCCGTCGCTCACAGGCGCTCGAAGCCCCGGAACTTCTCCCAGTCGGTCACGGCCGCGTTGTAGGCGTCGATCTCGACGCGGGCGTGGTTCAGGTAGTGGTCGACCACGTCCTGGCCGAACGCCTCGCGCACCACCGCGGAGCCGGCGAACAGGTCGCGCGCCTCCTGAATCGTGTCCGGCACGCGCTGCTTGTCGGAGTCGTAGGCGTTGCCCTCGAAGGCCGGCTCCAGCTCGAGCTCGTTGTCGATGCCGTGCAGCCCGGCGGCGATCATCGCCGACAGCGCCAGGTACGGGTTCACGTCCGCCCCCGGCAGCCGGTTCTCCACGCGCTTGCCGTGGCCGTGCCCGACCACCCGCATCGAGCAGGTGCGGTTGTCGTGGCCCCAGGCCACCGCGGTCGGGGCAAACGAGCCCTCCACGAAGCGCTTGTAGGAGTTGATGTGCGGGGCGAAGAACAGCGTCATCTCGCGCAGGCAGGCGAGCTGGCCGGCCACGAAGCGGTCGAACGCGGTGTCGTCGTCCGCGAACACGTTCCCGCCGCCGTCCTCGTGCGCGAGCGAGCAGTGGATGTGGCACGAGTTGCCCTCCAGCTCGTTGAACTTCGCCATGAAGGTGAGCGCCTTGCCCTCCTGCGCGGCGATCTCCTTGGCGCCGTTCTTGTAGACCGCGTGGTCGTCGGCGGTGCGCAGCGCCTGCGCGTAGAGGAAGTTGATCTCGTGCTGGCCGAAGTTGCACTCGCCCTTCGAGTTCTCCACGTGCATGCCCGCGCCCATCATCGAGTTGCGGATGCGGCGGATCAGCGGCTCGACGCGTGCGGTGCCGAGCAGCGAGTAGTCGACGTTGTAGAGGTTGGCCGGCTCGAGGTCGCGGTAGCCGCTGTGCCAGGCCTCCTCGTAGGTGTTGTTGAAGACCATGAACTCGAGCTCGGTGCCCGCGTTCGCGAACCAGCCGCGCTCGGACAGCCGAGCGAGCTGGCGCCTCAGGATCTGACGCGGCGAGGCGAGCACCTCGTCGTTCTCCGACCAGCGCAGGTCGGCCATCACGAGCACCGTGCCCGGGTGCCACGGGATCGGCCTGAGCGTGTCGAGGTCGGGCACCATCTCGAAGTCGCCGTAGCCGCGCTCCCAGCTCGACATCGCGTAGCCGGACACGGTCTCCATGTCCACGTCGACCGCCAGCAGGTAGTTGCAACCCTCGGCGCCGTGCTCGAGCACCTCGTCGAGGAAGTGGGCCGCCGTCAGGCGCTTGCCCTGGAGGCGGCCCTCCATGTCGGCAATCGCCAGCAGCACGGTGTCCACCGTGCCGTCCTTCACCGCATCCCGGAGATCGCCGAGCTCCATACCCCCCACTTTCCGTATAAGGTGCGCTGGACCAACCTTTAGCCGGAGCCTATCGCGTTGTCAACCCCCCTCCCCAGCGCCCACGCGCAAGTGATCGTGATCGGCGCAGGGGTCGTCGGAGCCGCCTCCGCACACGCGCTGACTCGGCGCGGGGTGTCCACCCTCGTGCTGGAGGCCGAGCCCGAGCCGGCGCTCGGCGCAAGCGGCACGAACTCCGGGATCGTGCACACCGGCTTCGACTCGCCGCCGGGCGGGCTGGAGACCGAGCTGATCCTGCGCGCAGGCCGGCTGCGGGCGGGCCTGTTCGCCGAGCTCGGCGTGCCGCTGTGGCGCTGCGGGGCCCTGCTCGCGCCGCTCGACGAGGGGGAGCGCGAGACGGTGCGCGCGGTGGCGGAGGCGGCAGGGCGCAACGGCGTGGAGGCGGAGCTGCACGAGGACGGCTCGCTGGCGGTGCCCGGGGAGGGCGTGACCGACCCCGTGGCCTACACGCGCGCGCTGCTAACCGCCGCCCAAAAGGGCGGCGCGGAGCTGCGAACCTCGGCGCCCGTAGAGGCTGTGGCCCGGGCCGCCGGAGGGCTTGAGCTGGGTCTGGCCGGCAGCGGCAGCGTGCACTGCGCCGTCGCCGTGAACTGCGCCGGGCTGCACGCCGACGCCGTGGCGCGCATGGCCGGCGACGACAGCTTCGAGGTATACCCGCGCAAGGGCGAGTTCTTCGTGTTCGAGCCGCCCGGCGGGCAGCCGCTGGAGCGGATCCTGCTGCCCGTGCCCACCAAGCGCACGAAGGGTGTGCTGGTGTTCCCGACCATCGACGGCAAGCTGGTAGCCGGTCCCACGGCCCACGACCAGGACGACAAGCGCGACTGGTCCGTGCGCGCGAGCGCGCGGGGCGAGGTGATGGAGAAGGCCGCCCGGCTGCTGCCGGCGCTCGAGGGCGCCGAGCCGGTCGCGAGCTATGCCGGCCTGCGCCCGGCCGGCCGCGGCGTGAACTACGTGATCGGCCCCGCGGCCGGCTGCCCGGAGCTGATCAACGTGGCGGCCATCCGCTCGACCGGTCTGACGGCGTCGCTCGCGATCGGGGAGCGGGTGGCACGGCTGGTTGGCGAGCACGGAATCGAGCTGGGGCCGGTGCGGCCGCTGCCCGCGCCGGCGCGGGCGGACGGCGAACCGTGGTGGCTGCGGGCGGCCCGGCGCGCGGAGCTGGCGGCGTGAGCCCGCCGCTGTTCCTCGGCATCGACGAGGGCACCACTGGCGTGAAGGCCGCCCTCTTCGACGAGCGCCTGCAGCCCGTGCGCGAGGCCCGGCGGGCCAAGGAGAACCGCCACCCGAAGCCCGGCTGGGTGGAGCAGGACGGCGAGGAGGTGCTGCGCGCGGTGGCGGAGGCGGTGGCCGAGCTGCTGGACGACCCGCCCGGCGAGGTCGTGGCGTGCGGGCTCGACCACCAGGGGGAGTCAGTGCTGGCCTGGGACGCCGAGAGCGGCTCGCCGCTCACCCCGATCGTGGTCTGGCAGGACAAGCGCTCGCAGGAGGTGCTCAGCCGCCTGAGCGGCGACGAGGAGGAGATCCGCGCCCGCAGCGGCCTGCCGCTCGACCCCTACTTCTCGGCGGGCAAGCTGGCCTGGCTGCTCGAGCACGACGACGCGGTCGCGGTCGCGCGCGAGGCCGGCACCCTCCGCATGGGGACCGTGGACTCCTTCCTCTGCGACCGCCTCGGCGCCGGCTTTGCCACCGACGCCTCCACGGCGTCGCGCACACAGCTGCACAAGCTGGGCACGCCGGGCTTCGACGACTGGCTGTGCCGGCGCTTCGGCGTGCCGCCGGAGGTGCTCCCCGAGGTGCGCGACAGCGCTGGCGACCTCGGCACGCTTCGGCACGAGTCCTGGCCCCGCGAGCTGCCGCTGCGCGCGCAGGTCGTGGACCAGCAGGCTGCCCTGGCTGGCGCCGGCTGCGTGGCCCCGGGTCGCGTCAAGGCCACCTACGGCACCGGAGTGTTCGTGCTGGCCCACGTGGGCAGCGAGGTGCCCGAGCCGGCGGGCGGCCTGCTGCCCACGGTGGCCTGGTCGCTCGACGGCCGTGTGGAGTACGCGCTCGATGGCGGGGTCTTCGCCGCGGGCTCGATGCTCGAGTGGATGTGCCGCGAGCTCGGCATGGCTGCGAACCCGGCGGCCCTCACCGAGCTCGCCCGCGAGGCGCAGGACAGCGGCGGCACGCGCGTGCTGCCGGCCCTCGCCGGCCTGGGCGCGCCGTGGTGGCGCCCCGACGCCCGCGCGGTGCTGGCCGGGATGCACGGCGGCACGACGCGCGCCGAGGTGGCGCTGGCCGCGCTCGAGGGCATCGCCTGGCGCGTGGCCGACGTGGTGGCGGCGGTACGCGAGACCGTGGACGTCCGGAGCCTGCGCGTGGACGGCGGGCTGACCAACGAGCCGCTGCTGCTGCAGCTCCAGGCCGACGCGATCGGCACGCCGGTGGAGGCCGCCGGCGCGGACGCCACGGTGCTGGGCGCGGCCGTGCTGGCCGCCGTGGGCTCGGACGCGATCGAGTCGCTGGAGGCGGCGGCAGAGCTGCTACCCGTGGACCGCCGCGTGGAGCCGCGACGCGACGACGCCTGGCGCACGGCCGCGCACGAGCGCTGGCGCTCGTTCGTGGCCGCCGCCGCGGAGCTGCGCTAGGGCTAGGCCGGCGCCGTCGCAGTCGGCGGCTGGTCCGGCTCGTCGATCTCCTTGATGCCCATGCCCTCGTCGAACTCGATCGTCCGGATCGGGCCCTTGTAGTGGTTCCTGGAGCCCAGGAACCAGGCCACGGTTATCCCGACCGCGACGATGCCGACCACCAGCGGCGTGTAGTTGAAGGCGTTCCAGTCGAAGTCGGACTCCCACGGCACGCCGGTGCTGAAGAAGGGCAGGTTGAAGACGATCACCATGAGCGTGACCCACACGACGGCGATCGGGTTCAGCCACCTCCACTTCGTCCCCAGGTTCCACGAGCCCTGCTGGAACGACTCGCCGGCGCGCCAGCGCAGGTACACCGGCGCCACGTAGGCGATGTACAGCCCGATCGTGCCGATCGAGGTGACCGCGAAGAAGGCCACCGGCGGCACGACGTCGCCCTTGCCCGGGAGCGCCGGGATGGTGAGGATGAGCGCGAAGAGGACGCTGCCGAGCACCGCGTTGACCGGCACGCCCTTCGAGTTCACCCGGCTCCAGAGCCGCCAGCCCGGCGTGGCACGGTCGCGCGAGAACGCGAAGAACGTGCGCGAGCAGCTCGTGACGCATGCCATGCCGCAGAACAGCTGGCCGATCGACGCGATCAGGATGATGATCTCCGCCCAGTTCTGGTTCATGTCGGCGGAGGTGAACACCGAGATCGAGGTGCCGGCGGCGGCGTTGATGGCCTTGACGTCGGTCGCCGCGAACGTGATCGCCAGCAGCACGAACCAGCCGATCACCGCCGATAGGGCGACCGACTGCCAGACGCCCTTGGCAGCAGCTTGCTCCGCGTCCCTGGTCTCCTCGGCCACGTGCGCCGAGGCGTCATAGCCGGTGATCGTGTACATCGTCAGCAGGAAGCCCGTCGGCAGGATGTACCACCAGTACATGCTCATTCCGAAGCCGGAGTTGTTGATCCGCTTGGTGAACACAAAGTCCGCGCTCTGGTGGTGGCTCGGAGCGATGATCAGGATGGCGATGATCACCGCCACGCCCACCACGTGCCAGCCGACGGAGATGTTGCTGAACAGCGCCACGAGGTGCGACGAGTAGATGTTGATCAGTGCGTGCAGGATCAGGATCAGCACGTAGATCCAGAAGATCTCCGCCAGCACGTGCGCCTTGTCGGCGAAGTTCACGAAGCCGAGATCCCAGCCCCAGAGGCCGAACAGGGTGGTCAGGAAGAACGAGCAGACGTAGTCCACCGAGGCGACGATGGCGATCAGCCCGACGACGTTGAACCAACCGGTGAACCACGACCAGCCCGCGCCGCCGAGGTTGTGCGCCCACCAGTACGGGCCGCCCGCGGTCGGGAATGCCGAGGCCAGCTCGGACATGCTAAAGGCGACCGTCATGATGATGAGGGCGACGACCGGCCAGCCGATCGAGATCGCGATCGGGCCGCCGAAGTTCCACGCCTGCCCGTAGACCGTGAAGCAGCCCGCGAGCACAGAGATGATCGAGAACGAGATCGCGAAGTTCGAGAATTTCGACCAGCCGCGAGTCAGCTCCTGCTTGTAGCCGAGCTCGGCGAGTTTTTCCTCGTCCCGGCTCTGCGCTCCACCCTCAGCCGTCATGCAAGCCCCTTCCTCGTGTTGCCACGGGAGACCAAATGGTGTGATGATCCAACCTTCGAATGGCGCGACTGTAAGCCACGTGCAGGACGAACGCAAGCTCATCCCGGAGCTGGCTGAGGCGGTGGCCCGCCTGTCCGCGCTGCTCGGCCCGAGCGAGGGTGTGGTGCAGGCACTGGAGGGCGGCATCACCAACCGCAACTTCAAGGTCAACTTCGGCGGCGGCGACTACGTCGTGCGGCTGCCCGGCAAGGACACGGGCAAGCTCGGCATCGATCGCGATACCGAATGCAGCGCCAATACCGAGGCCGCGAAGCTCGGCATCGCGCCGAAGGTCGCGGCGATGCTGCACGACCCGCCCTGCCTCGTGACCTGCTTCGTGGTGGCGCGCCAGATGGAGATCGCCGAGCTGCGGGAGCCGGACGTGCTGGAGCACGTGGCGCGCTCGCTGCGGACCTTCCACGACTCCGGCGCAGCCCTTGCGACCGAGTTCGACTCCTTCCGCGTGGTGGAGCAGTACGCCGCCACCGCGGAGCAGAACGCCGTCGAGCTGCCCGACGGGTACTCGCAGGCGCTGGAGCGCGCCGCGGCGATCGAGCAGGCGCTCGAGGGCGCCGAGCACGAACCGGTGCCGTGTCACGACGACCTGCTGGCCGCCAACTTCCTGGACGAGGACGGCCGCGTCCTGATCGTGGACTGGGAGTACGCCGGCATGGGCGACCGCTACTTCGACCTCGGCAACTTCGCGGTGAACAACGAGCTGTCAGAGGACGACGAGGCGCGCCTGCTGGAGGCGTACTTCGGCGAGCCGGCGGACGCGCGCCGCCGCGCCACGCTGCGCCTGATGCGCTTCATGTCGGACTTCCGCGAGGCCATGTGGGGGGTCGTGCAGAGCGGCATCTCAGACCTCGACTTCGACTTCGACGGCTACGCGAGCCAGCACTTCGAGCGGCTGGCCGATACCGCTCGCGATCCCCGTTTCGAAGGCTGGCTGGAGGAGGCGCGTGGCGGCTCTGCGTGAGCTGCCCGGCTCAACGCGCTGCGTGATCATCGGCGGCGGGGTGGGCGGCACGTCGATCGCCTACCACCTGGCGCGGCTCGGCTTCGGCGACGTGCTGCTGCTGGAGCGCAACCAGCTGACCTCGGGATCCACCTTCCACTCGGCCGGGCTGGTGGGCCAGCTGCGCGGCTCGGTGTCGCTCACGAAGATGATGATGTACTCGGTCGAGCTCTACCGGGAGCTCGGCGCAGAGTCGGAGTTCGACCCGGGCTGGACCGAGTGCGGCGGGGTGCGGCTGGCCTCGAGCGAGCAGCGCATGGAGGAGCTGCGCCGCCAGGCGGGCTGGGCCAAGACGTTCGGGCTGCCGATGGAGCTGGTCTCGCCGGAGGAGGCGAAGGAGCTGTTCCCGCTCATGTCCACCGAGGGGGTTGTGGGCGGCGCCTGGCTGCCCACCGACGGCTACCTCGACCCGTCGCAGCTGACCTACGCGCTGGCGGACGGCGCGCGGCGGGCCGGCGCGCAGATCCTCACCTCCACGCGCGTGACCGGCATCGACGTCCGCGAGGGCCGCGTCCGCGGCGTGCGCACCGAGCGCGGCGACGTGGAGGCGGAGGTGGTGGTGAACGCGGCGGGCATGTTCGCGGCCGAGGTCGGGCGGCTGGCGGGCGTGCGCGTGCCGGTGGTGCCGATGTCGCACGAGTACATCGTCACCCAGCCGTTCCGCGAGCGGGACCCGTCGAAGCCGCTGCCCACGCTGCGCGACCCCGACCTGCTCGTGTACTTCCGCGAGGAGGGCGGCGGCCTCGTCATGGGCGGCTACGAGCGCCCGGCCGCGCCGGCCTTCCTCGGTGCCGGCGAGAACGGCTTCGAGAGCATCCCGCCGGACTTCAACGGCCGCCTGCTGGACGACGACTGGGACCGCTTCGAGGAGATCGTGGCCAACTCGCGCACGCGCGTTCCGCAGATGGAGGACGTGCTGGTCACGCGCATGATCAACGGCCCCGAGGGCTTCACGCCCGACAACGAGTTCTGCCTGGGCGAGACGGAGGTGCGTGGGCTGTTCGTGGCGGCCGGCTTCTGCGCGCACGGGCTGGCGGGCGCCGGCGGCGTCGGGCGGGTGATGGCCGAGTGGATCGCCGAGGGCGAGCCGGGCCTCGACCTGTGGCAGATGGACATCAGGCGCTTCGGGCGCCACTACCGCTCGCCGTCGTACACGCTCAAGCGGGTCCGCGAGACCTACGAGACCTACTACGACATCAAGTACCCGAACTACGAGCGGCAGGCGGGCCGGCCGCTGCGCAGCTCGTCCGCCAACGCCTGGCACCGCGAGCACGACGCCGCCTTCGGCGAGAAGTCCGGCTGGGAGCGCGTCAACTGGTACGAGTCGAACGCCGCCGACGGCGACGAGGCGCTGCGGCCGCGCGGCTGGGCCGGCCAGATCTGGTCCCCCGCGATCGGGGCCGAGCACGAGGCCTGCCGCGAGCGCGCGGCCATCTTCGACGAGAGCTCGTTCGCCAAGCTCGAGATCACAGGCCCGGGGGCGGCTGAACTGCTGGAGCGCCTCTGCGACAACCGGGTGGCGCGCGAAGCCGGGAAGATCACCTACACGCAGATGCTGAACCAGCGCGGCGGCATCGAGTGCGACTTCACCGTGGGCCGGCTGGGCGAGGAGAGCTTCTCGATCGTCACCGGCACAGCGTTCGGCAACCACGACCGCGAATGGATCCGGCGCCACCTCCCCGAGGGCGGCGGCGTGCAGGTGCGCGACGTGACGTCAGCCTTCGCGTGCTTCGGCATCTGGGGGCCGCGCTCCCGCGACATCCTGCAGCCGCTCACGCCGCAGGACCTCGGCAACGAGGCGTTTCCCTACATGAGCCTGCGCGAGATCACCGTCGGCGACGTGCCCGTGCGCGCCCTCCGCGTGACCTACGTGGGCGAGCTGGGCTGGGAGCTCTACTGCCCGACCGAGTACGGCGTGGGCCTGTGGCGCGCGCTCTGGGAGGCTGGCCGCTCGCACGGGATGATGGCCGGCGGCTACCGGGCCATCGACTCGATGCGGCTGGAGAAGGGCTTCCGCGTCTGGGGCGCCGACGTCACCCCAGACGAGACGCCCTACGAGGGCGGCGTGGGCTTCTGCGTGAAGCTCGACAAGGAAGGTGGCTTCGTGGGCCGCGACGCCCTGGCCGAGGCGAAGGAGCGCGGCCCGCGCTTCCGGCTGCGCTGCCTGGCACTCGACGACCCGCGCTCTGTTGCGCTCGGGAACGAGCCGGTCCGGATCGACGGGGAGGTCGCCGGCCGCGTGACCACCGGCGGCTACGGCTACACGGTGGGCCACTCGATCGCCTACGCCTACCTGCCGCCGGACCGCGCCGAGGAGGGCAGGCAGGTCGAGGTGGAGATCTTCGGCCGCTGGATCTCCGGCACGGTCGCGGCCGAGCCGCTGCTCGACCCCGACGGGGATCGCGTACGCGCCTAGCGTGAGCGAAGCCCCCTACGACGAGGCCTACGAGGAGGACGGCCGCCCGCGCTCGCACTACGCGGACCTGCTGCGCGAGCTGGACCCGGAGCGTGCGGCCGCCGAGCTGAAGCGCCGCCTGCACGAGCGCGCGGTGACCTTCGGCGCGTCCTCCGACGGGATGTTCGCGCTGGACCCGGTGCCGCGCCTGTTGACCGGCGCCGAGTGGTCGGAGCTGCTGGTGGGCATCGGGCAGCGGCTGCGGGCGATGGAGGCCTTTGTGGCGGACGTGTACGGCGAGGGCCGCGTGTTCGACGCCGGCGTGATCGAGCGCGGCCTCGTGGAGGGCTCGCCCCACTACGAGCCGGCCATGCGCGGCGCCGAGCCGCCGCTCTGGGTCTCGATCGCGGGCCTCGACGTGGTCCGCACGCCCGACGGACGCTTCGTGGTGATCGAGGACCAGCTGCGAATGCCCTCGGGCCTGGCCTACGCGGTTGTGGCGCGCGAGCTGATGGGCGGGCTGCTGCCACTGGAGCCGCCCGGCAGCGACCTGTCGCTTGCCTTCGGCGAGCTGGGCGTCGCGCTCCAGGACGCGGCGCCGAGCGGCGTGGACGACCCACAGGTGGTCACCCTCTGCGAGGGCCCGGAGGCAGCTGCCTGGTGGGAGCACCAGCGGATGGCGCGCGAGCTGTGCGCGCCCGCCGTGACGCTTGCCGACCTCGAGCACCGCGACGGCCGCCTCGTGGCGTGGCTCGACGGGCGCGCGCGGGCGGTGGACGTGGTCTACCACCGCACCGACGAGGACCGCTTCACCGGCCCCGACGGGAGCGCCACCGCGCTGGGCCAGGCGCTGCTCGGGCCCTGCAGTCGCGGCAACCTCACCTGCGTGAACGCGCCCGGCTCGGGCATCGCCGACGACAAGCTGGTGCACGCCTACGTGGACGAGCTGGTGCGCTTCTACCTCGGCGAAGCGCCGCGGCTGCCGTCGATCCCCTCCTACGCGCTGGGCGACGAGACCGCGCGCGCGGACGCGATGGAGCGCCTCGACGAGCTGGTGCTGAAGCCGCGCGGGGAGATGGGAGGCGAGGGCGTGGTGCTCTGGAAGGAGGCCGGCGACAAGACCCGCGAGCAGACGCTCGCGGCGATCGACCGCGACCCCGGCGCCTTCGTGGCCCAGGAGCGCGTCACGCTCTCGCTGCACCCGACCGTCATCGAGGGCGCGCTGGAGCCGCGCCACGTGGACTTCCGGCCCTACGCCCTGATGGGCGACGGCGGCGTGCACGTGCTGGAGGGCGGCCTGTCGCGCGTGGCGCTGGAGCGGGGCTCGATGGTGGTGAACAGCGGCCAGGGCGGCGGCGCGAAGGACACCTGGGTCCCGGGCGGCTAAGCGGGAAAAAACCGGCAGCCCGATCCCATGAGGAGTACGGTGGGCCTTCCCCCAGGAAGGCCTCATGCGCTCCCTCAAGCCGTTCGCCCTAGTACCCGTCGTCGGGATGGTGGCGTTTGCGCTGCTCGTCCCGATCGCGGCTGTCGCCGCATCCTCGCCGTCGAGCACCGTCAGCGAGCAAGACGGCGTCCTGCAAGAAGGCCAAGCGCCAGGGCGCCACGGGCAGCGCTACCCGGACGTCTGCCGAAACCGCCAGGAGGCACAAGAAGAAGAAGTGCAAGGTGGTGCTACGGAGGACCTATCGCGGCAAGACCAGCCAGGGTGAGCCGATCGTGATCAAGACCAACAACCTCAGGAAGAATGTCTACGAGCTGGGCACCTACGTCAAGCACGTATGCAACACCCCCTACAGCGGCAAGCAAACGTTCAGCGAGCAATTCGAAATGCTGTTCCCCGTGCGCCTCCGCGGCACCGCCTTCTCGGCCCCACTGCCGTCCTTCGATGCCGAGTTCCTGTACAAGGGGACGGTGACCGGGCACGCCGGTCGCTCCACCGCGAGCGGTCAGGGCAACATTCCGGCCGGCGGGGAGGGTGACGCCACGTGCGAGGCGGCGACGTTCTCTTTCAGCATCCCGAAGGTCCGCGAGGTGCGGGGCATACCCCCGGGCGGCTGACACGGATCGCGGCGCTCTGAGGAGAGCCAGAGCTCCTTGGGTCGCATAACAACGACTTACGCCATCAGGCCGGCGAGGATGTGCTCGGTTCCCTCGATGTGACGCCGCATCACGCTCACCGCGCGGCCGGCCTCGTGCTTGCGCAGGCAGGCCACGAGGCGACGGTGCTGGTCGTTCGAGCGCGTGAGTACCTCCTCGGGGTGCGCGATCCGCGCGATCAGGTCGCTCATCTGGCCCTGCACCTCGGTCATGGCGGTCACGAGCGCCGGCGAGCCCGCGGCCTCCGCCACGCCGATGTGGAAGCGCACGTCGGCGCGCCGGTAGTCCTCGAAGGGCACGTGCCCGCCCATGTGCTCCACCAGCCCGTCGAGCAGCGCCAGCTCCGCCTCCCCCGCGCGCTCGCACGCGAGCAGCGTTGCGCCGCACTCCACCGCCACGCGCATGTCGAGCACAGCGCGCGCACCCTCGGCGAGCGGCTCGCCCCCCGGCGAGCCCTCCGACAGCGGCGGCGCCTCGACCACGAACGTGCCCCCGGCGCGCCCGCGCACCGAGGTCAGGTGGCCGCTCTGCACGAGCGTGGTGAGCGCCTGGCGCAGGGTCGAGCGCGAGATGCTCAGCTCCTCGGCCAACTCCCGCTCCGCCGGCAGCCTGCTGCCGGGCGCGAGCAGGCCCAGCCTGATCGCCGTTCCCAGCCGCTCGACCGTCTCCTCGAAGGTCGTCGGCGGGTGCACCGGCTTGAAGACCGCTTCGAGGGCAGGGCTGCGCCCGCTGGGAGTACCCCTCTCCACCAATCAAAGGTACACCCGCGACGCCTTTCGCGGTGGGTACCATCACGCGCCTTATGGACGTGAGGCAAGAGGACGTGGTGGTGGAGACCGACCGCTACCGGATCGAGGGGCGGCTGACCCTTCCGCGCGAGGGCTACCGCTCGCGCCTGTCCGACCACGTGAACCGGCGCGACCAGGAGTTCTTCACGATCCAGAACGCCACGCTGACCTCGCTCGACGGCGAACGCCGGGAGTGGAAGGCGTCCGTGCTGATGCTGGCGCGCCGCCACATTCGCCTGATCGTGCCCGCCTCGGAGGGCGCGTAGTTGCATTCCGTCCGAGCGCCCTCTGAGCATGGGCGCCCGATGCTCTACGCGATCCTCATCTGCTCCGACCAAGCCTGCGCGGAGGAATTCGAGGCCTACGGCGAACCAGACGATTTCGAGCGCCTCGCCTGCGACTGCGGCTGCACGCTGGAGGCGATCGCGTTCTGCGAGGCGCAGCCGGCCGAGCTAGGCCCGCGCGCCGCCCGCCTCGAGCTCCGCCGCGCGCCCACGCCGGCCGAGCTGCGCGACGCCGCCTAGTGACCTGAGTCCTTAGTCCGCAGGCACATGGGCCTGTGCGGCGAACTCCATCGTCAGCGACCGCGACGATAGGAGGGCAGCCATGCCAAAGCGTGCAGAGGTGGTACTCGACGAGCAGGAGCGGGAGGTGCTCG
>JBBQRG010000029.1:0-34620 GCA_038215095.1 Solirubrobacterales bacterium | reverse complement strand
AGGCCCTTGCGCACGTTCTCCGCGCCGCGCTCGAGCGCCTCGGGCACCGGGTCGTGCAGCCGCGTGGGCATCCCGGCCGCGCAGCCGAGCTGCGCGATGCCGGCGCCCATCGTGCCGGCGCCCACTACGCCGAGGGTGGTCACCGACCCTGGAAGTCCGGCTTTCGCTTCTCGAGGAAGGCCCGCATGCCCTCCACGCGGTCCTCGGTGGCCATGGCCAGCTCGTAGAGGCGCCGCTCCTGGTCGAGCCCGGCGCTGAGCGGCGTCTCCTCGGCGGCCAGCACGGCCTGCTTGCCCAGGCGCACCGCCAGCGGCGGCCGTCGCGCCACCACGCCAGCCAGCTCGATCGCCTTGTCGAGCCACTGCTTCTTGCCGTGAACCTGGTTCACGATTCCGAAGCGCTGCGCGTGCTCGGCCGAGATGCGCCGCCCGGTGAGCACCAGCTCCATCGCCCGCTGCTTGCCGATCACGCGCGCCAGCCGCTGGGTGCCGCCGCCGCCGGGGATGATGCCCAGCATGATCTCGGGCTGGCCGAACTCGGCGGTCTCCGACGCCACGATCATGTCGCAGCTCAGAGCCAGCTCGCAGCCGCCGCCGAGCGCGTAGCCCGACACGGCGGCGATCATCGGCGTCCTGATCGCCGCGAGCCGCGGCCAGAAGCTCGCCGATGGGCTCGTGAGCACCTCCTGGAGCGTGCGATCGGCCATCGCGCCGATGTCGGCGCCCGCGGCGAAGACCTCGTCGCTGCCGGCGATCACGATGCAGCGGATCTCGGGGTCCTGGTCCCAGGCCTCGACGATCCCGGCCAGCTCCTCCATCAGCTCGGCCGACAGCGCGTTGCGCGCCTCGGGCCGGTTGAGCCGGGCGATGCCCACGGCGTCCTGTGTCTCGGCGGCGACGAGCGCCATCAGGTCATCGCGTTGATGCCCGTCGCCGCGCGCCCGATGATCAGCTTGTGGATCTGCGACGTGCCCTCGTAGAGGGTCGTGACGCGGGCGTCGCGCAGGTAGCGCTCGACCGGGTAGTCGTCCACGTAGCCCGAGCCGCCGTGCACCTGAATCGCCTTGTTGGCGCAGTCCACCGCGGCCTCGGTGGCATAGAGCTTCGCCATCGAGGTCTCCGTCGTGTTCGGCTTGCCGGTGTCCTTCAGCCAGCCGGCGCGCCACACCAGCGCGCGGGCGGCCTCGGTCTGCACCACCTGGTCGGCGATCAGCTCCTGCACGAGCTGGAAGGAAGCGATGGGCCGGTCGAACTGGGTGCGCTCCTTGGCGTAGTTCACCGAGGCCGTGACCGAGCCCTGGCAGATGCCGACGCAGCCGGCGGCGACGCTGAAGCGCCCGGAGTCGAGCGCGCTCATGGCGATCTTGAAGCCGTCGCCGACCTCGCCCATCAGCGCGTCGTCGCCCACCTCGACGCCGTCGAGGGACAGCTCGGCCGTGTCGGAGCCGCGCAGCCCGAGCTTGTGGTGGATCTCACTGGATGAGAAGCCGGCCGAGTCGGTGGGTACGAGGAAGCAGGCCAGGCCGCGGTGCTTCTGCTCGGGGTCGGTCTGGGCGAAGATCAGCGCGACCTTGGCGAAGTTGCCGAGCGAGATCCACATCTTCCCGCCCCTGATCCTCCAGCCGCCGTCGATCTTCTCGGCACGCGTCTTCAGGTTGGAGGCGTCGGAGCCGGTGTCGGGCTCGGTCAGCCCGAAGCAGCCGAGCGCCTCGCCGGAGCAGAGCTGCGGCAGCCACTGCTTCTTCTGCTCCTCGTTGCCCCAGCGCACGATCGAGGAGCACACGAGCGAGGTGACCACCGATACCACGGTGCGCATGGCCGAGCAGCCGCGCCCGACCTCCTCCACGATCAGCCCGTAGGTGCGGTAGTCCACGCCGCGGCCGCCGTACTCCTCGGGCACGATCGCCCCGAGGAAGCCGATGTCGGCGATCTTCTGCACGAGGTCGGTGTCGAAGTGCTCGTTGCGGTCGTTGTCGCGGGCCCGCGGGACGATCTCGTTGTCGGCGAAGTCGCGGGCCGTCTCGCGCACCAGCCGCTGCTCGTCAGTCAGCTCGAAGTCGATCATGCGTCGGCATTCTCCACAATCGGCTGAGCGTACACTCGCGCGATGGACCAGTTCGGGGTGTTCGTCTTCGGGGCGATCATCGTTGTAGGGGCGATCTTCCTGGCCATCGGCCGGTACTACCCGGGCTCCGGGGCCGAGCAGGTGGACTGGCGGCCGACGCGCTCACCGGAGCTGGAAGCCGAGCTCGAGCTGGACGACATCGACCAGATGCTCGAGGCCCAGAACGAGCGCCGCCGGGCCAGCGGCCGCCGCGAGATCTCCGAGGCCGATGTCCAGGCGCAGATCCAAGAGGACGAGGAGTGGCGCCGCGCCCTCCTCGACAAGATCGAGCGCGAGGGCCGCGAGAAGCGCGAGGCCCGCGGGCAGCGCCACCCACGCCAGCGGGGCTGAGCGCTGGCGCGCGTCCTGATCGTGGGCGGCGGCTGCCGCGGCCGGGAACTGGCGGGCGAGCTCCTCGCGGCGGGACACGCCGTGCGCGGCACGACTCGCGATCCCGCCCGCGTCGCCGAGATCGAGGCGGCCGGCGCGGAAGGCGTGGTGGCCGACCCCGACCGCCTGGGCACGCTGCTGCCGAGCATCGAGGGGATCAGCGTGATCTGCTGGCTGCTGGCCGGCGCGACGGGCGAGCCCGAGGCGGTCGCCGCGTTGCATGGGCCGCGCCTGCGCTCGCTGCTCGAGCGCTTGGTCGACGCGCCTGTGCGCGGCTTCGTTTACGAGGCGGCGGGCAGCGTGGACGCGGCGGCCTTCGACGAGGGAGCGGCGATCGTGCGCTCGGCCAATGAGACGTTCCGGATCCCGGTGGAGATTCTCAGCGCGGATCCTGCGGATCGCGCCCGGTGGGTCGGCGGGGCGCTGGCGGCGGTGCGGCGCGTGCTCGGCGAGCGGGATTAGAGGGACGGTGCGCACTCGGCCGAGCCGAGCGCTTCCGCTAGAGAAGCGGGAAGTCGAGGCCGGCCCAGGCGGCCAGAGCCAGTACCGCGATCATCATCACGGTGGCCAGCACGCCCGGCAGCTCGGTGGCCCGGCCGGCGAGCGCTCCAGGCGTGACCGGAATGCCGAAGGGCAGCGCCGGGATGGGGGGCAGGCCGACCGCACTGGGCAGCGCGCGCTCGGCGCGTGCCTCGGCCAGGCGCAGGGGGGCCGGGCTCGCGACGGCCGGGGCCGGGGCGGGGGTGGGCTCGGGCTCGCCGGCCAGGCCCGCCACCAGCCCGTCGATTGCCTGCACGAGGCGGCGCTCGTGGTCCACGCAGCGGGGGCAGTTGCGCAGGTGCACGCCGAGGCGCGCGGCGCCCACGTCGTCGAGCGGGCCGTCGAGCCGATCCGACACCAGGCGCTCGGCGTGCTCGCACCAGCCGCTGCCCTGCAGCGGCCACAGCGAGCGGCGCAGCTCCTTGCGCGCGCGGGCCAGCGACACGGCAAGCTCCTCGGGCGAGACCTCGAGCCGCGCGGCCGCCTCCTCGCGGGTGCGGCCGGAGAAGGTGACGAGGGCGAGGGCCTCGCGCTGCAGCGGATCGAGCTGGGGCAGCCGGCTGGCGACGTGATCGGCGGCCGGCCCCGGCTCGACCGGACCGGGGGGATGCCTGGGTACCGGACGAAGGGGAGCTGGCTCGACCACTGAACGGAAGATACTCCCGGGGGCGGCGACAGAGTGAGTAGGCTAAATCGGACCCGATTTAGAACTTTTCAGGAGGAGCCCCACCGTGGCGGACTATGCGAAGGACGTTCTCGTCGACACCCAGTGGGTCGAGGATCACCTGTCGGACGACTCGATTCGCATCGTCGAGGTGGACGAGAACCCGGGGCTCTACGCCGAGGCCCACATCCCGGGGGCGATCGGCTTCGACTGGAAGACCGACCTGCAGGACCAGGTCAAGCGCGACTTCCTCGGTCCGCAGGAATTCGGCGACCTGTTCGGGGGCCGCGGCATCTCGAACGAGCACACGATCGTCCTCTACGGCGACCGCAACAACTGGTTCGCCGCCTACACCTACTGGTACCTCAAGTACTACGGCCACGACAACCTGAGGCTGATGAACGGCCCGCGCGAGAAGTGGATCTCCGAGGGGCGCCCGACCAGCACCGACGTGCCGGAGTTCGAGCCGCTGACGTTCAACGCGCAGGAGGGCGACGAGGCCATCCGCGCCAAGCGCGACGAGGTGCTCGACGCGCTCGACCGCGACGTGGCGCTGGTGGACGTGCGCTCGCCGCAGGAGTTCTCCGGCGAGCTGATCGCCATGGCCGGCTACGAGCTGGAGGGCGCCCAGCGCTCGGGGCACATCCCCGGCGCGGCGTCGGTGCCGTGGGCCCAGGCGGTGCAGGAGGACGGCACCTTCAAGTCGGCCGAGGACCTGCGCGAGCTCTACGGCGCCAAGGGCGCGACCGACGGCCCCGTGATCGCCTACTGCCGCATCGGCGAGCGCTCGGCCCACACCTGGTTCGTGCTGCACGAGCTGCTCGGGCAGGACGAGGTCAAGAACTACGACGGGTCCTGGACCGAGTGGGGCAACATGGTCGACGTGCCGATCGAGAAGGACGTTTAGAGCAGCGGCTGCAGGCGCTCGATCAGCTGCTGGACGATGCGCCCGGTGGCTCCCCAGACGAAGTGCCCGTCCACCGTGTAGGTGGGCGTCTTGATAGGCACGCCCTTCTTCAGCAGCCGCTGCATCTCGTGGCCGGCCACCAGCTCGGGCAGAGACAGCTCGAGCACCTGGGCCACCTCGCTCTCCTGGGGCACCCAGCTGTGGCCCGGCTCGATCAGGCCCACGAAGGAGTGGATCTTGTAGCTCGTCACGAAGGTGCCGGTGGGCGGCAGCGCTCCCACCAGCTCCACCTCCGCGGGCGGCAGTCCGATCTCCTCCTCGGCCTCGCGCAGCGCGGTCGTGCGCAGGTCCTCCTCGGGGAAGTCCTGGCGACCGCCCGGGAATGAGATCTCTCCCGCGTGGCGGCTCAGGTCCTCGCGGCGCTCGGTGAGGACGGCAACCAGCTCGCCGCCGCGCGGGTAGAGCGGGATCAGGACCGCCGCGTCCTTGCTGCCGGGGGCGTCGAGCTCGGCCGCCTCCTCGGGCGTGAGCAGCAGGTCGCGCAGCTGTTCGGCCGTGGCCATCGACCTATCATCGCGACCGTGGCCGAAGCGCTCGTCATCGTCGACTTTCAGAACGACTTCACGCCCGGCGGCGCGCTGGCCGTGGCCGAGGGCGACGAGATCGCCGGGCGCCTGAGCGAGCTGGCCGCCGACCCGCGCTTCAAGCTCGTGATCGCCACGCGCGACTGGCACCCGGCGGACCACGGCTCGTTCGTCGAGCAGGGCGGCACCTGGCCTGTGCACTGCGTCCAGGACACGGAGGGGGCGGAGCTGAACGCGGCGCTCGACCGCTCGCGACTGGACATCGTGCTCGACAAGGGCCAGGACCCGGGCACCGAGGGCTACTCAGGCTTCGACGGCACCCAGCTCGAGCAGCTGCTGCGCGAGCGCGGCATCGACAAGCTCACCGTGGTCGGGCTCGCCACCGACTACTGCGTGAAGCACACGGCGCTCGACGCCCTCAGCGCCGGCTTCGAGGTGAACGTGGACCGCGATGCGGTGCGCGGAGTGGAGGTCGAGCCCGGCGACTCCGAGCGCGCCCTTGAAGAGATGCGCGAGGCGGGCGCGACGGTCGGCTAGACGAGCTCGAGCTTCTCCTCGAACATGACCTCGCCCTCGAGCGTGCGGTGCACCGGGCACTTGGCCGCGATCTGCATCAGCTTCTCGCGCTGCTCCTCGGGCAGCTCCTTGGGCAGGCGGACCTCCATCGTGAACTTGGTGGGGGAGCCGCGCTGGGCCGGCTCGTAGTCCACGTCCACCGCCACGTCGCCGACCTCCCAGCCCTTGCGGTCGGCGTACATCTCCATCGTGATCGCCGTGCAGGAGGCGAGGCTGGCGGCCAGCAGCTCCTGCGGGCTCGGGCCGGCGTCGTCGCCGCCCGACTCGCGCGGCTCGTCGGCCTTCAGGCGGTGCTCGCGGATCTCAAGATCGTGAACGAGCTTGCCGTTCTCACGTCGGGCGGTGGCTCTCATGCTCTCCCCTCGAAAAGCTCGGGCTCGGGCTCGTCGGCGAAGCGCGCCATCGCGAACAGCGCGTCGGAGAGCCGGTTGAGGTACGTCAGGACTGTGTCGTCGGCAAGCTGGCCGCCATGCCTTAGCGCGCTCACGCGCCGCTCGGCTCGGCGCACCGCGCCGCGCGCCACGTCGAGGCGCGCGGACAGCTCGGTGCCGCCGGGGATCACGAACTTCGGCGGCAGGTCAACGCGCTCCATGTAGCGGTCGATGTCGCTCTCCAGGCGATCGACCATCGCGTCGGTGACCTTCGAGACGCCCGGCTGCAGCCGTCCGGCCGACTCCGGCGCGGTGGCCAGCTCGGCGCCCGCCACGAAGAGCTCGTTCTGGAGGCGCAGGATGTCCTCGTACAGCTCGCCTCCGCGCTCGGCGGCGGCTCGGGCTGTACCCAGCGCCGCGGCTGCCTCGTCGCACGATCCGTAGGCCTCGGGCCGGGGGTCGAACTTCGGCACGCGGCCGCCGTACCAGAGGCCCGTGGTGCCGTCGTCGCCCTTGCGGGTGTAGATCTTCATGCCAGCGAGTTGAACACGAGGCCGGTCGGCACCTTGGGGTAGAAGTAGGTCGACTTCGGGGGCATCGACTCGCCCGCCTCGGCCACCTCCCGCACCTGCTCGACCGGCGTGGCGCGCATGAAGAAGCCGGCGTCCCAGTCGCCGCTTTCGATTCCCGCGCGTGCGTCCTCGATGTTCTTCGAGTATCCGAGCCCGTTCAGGTGGGAGATGTCGTCCTCGGACATGCCAAGGGCGCCCCGCAGGATCAGGGCCTCCAGCACCGCGGTGTCGAGCTTGCGGTAGGGCTCGGGCATGCCGGGCAGCGCCTCGTCGGCGATCGACTGGTCCTTCAGGGTAAGCCGGAACGGCTGCTTGAAGTGGCTGTCCATGTAGCCGAACTGGACAGTCTCGGAGGCGGGCGGCTCGAGCTCCTCGGCCTCGATGCGCTCCACCTCGAAGTCGCGCTTGAGCGCGGCGCCGAGCTTCTCCTGCACCGCCGGGTCCTGCAGGTTCGAGAGCAGCCGGTGCGTCGGGAACACCGTCAGGCCCGGATCGGAGAGCGAGCAGAGGAACATCAGGACGTAGCGGTGCTCGCCGTCGCCGCCCACCTCGTCGGCGTAGATGCGGGCGGTCTCGTAGCGGTGATGGCCGTCGGCGATCAGCAGCTCGGCGTCGGCCACGGCGCCCTGCAACTCGGCGATCAGCTCGGGCTCGCCGATGCGCCAGAGGCTGTTGCGGGTGCCGTCGGAGTCGCTGGCCGTGCCGAACGGGTCGCCGTTGGTCGCCTTCGCGAGCGCGTCGCTCGCGGCGTTGTCGGGATCGGGGAAGAGGCTGAAGATGGGGGAGAGGTTGGCTCGCGTCGCGCGGGTCAGGCGGAGCCGGTCCTCCTTGGGACCGGGGTGCGTG
This sequence comes from Solirubrobacterales bacterium, assembly GCA_038215095.1. Taxonomy (GTDB): domain Bacteria; phylum Actinomycetota; class Thermoleophilia; order Solirubrobacterales; family Thermoleophilaceae; genus DATACN01. The sequence continues at coordinate 27,067 of JBBQRG010000029.1, read as the reverse complement.
CGCTCGTGCGGCCGGATCCGCCCCGCGCCGTAGTCCTCGACGCGCACGCGCGCGAAGAAGCCGCGCCGCGTGCGCTCGCCGCCGTCCGGCGCCGTGTAGCTCTGCTCCAGCGCCCACATCGCGGGCTCGGGCTCAGTGACCACGACGCCGTCGCGGCGCCACTCGTCGAGCGTGTCGCGCGCGTGCTCGTAGGGATCGCCGCCGTTGACCGCCTCCGGCAGGTCGATCTCGACCACGTTGAACGGCGAGCGCTCGAGCAGCTGGGCGCGCTCGTCGGAATCGATCACGTCATAGGGGGGCGCGATCACATCCTCCAGCGAGCCCACCGCCGACGGCTCGTAGCGCAGCGTGCGAAGCGGTTGGACGTCAGCCATGGACGCGCCACCCTACCGCCAGCCGCGCACCTACACTTGTCGCCACGGGGCGTGGCGCAGCCTGGTAGCGCACCTGCTTTGGGAGCAGGGGGTCGGCGGTTCGAATCCGCCCGCCCCGATTACACGGTCAGGCCGCGGAGCGGACCGATCCGGCGACGGCCACCGACGGCTCGTCGGGTCCGTCCTCGGCACCGCCGTGGCTTCCGGTGACGGTGATCACGTGGTAGCCAAGCTGCGCGATGCGGCTCGGCAGGTCGATGTGGAGCCAGTGCGACACGTGGCTCGGCAGCGTCGAGACGATGACCTCGTCGTACTGCCGCGCGTCCAGCTCCTCCACGATGTCGTCGTAGGCGTTGGGGCTGTTCGCCACTTGCCCCTCCACCTCGCCGCCGGCCGCGTCCTCGAGCAGGGGCAGCGCCAGTCCGAGGACCTGCTGGCCGAGGTGGATGTCCGTGCCCACCCGGTCGAACACCAGATGGTCGTCGGGGTTCGGCACGAGCAGCACGAAGCTGGTCGGGTCCGCGTCGGCGCGCCGGCGGACCGCTTCGATGAGTGGCGGTGTCGCGGCCGTCTTGTTGGCCACGATCAGGACGCGCGTCGTCGGGGAGTCGTCCGCCACCCGCGGCGGCCCCGTCTCGATCACGTCTCGCTTGGAGAGACTCAGGTAGACGACCAGGGAGAGGATCAGGGCGAGGAAGATCACGCTCGTCACCGTCGTGCCGAGCCCGAGGCCGCCGACGTGCTTGGCCTGCGACATGTAGTCGCCGATCGACGCCCCGAGCGGGCGGGTCAGGATGTACGCGACCCAGAAGGCCGTGATGGCGCCGAGCTTCCAGAAGCGATGTGCCAGGAACACGATCGCGATCGCCCCGCCGAATACGAGCGCCGCCTTCCAGTAGCCCAGGTTGAGCTTCTCGGCGGCCAGGTCCCCCGCAGCGGTACCGAGGGCGAAGGTGAACAGGATCGTCGCCCAGTAGAAGGCCTCGCGGCGGGTCGTGTGAATGGTGTGGATCGAGAGGGTGCGCTCGCTGGCGTACCAGACCGCGAAGGTGGCCGCCAAGGCGATGCTGAACGCGATCGTGGTCGTCTGGAGGGCGACGCCGTAGTTGTCGACGAGGTTGTCGGTGATCAGCGTGCCGACGATGCTGAGCAGTACGACCGCGAGCCAGTAGATGCCGGCCACGTATCGCCTGTTCTTGAACTGGAAGAACAGAACCACGAGCAACAGGGCGCCCATCACGTACGTCGTGCCGGTGAGGCCGAGCTTGAGACCGGTGTTGAGATTGTCGGCCGCGGTCTCTCCCACCGTGGTGCACAGCACCTTGATGATCCAGAAGTACAGAGTGACCTCTGGAACCTTGTTGAGCATGCGGCGCCGCGTCGTCGTAGTCATAGGGGCAACTTCGGTCGCGAAGGTAAGGCGCCTTAAAGGAAACCGGGCGAATTCGCACTTCCGTTCAGGGAGCGTTCAGGTAGGGAGTCAGCGAGGACGGCCGGGCGATCGAGGGGCGCTGGGAGACGTCCAGCGACGGCTCGAGCTGGGAGCTCGACTTCGACCTGATCTACACTAAGGTCGCGTAGAGAGCCCCCACGACGCGGTTGGCATGCGCGCCGTCGGGGTCGCGGTCGGGGTTGAAGTCGGCGACGGATACCCCGACCAGGTTCGGCGCCGCGGCGAGCGGCCGGCAGAGCGCCACGAGCTCATCCCAGTCGAGCCCGAGCGGCTGCGGGTAGCTCACGGCGGGGAGTGCGCTCTCGTCCAGCACATCGAGGTCGAGGTGCAGCCAGGCGGGGCCTCCCGCGAGCCGGCCCGCCGCGTCGGCGCCGACGCGGCCGGGGCCGCGCTCGCGCACCTGCGGCGCTGTGAGCGCGTGGATGGCGGGGTCCAGGCGGGCGTTCTCGCGCGCCACGTCGGGATGGAGCTCGGCGGGGCGGTGACCGAGCAGCACCGCGGCGGACGGCTCGAGCAGGACCGCGTCGCCGTCGAGCAGCCGCGGCGGGCCGTGGCCGGTGAGGATCGCCAGGTCCATGTCGGCCGCCTCGCCGGTCGGCGAGCTCTCGCCGTCGAAGAAGTCCGCGTGCCCGTCCACGAACCAGAGGCCGCTGCCGCGGGGCAGAGCCTGGAAGACGCCGAGCAGCAGCGTGCAGTCGCCCCCGACCACGAGTGGACGCTCGCCGGCCTCGAGCAGCTCTCTCACCCGCGCGGCGATCGCGCCCGACGCGCGGCGCACGTCGTCCGCGCCCACCACGCCGGTGCCGGGGTCGCGCCGCGTGTCGCGGATGCGCGCGCCGGCCTCGCCGGCGTCTCGCGCGCCGAGGCGTTCGACCAGCCCCGCGGCGCGCAGGGCGCCGGGCGCGTGCTCCTCGCCACGCCCGGCCCCCGAGCAGTCGAGTGGAGCGTCAACGAGTGTCAGGCGAGCCATCGGCGAGTGCCCCCGGGAGGACTCGAACCTCCGACCCGCTGCTTAGAAGGCAGCCGCTCTGTCCACTGAGCTACGGGGGCCGCAGCAGGAGGATAGGTTCAAGGTGAGCGACTTGATCCTCGACGGCCTGACCCATCCCATCGTGCAGGCGCCGCTGGCCGGCGGCCCGTCCGCGCCCGGGCTGTGCCTGGCGGTGGGCGAGGCGGGCGGCCTCGGCTTCCTGGCCGCGGGCTACCGCAAGGCCGAGGACGTGGCCGAGGAGATCGGCGCTGTTCGCGAGCGCGGCGAGGCCCCTTTCGGCGTGAACCTGTTCGTGCCCGCCCCGAACGAGGCCGACGAGGCGGTCGTGAGGGACTACGTTGAGGGCCTCGGGCCCGACGCCGGCGAGCCGCGCTACGACGACGATGGCTGGGAGGCGAAGCTGGCGCTCGTGCGCGAGCAGCGCGTGCCGCTGGTGTCGTTCACCTTCGGCTGCCCGCCCGCCGAGACGATCGCCGCGCTGCGCGAGTCCGGCTCGGAGGTGTGGGTCACGGTGACCGATCCGGAGGAGGCGCGGGTGGCGGTCTGGGCGGGCGCCGACGCGCTGGTCTGCCAGGGCGTCGAGGCCGGCGGGCACCGCGCCTCGTTCGTGGACCGGGAGGGCGCGGAGGGGCTGGGGGTGCTCGCCCTGCTGCGCGCGGTGGCGAACGAGACCGAGCTGCCGCTGATCGCGGCCGGCGGCCTGGGCGACGGCGCGGCGGTGGCCGCGGTGCTGGTGGCCGGAGCCTCGGCCGCGCAGCTGGGCACCGCGTTCCTGCTGTCGCCCGAGGCCGGCACGCACCCCGCCCACCGCGAAGCGCTGTCGCAGGACGCGCCGACGGCCCTGACACGGGCCTTCACCGGGCGCCAGGCCCGCGGCATCCTGAACCGCTTCATGAGCGAGCACACCGACGCGCCGGTCGCCTACCCGCAGCTGCACTACGCCACCGCGCCGCTGCGGGCCGCCGCGCGCGAGCGCGGCGACGCCGGGGGCTTCAACCTCTGGGCCGGCCAGGCCTACCGGCTGGCGCGCGAGGAGCCGGCCGGCGAGACCGTGCAGCGCATCGCCGCCGAGGCCCACGCGGCCCTCAGGGCCGCAGGTGCTCCACGCTGAGGCCGTGCTCGTCGCGCAGCCGCTCCGCGATCAGCGAGCGGTGGCAGGCCTCCGGCTCGCGCTCGACGCACAGCAGCGCGGCCGGCCCGCCGCGCGGGAGGGCCTGAACGAGGGGCTCCAGCTCCGCCTGGTCGAGGATCTCGTGCGTGTAGCGCTCCACGTACTCCGGCGCGAGGCGCTCCCGTGAGCGCTTGCCCACGCCCGTTCGCGCGTCCTCCGCGTACTGCAGCTGGCGGAGCTCGGTGGTGGGCGCCAGCTCCTTGTGGTGGCGGTACTCGATTCCGGCATCGGCCAGGGCCGCCTGCAGCCGCTGCGAGTTCGCCCAGGCGTACTCGGGACCGCGCACGCCGCGGCGCTGGCGCACGTCGAGCAACTGGCCCACGTTTGCTTCCCGGAGCGCGGCGAGAAATGAGTCGAGATAGAAGCCGTATACGCCGATCGTGGCGACGCCCGGCACGCCTAAGAAGCCAGCAGCTGCTCGAGCAGCCAGCTCGCGTGGTCGACCAGGCGCTCGACCGGGAAGCGCTCGGGCTCGGTGAGCAGCAGGCGCGCCGCGTCGTCGGCGAGGGAGGAGAAGGTCATGGCGGTGAGCTCGGGATCGGGCGAGGGGCGGCCCTGGCCCAGGCCGGGGCGCACCGCTTCCGCGAGCTGCGCCACCACGGCGGCGCGGCCGCGGGCGATGTGCTCGCGCAGGACGTCGGGGGCGCCCTCGGGCGGCATCAGCACCAGGCGCCAGGTGACCGGGTCGGCTTCGGCGGCGCCCAGGTAGCCGCGCAGGCCGGCCAGCAGCTGGTCGCGCGTGTCGCCCGCGGCGAGGTCGGTTGGGAGCACCTCGGCTAGCTGCGCCAGCGCCCGCGCGCTCTCGCGCTCCACGAGCGCGCTCAGCAGGCCGGAGAGGTCTTCGAAATGGCCGTAGACGACGGGTCGCGTGATGCCCGCCTCGCGGGCCACGGCCTCGATCGACACCTCGTGGAAGCCGCTGCGATCCACGATCGCCTTGGTGGCGTCGAGCAGCTGCTCGCGGCGCTCTTCGGCGCTCATCCTGGCGTGGCTGACGGGGTGCGGCGCCATGCTTCGGACCGGCATGTTACATTGCTGTAAGTTACGGGTACGTAAGTTGCAATGACCGCCGAACACCAAGAAAACAAGATCTTCGACATCGCCATCGTGGGCAGCGGCTTCTCCGGCATGGGCATGGCCATCAGGCTCAAGCAGGAGGGCAAGCGCGACTTCGTCGTGCTCGAGCGCGCCGACGACGTGGGCGGCACCTGGCACTACAACACCTACCCGGGCTGCGCCTGCGATGTGCCCTCGCACCTCTACTCGTTCTCGTTCGCGCCCAACCCGCGCTGGACCGAGACCTACTCCAAGCAGCCCGAGATCCGCGCCTACCTGCAGCGCGTGGCCGACGACTTCGGCATCCGGCCGCACGTGCGTTTCGGCCACACGGTCGAGGGGTCTGCCTGGAACGAGCAGGACAAGCTCTGGGAGGTCGAGACCGACCACGGGACCTTCCGGGCGCGCGTGCTGGTGGCCGGCATGGGCCCGCTGGCGGAGCCCGTGATCCCCGAGCTGCCCGGACTCGAGGAGTTCGAGGGCCCGACGTTCCACTCCGCCCGCTGGGACCACGACTGGGACCCGAAGGGCAAGCGTGTGGCCTCGATCGGCACCGGCGCCTCGGCCATCCAGTACGTGCCCGAGCTGCAGCCCGAGGTCGAGCAGCTTCACGTCTTCCAGCGCACGCCGCCGTGGGTCTTCCCGCACAACAACCGGCCGATCAAGGACTGGGAGCGGCGCCTCTACAGCCGCTCGAAGCTCGCCCAGCGGCTCATGCGCGGGGGCATCTACACCGGTCGCGAGACCGCCGTGCTGGGCTTCGTCAAGAACCCCAAGCTGATGCGCCTGGCCGAGCGGATGGCCAAGCGCCACATGCGAAGCGCAATTTCCGACCCCGAGCTTCTGAAGAAGGTCACGCCCGGCTACACGATCGGCTGCAAGCGCATCCTGCCGTCGAACAAGTGGTATCCCGCGCTCTCCAAGCCCAACGTCGAGCTCGTGACCTCAGGCGTCAAGGAGATCAAGCGCAACTCGATCGTCGACCGGGACGGCGTGGAGCGCGAGGTCGACGCCATCGTGCTCGGCACGGGCTTCAAGGTCACCGACATGCCGGTGGCACAGCAGGTGCGCGGGCGCGACGGGCGCACGCTCGACGAGGTCTGGCAGGGCAGCCCGCGGGCGCACCTCGGCCTGACGGTGGCCGGCTACCCGAACTTCTTCCTGCTGCTCGGCCCGAACACGGGGCTCGGGCACAGCTCGATGGTCTACATGATCGAGTCGCAGCTGGCGCACGTGATGGAGGCGCTGCAGGCGATGGACGCGGACGGCGCCGACACCGTCGAGGTACGCGAGGAGGTGCTCGCCCGCTACAACGCGGACATCGACGAGCAGCTCCAGGGCACGGTGTGGAACACCGGCTGCAAGAGCTGGTACGTGGATCGCAACGGCCGCAACTCCACCCTCTGGCCCGACTGGACCTGGCGGTTTCGCCGCCGCGCGGCCGAGTTCAAGCCCTCCGAGTACCGCCTGGGGTCGGCATGAAGCGCGTGCTGATCACCGGCGCCGCCAGCGGCATCGGCGCGGCCACGATGGAGGAGCTGCGCTCGCAGGGCGCGCGCGTGGAGGGCCTCGACCTGAACGCCGCCGACAGGCTGATCGCCTGCGACGTGCGCGACCAGGAGTCGGTGGACCGCGCCGTCGCGGAGGCGATCGAGCGCCTCGGCGGCCTCGACGTGCTGATCAACAACGCCGGCCTGGGCTACGCCCAGAGTGCCGGGGAGGCGCCCGACGCCGAGGCCCTCGCGCTGCTCGACGTGAACATGGTGGGCCCCTGGCGAGTGACCTCCGCCGCCCTGCCCGCGCTGCGCGAGGCGCGCGGCCGCGTGGTGAACGTGGCCTCCGGCCTGGCGCACCTGGCGCTGCCGCTCGTGCCCGCCTACTGCATGAGCAAGCGCGGGCTGACCGCCTACTCGGACGTGCTGCGCCTCGAGCACGGCGACGCGCTCACCGTGACCACCGTCTACCCGGGCTACATCAAGACCCCGATCCACGCCTCGTCGGAGGAGGACGGCTTCGCGCTCGACGGCATCGTGCCCGAGGAGAGCCTCGACGAGGTGGCGAAGCTGATGGCCCGCGCCGCGCTGGGCCGGCCCAAGCGCGACCTCGCGACGACGCGCCGCGGCACGGTGAACTACTTCCTGCTTCGCGCCACCCCGCGCGGAGCGATGGACCGCCTGATCGTCGCCGTGATGCGGCGCGCGGCCCGGAGCGGGCGCTTCAGAAGCTCGGCGCTCGCCGGCGACCTGATGCAGCGACTGTCATGATCCGTCAGTCCTGGTTCCGCGCGTGAACATCCCGATCGACCGCCTGCTGGGCCTGGCACGGATCGCCGAGCACACCGAGGAGATGTCCGGCCACACCGCGCGGCTGGAGCGGATCGCCGATGGCATGGACTCGGTGGCCAAGGACACCCAGACCCTGCCGAAGCTCGGCAAGGAGATGAGCAACGTCGCCGACGCCACCGCCATCCTGGCGCCGATGGACGCGCGCATGGCGAAGATCGAGGAGGCCATGCCGGTGCTTGTGGAGGTGCAACGGCACCTCTCCCAGGTGCCAGAGACGCTTCAGCACCTCGAGGGCCGAATCGACAACCTCTCCGAGCTGCTCGAGCGCCTGCTCGAGTCGATGGGCGAGCTGTCCGGCAGCGTCGACGCGCTGCAGGAGTCGGTGCGCCCGCTGGGGCGCATCGCCGGACGGCTACCCGGTCAGTCCCGCGCTGACTGAGGCTGAAGTAGGTTCATGAACATGCCCGTCCTCGACGCCTCCAGTTTCGCCATCGGGTTCGACCCGCGCGACCGCGAGGCCCTGCACCGCCTCTGGGACGAGGTGATCGACTCCCAGCAGTGGACCGAGGGGCGCCTGACCGAGCGCTTCGAGGGGGCCTGGGAGCGCTGGAACGGAATCGGCGCGGTCGCAACCGCGGGCTGGAGCGGGGCGGCGCTGGCGGCGCTCGACTACGCGGGCGTGCGCGGGCAGACGGTGCTGTGCCCGTCGAACACCTTCCCCGCCACGCCGCTGGCGGCGATGGCCGCGGGCGCGCGGGTCGAGTTCGTGGACTGCAACCGCCACGACCTGTGCGCGTCGTTCGAGAGCTTCGAGGAGCAGGCGCTGCGACACAAGCCACGAGCCGCCTTCGTCGTGCACATCGGCGGGCACATCGCCTTCGACATCGAGCGCATCGCCGCCTTCTGCCGCGACCAGGGCATCTTCCTGATCGAGGACTGCGCGCACGCCCACGGCGCGGACTGGAACGGGCGCCGGCCGGGGGGCTTCGGCGACGCTGGCGTCTACTCCCTTTACGCTACGAAAACGATCTCGACCGGCGAAGGCGGCATCCTTGTGTCCCGTGACGCGGATTTGCTGGAGCACGCCCGCGCGTACCGCAACTACGGCAAGCCCGACTTCGCGGTCAAGGGGCTCGGGCAGCGGATGAGCGAGTTCACCGCCGCGCTGGGTCTGGTGCAGGTCGAGCGGCTGCCCGAGATCGTGCGCTGGAAGAACGAAGCGGCGCGCGAGCTCGACGAGAGCCATCCGGCCCGGCTCGAGCTGCCCGAGGGCATGACCTCCGGGCTCTACAAGTACATCGTCTTCGACCCGATCGAGCGCTCAACGGGCAAGGTCTACGACCAGCCGTGCCACCGGATCTTTGGCCACCACGACGAGCTGCCGAACAGCGACTGGGTCGCCGAGAATCACTGGTGCGTGCCGCTCTACTACCGTCCCGAGTCGTGAAGGCGCTCGTGACAGGGGGCGCGGGCTTCATTGGCTCGCACGTGGTCGACTGCCTGATCGCGGAGGGGATCGAGCCGCTGATCTTCGACCAGCGGCCGTCGCCGCACCATCCGGACGTGCCGGCGCGGATCGCCGCGCTCACCGACCGCGACGCGCTCACCGACGCCATGGCCGGCTGTGACGCCGTGCTGCATCTGGCCGCGATGGCCGACGCCGACCGCGTGGCCGAGGCGCCGGTCGAGGCCGAGGAGTCGAATACCCGCGGCACCCTGAACGTGCTCGAGGCCGCGCAGCAGGCCGGCGTGAAGCGCGTGATCTACGCCTCCACGGTCTGGGTCTACTCGGACGCCGGCGAGTCCGCGGTGGACGAGGACACGCCCCTTGGGCTGCCCGCCCACCTCTACACGGCCACGAAGCTCGCGGGCGAGATGTACTGCCGCTCCTACGAGGAGCTCTACGGCCTCGAGTACACGATCCTGCGCTTCGGCATCCCGTACGGCCCGCGCTGCCGCCCCGAGGCGGTCGTGCCCAAGTTCGTGGGCAAGGCACTCGACGGCCAGGCGCTGACGGTGGCCGGCGACGGCAGCCAGTCGCGCCGCTTCGTCTACGTGGAGGACCTTGCTCAGGGCGTCGTCGCAAGCCTGCAGCCGTGCGCCGGGAACCGCGTCTACAACCTCGTGGGCGACGAGGACGTCACGATCCTCCAGATCGCCGAGACCGTGCGTGCGGAGGTCGCGCCCGTCGAGCTGGAGCGGGTACCGGGACGCACCGGTGACCTCGGCTCGATCCAGGTGTCCGGCGAGCGCGCCGCGCGGGAGCTCGGCTGGCGCGCGGCCACCCCGTTCGCCGAGGGAATGCGCAGGTACGTGGGCTGGCACCGCGAGCAGCTCGAGGCACCAGCGCCCGGGACGGCGCGCAAGGCGCGCGCGCGTGTGGCGCTGCGGGGGCTTGCGGTAGCCAGGCTCTCCGTGATGGCCGGCATGGTGCTGGCCTTTCTTGGCCTGATCCACGGCGTGGGCGCCGACGGCGCTGACCTGCACACCTCGGCGATCACCAGCCTGCTCGCGCTCACGATCTACCTCACGGCCGCCGGCGAGGGCGAAGCCGCCGGCCGGGCCGCGCCATGGCTCGCCGCGCTCGCGGCGGTCGTGGTGGTGCTGCTCTGGCCACATGACCTGACGCGGCTGGGGACGGGCGACGTGGACCTGGTGATGCTCGGCTTGACCGGAGCCGCTTTCGGAGTGGCTGTGGGCATGGCGGGCAACCAGCTCGCCAGGCTGCAGCCGCAGGAGAGCACCTAGCCCGTCGCCGGCGGGAGGCGCACGGGCACTAGCGCCCGCGCCTGCAGCGCCTCGATCACCCTCGGCAGCGCTGCGGCCGTGTTGCGCCATGAGCCCGCCGCGCTGTAGTGGTCCGCGTCGTGCAGCAGCAGCACGTCGCCGGGCGACAGCTCGCCGGCGACCTTCGCGGCGATGGACTCCGGGGTGGCACGCGCTGACCAGTCGCGCCCCCAGCGCGACCACAGGATCGGCTCGAAGCCGGCGAGGCGAACCGCCGCGAGGCCGCCCGCGCTGAAGATCCCGTAGGGCGGCCGGTAGGTGGCGGGCGTGTGTCCGGTTGCGGAGGCGATCGCATCCTGCCCGCGGCGAAGGTCCTCTGTCACGGCCCACGGGCTGAGGCGCAGCATGTTGCGGTGGCGGTAGCCGTGCAAGGCGATCGTGTGGCCCTCCGCCGCGATCTCGGCCGCCAGCGTGGGGGCCCGCTCAACCTGCTCGCCGGTGAGGAAGAAGGTGGCCGCCGCCCCGGAGTGCGCCAGCACCTCCAGCACGGCCGGCGTGCCCTCCGCGTGGGGGCCGTCGTCGAAGGTCAGCGCCACGCCGCCGTCGTCCAGGCGGCGCGGGATGGCGAGCACACGGGAGACTGCGGGCATGAGAGGGGCGAGCCCCGGCAGGCTCCAGGCCGCGGCCGCTCCGGCGGCGAGCAAGCTGGCGCGCATGAGGGGATGCTCGCAGTGATCGACGGGAACCTGCTGGTAGGCATCGGAATCGCGACGGCCGCGGCGGCCGCCTACGAGACCTCGTACGTGCTCCAGGCGCTCGAGGCGCGCAGCGTCAGCAGCTCGCTGGCGCTGCGGCCGGCGCTGCTGGGGACACTGGCGCGGAGGCGCCGCTGGCTGGCCGGGATCGCGCTGGCCATAGCCGGCTTCGCGCTGCAGATCGCCGCGCTCACCTTCGCTCCCCTCACGGTGGTCCAGCCGGTGCTGGCGCTCGGCCTGGTGCTGCTGCTGTACCTCGGCAGCAGCATGCTGCGCGAGCGGGTGGGGCGCCGGGAGGTGCTGGCGGTGGCGGCGCTGGTGGCCGGCGTCGCGGGTATCGCGCTGGCCGCGCCCGAGCGCTCGCAATCGGTGAGCAGCCACGCCGCGCTGGCCGTGACCCTGGCGCTGCTCGCGGCCGTGGCGGCTGCGCCCTACCTGTTGCGGACCGGGCGCGGCGCCGCGCTGGTGCTGTCGGCGGGCGCGGCCGACGTGCTGGCGGCGCTGGCCGCGAAGCTCGCCGCCGACGCCCTCGACCGCGGCCACGTGCTGCCGGTGCTGGGCTGGGCGGCCGCGGCCGGGGCGGGTGCGCTCGTCGGGCTGATCAGCGAGACCAGTGCGCTCCAGCGGCTACCCGCCACCCGCGTCGGGCCCCTGATCGTGGTGCTCCAGGTGACCGTGCCCACCCTGCTCGCCCCGCTCGTGGCCGGTGAGCACTGGGGCGGCACGCCCCTCGGCGGAGGGCTGATCGCCGGCTCGCTCGTGGTGGTGGCCCTGGGAGCCGCCACCCTGGCGGGCGCGACGAGCGAGGTATTCGAGCACGACGGAGGCGGCGCTGGGCAGCGCGGCGAATGAGGCGTCGGGCTCCTGCCGCTGGGCCACGGCCCGCTGGAGCGCGGGGCCGAGGTCGCGCCTGCGGGCGGCCACGTCGGCCAGGCCGAAGCGCGTGAAGGCCTCGTTGTTCGCGCGGATGTGCCCGCGCCCCCAGCCGTAGGAGATCGTCGGGCAGCCGCGCACGTGGGCCTCCAGCACGGTCAGCCCGGCGGTGGAGTGCACCAGTGCGTCGGCGGCCGCCAGCAGGTCGCTCATGTGGTCGGTGAAGCCGAGCACGCGCATCCGCGGGTGGGAGCCGAAGCGTGCCCGGAGCCGCGCGAGGACCTCCTCGTTGCGGCCGCACAGCGCCACCACGAAGGCGTCGGGCAGCTCCAGCGCCGCCTCGATGGCACCCGCCAGGTCGCCCACGGCCCAGCCGCCGCCCGACACGATCACGACCGGCGCCTCCGCGGGCAGCTCCAGCGCGTGCCTGGCCTCGGCGCGGTCGCGCGGCTGGGCGAACTCGGGCAGGTTCAGGCCGCGCACCGGCACGATCTCCGAGCGCGGCGCGATCCCGCGGACCTCCTCGACGGACTCCGCGTGCGTGGCAAGGTGCAGGTCCACGTCGGGGTGCGACCAGTAGCGCAGCGCGGCCAGGTCCGTGATCGCGGACACAAGCGGCAGCTGGAGCCGCCCGCGCCGCTTGAGCTCCCCAAGCAGCTCGGTGATGCCCGGGTAGGTGGAGATCACCACATCGGGCGCGAAGGCGGCGATCGTCCGCATTACGCGGCGCGCGCCGGCGGCGTACAGGATGGCGTCGCCGAAGCGCTGGGCGGCCCTGATCTCGGCGATCAGCCAGAACTCGAAGTCGAACAGCAGGTTCCCGAGGCGCGAGTGCAGCGGCGCCGCGTTCATGAGGATCGAGCCCGCGGGCCAGCCCAGCACGGCGATGGCGTCGACGATCGGTGCCCGCGTGCCGGGCGCCTCTGACTCGAGCTCGGCTGAGAGCACCCTGGCGGGCAGATCGTGTCCCTCGCCGATGGCCGCGGAGAAGATCAGCGCCCGCGGCGCCCGGGCTGAATGGTCCGCGCTCACCGTCGCTAGGTTCTCAGGCCGTGGCATCTGAAGCAGCCATAGAGGTCGAGGGCCTGACGAAGTCCTACGGCGACGTGAAGGCGCTGCGGGGCATCGATTTGAACGCTCCCGCGGGAACCGTGCTGGGGCTGCTGGGGCCCAACGGGGCCGGCAAGACCACCGCCGTGCGCATCCTGACGACCCTGTTGCCGCCCGACTCGGGCACGGCGCGGGTGGCGGGGCTGGACGTGGTCAAGGATGCCGCGAAGCTGCGCTCGCGTATCGGGCTGGCGGGTCAGTACGCCGCCGTGGACGAGAATTTGACCGGTCACGAGAACCTCGAGATGGTCGGCCGGCTCTACCACCTGGGCGGCGATCCGTCGAAGAAGCGGGCGGACGAGCTGCTCGAGCGCTTCGAGCTGACCGACGCCGCCAAGCGCCTGGTGCGCACCTACTCGGGCGGCATGCGCCGCCGGCTCGACCTGGCCGCGGCGCTGGTGGCGCGCCCGCCGGTGCTGTTCCTCGACGAGCCCACCACGGGGCTCGACCCGCGCAGCAGGCTGAGCCTGCTGGAGACGATCGAGGGGCGGGTAGCGCAGGGCACGACCGTGCTGCTCACCACCCAGACGCTCGACGAGGCGGACCGCCTGGCGGACCGGATCGCGGTGATCGACAACGGCGAGGTGATCGCCGAGGGAACCTCCGACGAGCTGAAGGACCGTGTGAGCGGCGAGCGCCTCGAGGTGCGAATCGGCGCCGACGACGACCCGCAGGCCGCGATCTCCGCGCTAGGGCCGATCGTCGCGGACCCGCCCACCGTCGAACGCCACGTCGTGCGCGCGCCGATTCGCCAGAGCTCCGGCGTGATCGCCGAGGCGGTGCGGCGCCTCGACGCGGAGGGCGTGGGCGTCGAGGACATCGGCATCCGCCGGCCGACGCTCGACGACGTCTTCCTGGTGCTCACCGGCCACGCCGCCGAGGAGGCGCGGGCCGAGGAGGAGGAGGCGGCGGCATGAAGGGCGCGATCTCGGACTCGCTTGTGCTGGCCAAGCGCAGCCTGCTGCGCATCCCGCGCCAGCCCGACCTGGTGCTGGCCTTCACGATCCAGCCGGTCATGTTCACGCTGCTGTTCGTGTACGTGTTCGGCGGAGCGATCAAGACGCCCGGCTACGACTACGTGGACTTCCTGATGCCGGGGATCATCGTCCAGTCGATCTCCTTCGGCGGCTTCGTGACCGCTTTGGGCCTGGCCGAAGACTTGAAGCGCGGCCTGATCGACCGCTTCCGCTCGCTTCCGATGGCGCGCTCGGCCGTGCTGGCGGGGCGCACGCTGGCCGACGTAGTGACGAACTCGTTCTCGCTGGCGATCATGCTCGCCGTCGGCTTCATCGCCGGCTTCAACTTCAACTCGCACTTCCCCGAGGTGGTCGCCGGGATCGGGCTGATGCTGCTGTTCGGCTACGCCTTCTCGTGGATCTTCGCCCTGATGGGCCTGACCGCCTCGTCCCCCGAGACCGCCCAGTCGCTCGGCTTCATCGCGATCTTCCCCCTGACCTTCGCCTCGTCAGCCTTCGTGCCGGTCGACTCCATGCCGAGCTGGCTGCAGGAGTTCGCAAAGGTGAACCCCTTCACGGTGGTGGTCGACGCGATGCGCCACCTGTGGGTGGGCGCACCGGCGGGCAACAGCGTGTGGGGCGCGTTGGCCTGGACGATCGGATTGATCGTCGTGTTCGCGCCGCTGGCCGTTTCGCGCTATCGCCGGGCCGTAAGCGTCTAGCCGCGGGCGAAGCCGTCCGCGGCGGCGAGGTCGAACTCGCCGTAGTCGGTGCCGAGGCCTTGGGCGACGAGGGCCGCGGCCGCGCAACCGAGCCGCGCGGCTTCGCGGCGCTCTCGGCCGAGCGACAGGCCCCTGAGGAAGCCCGCCGAAAACGCGTCGCCGCAGCCGGTGGTGTCCACCACGTCGATCTCGAACGCCGGAACGCTTTCCTCGCCCTCGGCGTCCACTATCAGCACGCCCTCGGCGCCGCGGGTCGCGGCCACGCAGCCCACACCGCGCTCCACGAGGGCGTGGCAGCCCGCCGCGAGGTCGCTCTCCCCGGTGAAGCCCAGCACCTGCTCCTCGTTGGGCAGCAGGTAGTCGAGCTCCGGCAGCGCGGCGCCGATCCAGTCGAGCAGGCCGGGGTCACCGGGGGCCAGCACGTCGGCTGAGGTCACGGCACCGCCCTCCCGGGCGCGGGAGAGGATCTGCGCGGCGGCCTCGCCGCCCATGAACTCGGGGCCGCCAAAATGCAGGTGGTCGGCCGCGGCGATGGCCTCCCACGGGGCGTCGTCGGGGCCGTAGGTGCCGTTCGCGCCCACCACGTGGAAGGCGGGACGGTCGCCGTTCGGGCGGATCGGCAGCACGCTGGCGGAGGTCTGGACGTCGTCGCGGCGTACCAGCAGTGAGGTGTCGATGCCGTGGCTCTGAAGCAGCTGGAGCAGCATGTCGCCGGCGGCGTCGCTGCCGATCGCCCCGGCGCTCATCACCTCCGCGCCCAGCTTGGCGAGCACGACCGCGGCGCCGCCCGCGGAGCCGGCGGGGGTGACCTTGATCTCCTCGACCAGCTGGCCGCCCTGGCCCTCGGGGATCTCTTCGACCGGGCGCACCAGCACGTCCAGCACGTGCACGCCCATGGCGATCGCCTTCATCGCGGGCGCATGCTTCCGTAGCTGCGCTCGACCGCCGCGCTGACCACGGCGGCCTGCTGCTTCTCGTCGAGCGTGCGCGGGGTGCCGATCGCCGCGGCGTTCCAGTACACGGTGCAGCCCCACTCGAGCAGCAGCGAAGCGTCCACCGCCGCCGCCATGTCGTTGCCGTAGGTGATCGCCCCGTGGTTCGCCATCAGCGCCGCCGTCTTGCCCTCGAGCGATTCGAGCACCGCCTCGGCGAGCTCGGGCGTGCCGAAGGTCTCATACGGCGCCACGCGCACCGCGCCACCCAGCGCCAGCAGGCCGTAGTGCACGCAGGGGAGCTCGTCGACCACGCACGAAAGCGCGGTGGCCATGGGGGAGTGGGTGTGCACCACCGCGCCGGCGTCGTAGCGGCGGTAGACGCCGAGGTGCAGCTCGCGCTCGGAGGTCGGCTCGAAGTCGCCCTCCACCAGCGCGCCGTCGAGGTCCACGACGCTGACCTGGTCCGCTGTCAGCTCGGCCAGCTGCGCGCCGGTGGGGGTGATGGCCACGTGGTCGCCCTCGCGGGCGCTCAGGTTTCCGGCCGTGCCGAGCACGAGCCCGCCGGCCGCGAGGCGGCGGCTGGCTTTGGCTACCTGCTCCCTCGCTGCATCGAGCATGCGGCGCGCGATGGTAGCTTCCCGCGCCCAATGGGGAGGAGCGATCGCTTGACCGACAACGCCATCAGCCGCCGCCGGCTGCTCGGCACCGGGGCCGCGGGGGCGGGCGTGCTCCTGGGCGGCGCCGTGGACGCCGAGGCCGCCAAGAAGAAGAAGCACAAGCGTCCTGGCTCGCGCACGGTGGACGTCGCGATCGTGGGCGCCGGCTTCGCGGGGCTGACCGCGGCGCGCGAGCTCACGCGCGCCGGCTACTCGGTCACGGTGCTGGAGGCGCGCAACCGCGTGGGCGGGCGAGTGCTCAACAAGAACATCGGACACGAGCACTACGAGCGCGGCGCCACCTTCGCCGGCCCCACCCAGAACCACATCCTCGGCCTGGCCAAGACGCAGAAGGTCGACACCTTCCCGACCTTCGACACGGGCAACAACGTGTACATCGCCGACGGCGATCGCAGCACCTACGACGGCCACGGCCCGCTCGGCACCGCGCCGCCGGATCCTCAGGGCGCCCCGGACCTGATCCAGGCCGTGCTGCGGCTCGACGAGATGTCGAAGGACGTGCCGGTGGACGCGCCCTGGGAGTCGCCGCGCGCGAACGAATACGACGGCCAGACGCTCAAGCAGTGGATCGACGGCAACAGCGGCACCCCGCGCTTCAAGGAATTGGTCTCGCTGGCAACGCGCCCGATCTTCGGCTGCGAGCCGCGCGAGATCTCGCTGCTGTTCACGCTCTTCTACATCGCCGCCTCGGGCGACGAGCGCAATGTCGGCACCTTCGAGCGCAACTTCGACACCGCGGGGGGCGCGCAGCAGTACCGCTTCGTGGGCGGCTCACAGCTGATCGCGCTGCGCATCGCCAAGCACCTCGGGCGAAAGGTGGTGCTGCGCTCGCCGGTCAAGCGAATCGTGCAGGGCAAGAACGGCGTGCGGGTGGAGTCCACGCGCCTCACCGTGCACGCGAAGTACGCCATCGTGGCGATCCCGCCGGTGCTCGTGAACGGCATCCACTTCAAGCCGGGCCTGTCGGCGGGCCGGCTCGGGCTCGGGCGCACCATGCCGCAGGGCACGCTGTGGAAGGTCACCGCCCTCTACGACAAGCCGTTTTGGCGCGCGAAAGGCCTGAACGGGACGGCCGTGCAGACCGGCGGGCCGGTGACCGCCACGTTCGACGACTCCCCGGAGAACGGCTCGACCGGTGCGCTGCTCGGCTTCGTCGGCGGCGACGAGGCGCGCAAGTTCCGGACCATGTCGAAGGCGAGCCGGCGGGCTGCGGTCCTGAAGAACTTCGCCGACTTCTTCGGCAACGAGGCGCTCAACCCGCGCACCTACCTCGAGACCGACTGGCCCGGCGCGAAGTGGTCGCGCGGCGGCCCGGTGGGCCTTGCGCCCCCGGGACTGCTGACGAAGTACGGGCCGTCGCTGCGCGAGCCCTTCCGGCGCGTGCACTGGGCGGGGACCGAGACCGCCCTCTACTGGAACGGCTACATGGACGGGGCCGTCAGCTCCGGGCGGCGCGCTGCGCTCGAGGTGATCGACCTCCTGTGAGGCGGGCGCTGCTCGCGACCGCGCTGCTGGCCTGCTGCCTCGGCGCCCTGGCGCCGCCCGCCGGCGCGGCCCGCACACGCTTCAACACAATCCTGCTCGCGCGCATCCCGACGCCCGGCTATCCGGCGCTCGCTTACGTACATCCCAACCACCGCATCTACGTGGGCACCTACGTGAACACGCAGGGCGACAGCCAGCGCTCGCGGGTGTTCGAGTACGAGGGCGGCGCGCTGGTGCGCTCCTGGACCGTGCCCGGCCAGGACCTGGCGAAGGAGCACGGGGTGCAGGTGGCCACCAGCGACTCGAAGGGCCGCCTGGTGCTGCTTGACCGCAACCCGGCGCGCGCCCTGCTGCTGGATCGCCGCACGGGGCGGTTCACCCAGTACTCGACCTTCGCCGACCTGCCCAACTGCCCGCCGGTGGGCGCGCAGGCCAACTGCTCGCCGAGCATCACGAACGGGCCGGCGGTGCCGAACTACGCCGCCTGGGGCCCCGACGGCAGCCTCTACGTGACCGACTTCGAGCAGGCCGTGATCTGGCGCGTGCCGCGCGGCGGCGGCGCGGCGCGGATCTGGCTGGCCGACGCCCGCCTCGACGGGGGCCAGTTCGGCACCACCGGCATCGCGCTGGCGGCGGACCACAAGACGCTCTTGGTGGCGCAGGGCAGCGCGGGCGGGCTCAACCCCGGCGGGCTGCTGCCGGGCGGCGGCGTCAATCCCAGCGCGGGCAAGATCTACAGGCTGGGGATCCAGTCCGGCGGCGGTCCCGGCCAGCTGCAGCTGCTCTACGAGAGCGGGCCTGCGGACCTGCCCGACGGCTTCGCGATCGCGCGCTCGGGCAATCTCTACGTGCCGATGGCGGGCTCCAACCAGCTCGCGGTGGTCGGGCCTGACGGCAAGGAGCGCGAGCGCTTCCCGGCGTCGCCGGGCGGCGGCGACAACGGTTCGGGCGTGCCCTTCGACACGCCCTCGAGCGTGCGCTTCCAGGGCACCCGCCTGATCCTCGCCAACCAGAGCTTCGGCGGCACGCGCGACAACCAGGCCACGCTCGACATCGAGACCCGAGACGCCGGCCTGCCGGAGTTCGTCTACGGGCTCGACCGCACCAATCCGCGGCTCACGAAGCTCTCGCTGAAGCCGAGCCGCTTCCGCACGGGGCGCGGACGCCACCACGGCACGCACATCCGCTTCCGGCTGAGTGAGCGCGCCAGCGTGCTGTTCCGGATCGAGCGCCGAACGCGCAAGGGCTGGTCGCACATCGGCGACTTCACCCGCACGCGCAAGGCGGGGCGCAGCTCGCTGGTCTTCTCGGGCCGCTTCAGGTACCGCGGCCACACGCGCACGCTGAAGCCAGGCCGCTACCGGCTGAAGGCGCGCGCCAAGGACAAGGCGCGCAACCGCTCGCGGCTGGCGTCGCGGCGCTTCCGCGTGGTCCGCTAGCGCCAGCCCAGCCGGAAGAGAGCCACTGCCACGCCGTCGGAGAGCTCTGACAGCGTGCGCGGATCCACTCGCGCCAGCCGGTCGCAGTGCAGGTGGTAGCACGCGTCGAAGGGCCGGCCCGCGCGGCCGCCCCAGTCGCGTGCCTCGGCCTTCGTCTTGGTCTCCGCGGCGCCCGAGAACAGCCCCAGCACCGGAACGCCGGCCTGGCGGAAGGGGCCGTGGTCGGAGCTGTCGCCCACGTCAATGCGCCGCAGCCGCTCGCGCCGGTCGCGGAAGCGGCGACGGACCGCCTGCGCCGCCACCCGCGCCGCGCCCTCGGTGCCGCCGTAGAGGAAGCGGCCGC
Organism: Solirubrobacterales bacterium; assembly: GCA_038215095.1. Lineage (GTDB taxonomy): Bacteria > Actinomycetota > Thermoleophilia > Solirubrobacterales > Thermoleophilaceae > DATACN01. The sequence goes on along the minus strand of JBBQRG010000029.1, from coordinate 7,715 downwards.
CGTTCGCGGAGCCGACCATGTCGAGGTTGAGGTATGCGGCGATCGCGCGCCGCTCGGGGCGGGTGAGCCCGCGCACGTAGCGGCGCGAGCCGTACAGGCCCAGCTCCTCCGCTGACCAGAAGGCGAGCCGCAGCCGCGCCGCGGGGTGCGGGCGCGCCCGCCCGGCCTGCTCGGCGAAGGCAAGCAGAGTGCCCACGCCGCTGCCGTCGTCGTTGACGCCGGGCCCCTCCGGTACCGAGTCGAGGTGGGCTCCCGCCATCACCACGCGCCTGCCGCCGCCCAGCTCGGCGACCACGGTCGTGTCGGTGCGTCGCGCGGTCACTGCGTTTACGCGCACGCGCACGAGCGGGCGCCGCCGCGCCAGGGCCGCGCCGTCGCGGCGGCTGACCCCCACCACGGGGATGCCGACGCCTGGGCCGAGCAGGGTCGCCGGCAGGAACCCCCCGGCATGCCCCGGGTTGTACACCAGCACCGCGCCGGCGCCCGCGCGCTGGGCCGCCAGGGCCGTGGCGCGCAGCAGGCAGCCGCCGCGGGCCACCAGCGCCACGCCGCCGTCGCGCAGGCCGTGGTAGTCGGAGGCAGCGCAGCCGCTGCCCACCCGCGTGGGCCGTGCGCGCGCCTCGCCCGACCCCGAGAAGCGCAGCGTTGCCACCTGCAGGCGGCGGCCGCCGGCGCGCACGACCGGCGGCGAGCGCTCGGCGAAGTAGGGGAAGGGGGAGGGCAGCTCGCGAACCCGCCAGCCGTACGCCCGCAGCCTGCCCGCCACGTAGGCGGCCGACTCGCGGTAGCCGCGCGTGCCCGCGGCGCGGTTGCCGCCGTTGCTCGCGGCGATGCGCTGAAAGGCGGCCATGTGGCGCTCGATGACCGCGGGGGTGATGGCACGGGCGAGTGCGGCGGCGTTCGGAAGCGCCAGTGCCGGCCGCGGCGGGGCCACGGGCCGGTCGGCGCGCTCGGCGAGCAGCAGGCCGCCCGCCACCGCCAGCACAAGGGCAAGCACCGCCGCCAGCCCGGTGCGGGAGCGCGCAATTCTCATCCTGGCGGCAGCCTATGGATGTACTCTCTCCGCGATGCCCACCACTCTGGTCACCGGCGGCGCCGGCTTCCTGGGCTCGCATCTCTGCGACTTCCTGCTCGAGCGCGGCCACCGCGTGATCTGCGTGGACAACCTCGAGACGGGCTCACTGGAGAACATCCAGCACGTCCGGCAGCCGGAGTTCCGCTTCGAGATGCTCGACATCACGAGCCACTACGAGATCGACGAGCCGGTCGACTTCGTCTACCACATGGCCTCGCCGGCCTCCCCGATCGACTACGCCCGCCTGCCCCTGCACACGCTGAAGGTGGGCGCCTACGGAACCCACAACACACTGGGCCTGGCAAAGCGCCACCGCGCGCGCTTCCTGATCGCCTCCACGTCCGAGGTGTACGGCGACCCGCAGGTGCACCCGCAGCCGGAGAGCTACTGGGGCAACGTGAACCCGATCGGCCCCCGCGGCGTCTACGACGAGGCGAAGCGCTACGCGGAGGCGCTGACCATGGCCTACCTGCGCCAGCAGGGCGTGAATACCTGCATTGCCCGTATTTTCAATACGTACGGCGAAAAAATGAGGCTCAACGACGGGCGAGCAATTCCCGCATTTATGAGCCAGGCGCTCACCGACAAGCCGGTCACGGTGTTCGGCGACGGCTCCCAGACACGGTCGTTCTGTTACGTCGCAGACCTGATTCGTGGGCTGAACCTGCTCGCCGAGTCTGGCCTTCACGAGCCGGTGAACATCGGCAACCCGTCGGAGATGTCGCTGCTCGAGATGGCCCAGCTCGTGGTCGAGCTCACCGAGTCGCGCTCGGAGATCGTGTTCGAGGCGCTGCCGGTGGACGATCCGCAGGTGCGCCAGCCCGACATCACGCGGGCGCGCGACCTGCTGGGCTGGGAGCCCGAGGTCGAGCTTCGAGATGGGCTGGCCAGGACGATCGAGCACTACACCGGCGTGCTCGGGCGGCAGGTCTAGACGCTAGCTCTGGCTGGCGGCGCGCATCTGGCGCCGCAGGGCCCGGCGGATGAGGTGCTCGCGCAGGCGCGAGACGGGTCCGGCGCCGGCGGCGCCCGCCAGCGCACCCAGCAGCGTGGTCAAGAGCGGCGCGAACCGCACGCCTCCGAGCAGCAGCAGCCCGAAGGCGGCACCAACCTCGGTGCCCACCACGGCGCCGACGATCCTGCGCGGTCGATCGGGTTGCATGGCGGTTGCTTCGCAGGCTCGGCGGATGCTCCTTCTCGCCGGTAGGATCCTCCCGAAATGAGCTCACCCGAGGCGAAGAACCTCGAGGCCATCAGCAAGGCCATCGACCATCACAACGGGAGCTGCGAGTTCCCCGCCGTGGCCATCGAGATGAACCCGTTCGAGATCGAGCGCCTCGGCTGGGACGAGATCCGCGGCCTGCCGCTCCGCCCCGAGCCAAGCATGGGGACAGGCGCCTTTCGCGTGGTCTGCGCGCGCGAGGACGGCCTCCCCGGCGAGGTCGAGGTGGTCGAGGCGGTGGCCGAGCAGCCGGTCTACGCGCCCAGCAACTCGGCGCGGGCGCGGCTCATGTCGTCGATGAAGCCGTAGGGGTAGGCGGGTAGGCCGGGGTCGGAGACCTCGTCCAGCCGCGCGACCTGCGCGTCGTCCAGCTCCAGCTCCGCGGCGCCCATGTTGTCGTCCAGCTGCTCGACGGTGCGGGTGCCGAGGATCGTCGCGGTGACGCCCGGTCGCTGCGTGACCCACGCCAGGGCCACCTGCGCCATCGACGCGCCGTGGACCCTCGCGATCTCCTCGACCGCATCCACCACCGCCCAGGTGCGCTCGGTGTTGCGCTTGTCGTAGGCCTCGACGCCGCGATCGGGGTCCTCGCCCAGGCGGGTGTCGCCGCTCGGGCGCTCGTCGCGGTCGTACTTGCCGGTCAGCCAGCCCCCGCCGAGCGGCGACCACGGCAGCATGCCGATCCCCTCGTCCAGGCAGAGCGGCACCAGCTCCCACTCGATCTCGCGCGCGAGCAGGCTGTACTGCGGCTGCAGCGTGACGATCGGCGCGAGGCCCGACTGCCGCGCGATGAGCACGGCGCGCTGCAGTTGCCAGCCCGCGAAGTTCGAGATGCCGACGTAGCGCACCTTGCCGGCCTTCACCAGCTCGTCGAAGGCGGCGAGCGTCTCCTCGAGCGGAGTCGCCGGATCCCAGCAGTGCGCCTGGTAGAGGTCGATCGTGTCGGTGCCGAGCCGCTCGAGCGACGCCTCGCAGGCGCGCTGGATGTGGGTGCGGCTGAGGCCGGCGTCGTTGGGGCCGTCGCCCATCGCGAAGCGAGCCTTGGTGGCCAGCACGATCTCGTCGCGCCTGCCGCTCTTCCTCAGCCAGTTGCCGATGATCCGCTCGGACGCGCCGTGCGTGTACACGTCGGCGGTGTCCACGAAGTTGCCGCCCACGTCGAGGTAGCGGTCGAGCATTGCGTGCGAGGCCGCCTCGTCGGACTCGGCGCCGAACGTCATCGTGCCCAGCGCGTACGCGGACACGGCGGTGCCGGTCCTCCCGAGCGGCCTCAGCTCCATGGGCGCCACGTTACCGGCCGATCTAGACTCCGGCCCATGAAGCTCTCGGCACGCAACCAGATCAAGGCCCGCGTGGTGGAGATCAAGGCGGGAGAGGCGATCGCCAACGTGGTGCTCGACGCCGGCGGGCAGCGGCTCGTCGCGTCGGTGACCGTCGAGGCCGTGAACGACCTCGGCCTGGCCGAGGGCTCGGAGGTCACCGCCCTGATCAAGGCCTCCGACGTGCTGCTGGCGACGGGCGACTGAGCGCCCGCTCGATGAAGTCCAGGGCCGCGCGGGCGATCGTGGCCCGCCAGAGGTCGGCCACGTCGCCGTCCCCCGCCCGCGCCTGAAGCGCCGCCGCCTTCGGTGCCACCACCTCGCGCTGGGCCTCGAGCAGTGGGGCCAGCTCGAGTCCTGACCGCTCGCGGTAGGTCAGCTTCAGCAGCAGCACCGTGCGCAGGTCGCGGATGTGCTCTTCGGGAGTGGCCAGCCACTGCTCGACCAGCTGCCGGCCCTGGCCCGTGGGCTCGAGCTCGATCCGGCGCGGCCCTCCCTCACCCGGGGTCTCGCCCCTCACCGCGATCAGCCCGCGCTCCTTCAGCACGTCGAGCGCTCGATATGTCAGGGCCTGGTTCAGCGACCAAACGCGCCCGATCTCACCGTCCGGCGCCAGCGACCCGGCGACCGCATAGCCGTGGGCCGGCCGCTCGCAGAGCAGGGCCAGAACGGCCCATTCGCCGGTCAGGAGCTCGTCGTCCCGGCGCACCGGTCGAGCATAGGGGCCACTGCTAGATTCACGCCACCCTGGTGGGCGTAGCTCAGTTGGTAGAGCTCCTGGTTGTGGTCCAGGCGGTCGCGGGTTCGAGTCCCGTCGCTCACCCTCAGAAACCGCAGCGGATCCCGGCTTTCTTCCCGCGGTTTTATGCGGCCGAGCGGGCTCGGAGCGGCGGTGCTTTCACGCGAAGGGACGCGCGCGGTTCGCCTGCTCAACGGGACGATCCGACCTCGTGCTGCTGGTCATCCGGAGTCGAAACGGAAGCGATGCAATCGTCGCTGCGAGTCCCCGGCGACCCGAAGCGGCTAGCGTCGCTGCGCACTGCAATGGGGTGTCAAGGAGGAGCGAGCATGGAGTCCAAGGCGATCGACCCGGTCGACTTCCGCGAGGCGCAGCACAAGCACTGGGACTCTGCTGCGGTGGGATGGAAGGAGTGGAGCGAGTTCAATGACAGCGCAGACGGGCATATCAGCGAGCGGCTGGTGGAGCTCGCTGACGTGCAGCCGGGAAGCCGGGTCCTGGACGTCGCCGCCGGCTACGGCGAGCCGGCGCTCACCGCCGCGCGAAAGGCCGGCCCGGAGGGCCGCGTCGTGGCCACGGACATCTCCGCCGAGATGCTCGCGTTCGGGCGTGAACGAGCGGCGGCGGCCGGCTTGGGCAACGTCGAGTTCATGGAGTCGGACGCCTCCAGCCTCAATTTTCCGCGCGCGAGCTTCGACGCCGCCGTCTCGCGCTGGGGAATCATTTTCGAGCCTTACGCGGAGGCCGCCGCGGGGCGCATCCGACACTTCCTCAAGCCGGGCGCGCGGATGGCGATCAGCTCGTGGGGCGAGCCCGATCAGGTCCCCTTCCTCTCGATTCCGATGAGGACGACGATGGAGCGGCTGGACGTGCCCCCGCCCCCGGCCGGAACGCCCGGGCCCCTGTCGCGGCCCACCCCCGCTGCCATCGGCGGGTTGCTCGAAGGAGCTGGGTTCTCGAAGGTCGCCGTGGAGCAGGACGAGGTCACCTTCGAGTTCGACTCCCCGGAGCACTTCACCGCCTACATCAGGGCGATCTCCGCCCCCATCCGGGCGATGATCGAGCAGCACGCAGGCGAGGCCCAGGAAGAGGCGTGGGACGCGATCACCCAGGCCGCAGCGGATGCGGGGGGTGGCTCGAAGCCGCTGCGCTTCTCGAACGTGGTGCTGCTCGCCTCGGCAACCGCCTAGCGCCCGCCTCGCACAACTCGGGAGGCCGACCACGACGAGCCGGTCGGACGCCTTCCATGCACAGGAGCAGCCGCGCACATGCTCTCGAACGTCAAAAGCCGCTCTGTAGAGCGGGTTCTCGGATGCTCGCAATCACGCGGTTGCGATGCTCTGCTTCCCGTCCGGGCTGCTCAGTTGCTAGACGCCGCGGGGCCGCAGGCCGGTCCCGGTCTTCGCTACGTCCGATCAGGCGCGCCTCCCGCGCGACGAGACCCGAGCCCCGGCTGCCTCAAGCATCGGCGCCCTCGCCCAGCATGCGTTCGGCCTCGTCGAGCCATTCGAGCAGCAACTCGCACCAGCGGCGTCCGAACCAGTTGTTGAGAGCGAGGTTGGCGCGCCGATGCGGCAGGGCCTCGGCGCGTCTTTCCATCTCCGCGACGTCCTCGAGCACGCGCTCGATTTCGGGGCGCATGCCGCGCAGGCTCTCGAGCACCCGCTGGGGCTGTGCGATATCAGCGCACATGATCCGCACGGCGGCCTCGTTCTGCATGCGGGGGAACGCCGCCGGTTGCGACATCCACTCTCGCAGCGCCCTGCGGCCCTCGGCAGTCAGCGAATACACGTTGCGCGGCGTGGTGCGGCCCGGCTCCTCGCGGACGGTCAGGTATCCGAGGCCGGCGAGGCGCTTGGGCTCGGCATACACCTGGCTCGGGGCAACGGCGTAGTACACGGCGCCACGGCGCAGGATCTGGACGAGGTCGTGCGCCCCCTCCCCCTGCTCGCCGACGAGCCCGAGAACTACGTAGGAAACGGTCGTGAGTTCAGACATGTGAGACAGACTTGACAAAGCCTCCGGTTCGGAGTTTAGTACGCTGCTATAAGACTCCGAATCGGAGCCTCACGATCACCGACACAAGGGAGGACACATGACCACTACTGCCACCGCCGTCGACGAAGGGCGACTGCAGCAGTTCGTCGGGCGCTTCGCCGGCGACCTCGGCGCGGCGCTCCACCAGACGACCGTGCTCGTGGGCGACAAGCTGGGCCTGTACGCCGCGATGAGCGACGGCGAGCCGGTCATCCCCGCGGAGCTCGCCGCGCGGACGGGCACCGACGAGCGCTACGTGCGCGAGTGGCTGTGCGCGCAGGCGGCCAGCGGCTACGCCGAGTACGACGCTGAGAGCGAGCGTTTCTTCCTGACGCCGGAGCAGGCGGCCTGCCTCGCCGATCGCGAGAGCCCGACGTTCCTTCCCGGCGCCTTCTACATCGCAGCGTCGTGTGTGCGCGACGAGCCCAAGCTCACCGAGCGCTTCCGGACGGGCGAAGGTCTCGGGTGGCACGAGCACGATGGCGACCTCTTCTGCGGAACCGAGTTGTTCTTCCGGCCCGGCTATGTCGCGAACCTCGTGCCGTCATGGCTGCCGGCGCTCGAGGGTGTCGAGGAGAAGCTGCTGGCCGGCGCGCGCGTCGCGGACATTGGGTGCGGGCACGGCGCCTCGACGATCGTGATGGCCAAGGCCTACCCGCGCTCGGAGTTCGTGGGCTTCGACTACCACGCCGCGTCCGTGGAGGCCGCGCGACGCGCCGCCGAGCGCGCGGGGGTCGGCGATCGCGTGCGCTTCGAGGTGGCCAGCGCCAAGGACTTCCCGGGCGAGGGCTACGACCTCGTGTGCGTCTTCGACGCCCTGCACGACATGGGCGATCCCGTCGGGGCCGCGGCGCACGTGCTGGGGTCCCTCGCGCCGGACGGCAGCTGGCTGATCGTCGAGCCGATGGCGGGCGATCGCACCGAGGAGAACCTCAACCCGGTCGGCCGGATCTTCTACTCCGCCTCGACGCTCATCTGCACGCCGGCCTCGCGCGCGCAGGAAGTGGGCCTGGCGCTCGGTGCCCAGGCCGGCGAGGCGCGGCTGCGCGCCGTCGTCACCGAGGCCGGCTTCACGCGCTTCCGGCGCGCCACGGAGACGCCGTTCAACCTCGTTCTCGAGGCTCGGCCGTGAGCTCCGTGATGGCTCTCCTTTCCGATGAGATCGTCGCTCGCGAGCCGCTGGGGTCGGCAAGAAGCGTGAAGGTCACCATCTACACGGATCCCGGCTGCCAGTTCGGCTTCAACTCCCAGCGCCAGGAGCTGCAGCTGATGTGGGCCTACGGTCACGAGGCGGAGATCGTGCGGCGCATGATCGGTTTGTCG
>JBBQRG010000028.1:0-35105 GCA_038215095.1 Solirubrobacterales bacterium | reverse complement strand
CTCGCGCGCCAGCGCGCGGAAGGCCTTCTTGACCTGCCGCTCGTCGGCGTCGCGGGCGACGCCCAGGATCTCGTAGGGATCGCGCCGCATCGGCTACTCGTCGTAGACCTCTGCCACGTAGCGCGACAGCTCGCCCGCGGCTTGGCGCACGGCGGCGATCGCCAGCGGGTAGTCCATCCGCACCGGGCCCACCACGCTTACCGCGCCCAGGTTGCGCCGCGCCAGCCCGTAGCCGGCGGCCACGAAGCTCAGCGAGCGCAGCTCCGGCACCGCGATCTCGCCACCGATGCGCAGGTAGAGGCTCGGCCGTTCGAGCGACTCGCGCAGTACCGAGAGCAGCGTCACCCGCCGCTCCAGCGCGTCCATCAGCCCGGCGAGCTGCGACAGCTCCTGGAAGCGGTTCTCGGCCATCAGCCGCGCCGCGCCGTCCATGAAGAGGGTGCTTTCCGCGGTGCCCTCGAGCTCGGTGAAGGCCGGTCCGAGCGTGCCGAGGAAGTCGCGCTCGAGGGACGAGAGCGACGCGTCGGTGAGGCGGTTGTGCAGCAGACGCGAACCGACCCCCATGCCGCCGAGCGCCTCGTTCAGGTAGCTCGCGGCCCAGTCCACGAGCCCCGGGTCGAGCGGCCGGTCGTAGGAAACGACGCGCTTGGTGACGCCGCCCGTCGAGGTGATCACCACCACCATCGCCACCTGTGGCTGGAGCAGCAGCACCTCGACGCGGTGGATCGTGGCGGTCTCGATCGGAGGCGCGGTCACGAGCGCCAGCAGGTTGGTGACCTGCGAGAGCTGCTCGGTGGCGGCCTGCATGGCGTCCTCGACCTCGCGACGCACGGCCGGCAGCTCGATGCCCTTCCGTGGCACCGGCAGCTTGCCCTCGCTGAGCAGCTCGTCCACGTAGTGGCGATAGCCCGTGTCGGTGGGCACCCGCCCGGCGGAGGTGTGCGGGTGCTGGAGCAGGCCGGCGTCCTCGAGCCGGGCCAGCTCGGACCGGACGGTCGACGGCCCCCACGGCACGTCGGACTGCTCGGCGATCCAACGCGAGCCGACCGGCTGGTCGAGCTCCACGTGGCCCTCGACCACCTTCCTGAGGATGATGCTCTGTCGCGTGCTTATCTGCACGCCACCGAGGTTATCCGCGCCGTACCCCCGCACGGCTCCCGTAACGGTCTCCGGACGCTCGGCTGGCAACCTTTGCGGCGTGGGGCGCCGAGCGCGGGCGGCATCGCCCTGGCGATGCTTCGCTACCGCCTCACGACATCAACACAGTCGTCAACCGCACGCTCGTCTACGGCGGCTGACGGCCACCCTCGCCGCCACTTACGTCGGCGCGGTGCTGCTGCTCCAGCAGGCCTTCGACTGGGTCACCAACGGCTCACAGCTGGCGGTCGCCGGCTCGACCCTGCTCGTGACCGCCGCGTTCGGGCCCGCCCGCCGCCGCATCCAGACCGCCGTGGACAGGCGCTTGTACAGGCACAACTACGACGCCGCGCGCACACTCGAGGCGTTCAGCCGGCACCTGCGGCTGGAGCTCGACGTGGACGCGACGAGCGCCGAGCTGGTGGCCGTGGTCACCACGGCGATGCAGCGCCCACGCTTCGCTGTGGCTGCGCCGCAGCGACTAGTCGAGCTTGAGCTCGGCTTCGGCGTTGCGGATGATCTGGTTGCCGCCCTGCTCGGCCACGGTGTCGATCACGACCGTGCCCTCGCGTTCCTCCTTGACCTCCCCGGTCACGCTGATCTCCTGCTCGGGGAAGCCCATGCCGCGGAACTGCACCGACAGCCGCCTGAGCTTGCGGGGGTCGCCGCCGGCGGCCTGCACGGTCGCCCGAGCCACCTGCGACATCGTGTAGAGGCCGTGCAGGATGTTGCCCGGCAGGCCGAGCTGCTTGGCGAACTCCGGGTCGATGTGGATCGGGTTGAAGTCGCCGCTGGCGCCCGCATACCGGTGGGGCAGGTACTTGTCGGGCGTGACCTTCAGGTCGACCTTCACCCGGCGACCCCCCTCACGATGTTGGTCCACGTCCCACGCACGACCTCGGCGCCGTCCTGGTTCGTCGAGACGGACGCAAAGACGTAGAAGCCCTTGCCGCCGTCCTCGTAGATCTCCTTGACCTCGGTCTCGGTGGTGATCGTGTCGCCCGCGCAGACCGGCTCCCCCCAGGCGAACTCCTGGCCCCCGTGGACCATCATCGCGAAGTTGATGCCCACCTCCGGGTCGAGCACGGCCGGCCCGAGCGAGCCCGCCGAGTAGACGACCGCGAACATCGGCGGCGCCGGCACGTCGCGAAAGCCCGCGGCCCGGGCGGCCTCACGGTCGAAGTAGATCGGGTTGTCCTCGCCCACTGCCCAGGCGAATTCCTTGATCTTCTCCTTGCCGACCTCGTAGAGGTGCGGCTCGTAGGTCTTGCCCTTTGCGCTGTCGTCGACTGCCAACGGCGCGGCAGCCTAGCGGCCTGGTGCGGACCTAGCTGACGGACGCGATTTCGGCAGCCAGCTCGTCCAACCACTCCGGCCAAGCCTCGCGGGCTACTTGATATCCGAGCAGCTCAGCGAGCGTTGAGTTGAGAGGCGACCATTGATTTCGGCTCGTCGCGCGAACCCTAGTGGCGGATCCGCGGAGCCGGAGACCGAGCTATCCAAGGACGCAGGGAGCGACGCGTGCGACTGCACGCGAGCGACCGAGGACGCAGGAGAGCGACGGTATCCGGCTACGCGGCGTCGCGGAGGCCCTGGGCTTCGGCGAGGGAGCCGAGCTTGCGCAGCGCGGCCTCCTCGATCTGGCGGGTGCGCTCGCGGGTGAGGCCGAAGACGCGGGCGGTCTGGTCGAGCGTCTTCGGCTGCTCATCGCGCAGTCCGTAGCGCATCTCGACGATGCGGCGCTCGCGGTAGGAGAGGTTCTCGAGCACGTCGGCAAGGCGCTCGTGCATCATCCCCTCGGCTGCAATGTCGTGCGGGGAAGCGCTGCCCTCGTCCTCGAGCAGGTCGCCGAACTGGGCGGCGTCGGCGTCGTCGCCGACCGGCTTGTCCAGTGACACGAGCGGCTGCGCGGCGCGCATGATCAGGTCGGCCTCGACGGGGTCGATGCCGGCCATGGAGGCCACCTCTTCGACCGTCGGGTCGCGGTCGCCGCTGGCCTGGAGCTTGCGCTGGGCGCCGTCCAGCTTCTTCAGGATGTTGTCGATGTGGATCGGGATCCGGATCGTGCGGCCCTTGTCGGAGAGCGCGCGCGAGATGGCCTGGCGGATCCACCAGGTGGCGTAGGTCGAGAACTTGAAGCCCTTGCGGTAGTCGAACTTCTCGACTGCGCGCACCAGGCCGATGGACCCTTCCTGGATCAGGTCCAGGAAGGGCAAGCCCTGATTGCGGTAACGCTTGGCGATCGAAACCACCAACCTGAGGTTGGCCTCGATCATGCGCTCCTTGGCCGCGAGGTCGCCGCGCTCGATGCGCTTGGCGAGCACAACCTCCTCGCTGGCGGTGAGCAGCCGGGTCTTCGCAATCCCGTCCAGGAACTGCTGAAGAGCGTCGACTGTCGGGTCCGGCGCGGTGAGGGCTTCGATCGTCACGCCGGCCAACCTATGAGCGGGCCCTAAGGCGTACCTAAAGCTCCTTGGGCTTCTCGAGACGGGCCTCGGTGGACTCGTCGCCGCTGACCGACTCCTTGAAGCTACGCAGCCCTGAGCCAAGCGACTTGCCTAGGTCCGGCAGCTTCTTGGGTCCGAAGATCATGAGCGCTACTCCGAGGAGCACGATCATCTCCATGGGTCCTGGCATTCCAATCATCTTGTGACCTTTCGTTAGAGGTGCGGCGCGGGCGGGGGCCCGGAGGGCGCCCCCGCCCGCAGCCGCGGGTAGTCGGAGGAGGGACCGCCGACTACGACTTGATGAACGGCTTCACGGCCTTCAGCACCTGAGCCATCTTGAGCGGCTTGTCGAAGCCGCCGTCGGTGATCGGGTTTCCATTCAGCGTGCGAATGGCCGCCGCGTGGCGAGCTTCGATCTGGACGATGCTGCCGGCGGAGGCCAGCACCGCCTTCGACTTGATCAGCGGGGCCGCGCCGTTGTAGGCGCTGACTCCGGTGTCCTCGAAGGTCTGGGCGAGCTTCAGCATGCTCTTCTGGCTGCTGAATGCGTTGCCGAAGCTCACCTTCGGCACCGCGGCCGGCTTGCCGCCCAGGTCCTTGACCGCCTTGGTGAGCGCGGCCACGTGCTCGTTCTCGTTCTCGCTGATCGTCTGGACCAGCTTCTTCGCAGCGCCAGACAGGCCCTTGGTCTTGCTCAGGGCCTCCTTGTAGAACGTCGACTCGAGGTACTCGAGTGTTAGCGCGAAGTTCAGGATGTCGACGTCGCCGCCGCCGCCCTGAGCCAGCGCCTCGCTGACGTATGGGCCCACGGCGCCAAGGCCGTACACCGCTCCCGCCGCGACCGCCCCACGGAGCATGAATGACTGCCTCGTGACGCCCTGGATATCGATGGCGGCCAGTTCAGGCGTCGCCAGCTTGCTTTCTTCGGACATTGCTTTCCTTTCCATCCCCGCCGCGCCTACTACGCGAGGAAGGGCTTGACCTTCGGGAGAACCTCGGCCATCGAGGCCGGCTTCGCGAAGGCGCCGTCGGGGACGATGGTCTTGCCCACGACGCTGTTGAGAGCCGCCGCGTGGCGCCCCTCCACCGTGTGGATCGCGAGGGCCGCGGCAAGCACGTCCTTCGACTTGATCCGCCCAGCCTGGCCGAGATACGCGGCAGCGCCGAGGTTCTCGACGGTCGCGGCCGTCTGCAGCACCATCTTCGCGCCGCCCTTGATGACCGCGTCGAACGTGGTCTTCGGCTTCTTGGGCGTACCGCCGAGCTGCTTGACGGTCTGCGTGAGCGCGTCTACGTGCTCCTGCTCGTTGTCGCGAATCATCTTCGCGACGTCGCCGAGCTTCTTGTCCTTGATCACGCCCGACTTCAGTACCGCGTTGTAGAAGTCGGTCTCGATGTGCTCCAGCGTCAGGGCGTACTGGACGATCTCCAGGTCACCCTTGTTGCTTGCCGACGACGTCGACTTCTTCGACGTCGAGGTCGAGCCGCTGCTCTTGCTGTCGCTGCCACAGGCAGCCAGGAAGACCGAAAACGCGCTAGCGGCTCCGGCCCCTCCCATCATTTTCAGGAAGCGCTTGCGGGACGAGGGATCCTCGGCCAGTTCGCGCATCGCTCCGTCATCCGTCATCGATGCCTCCTAGGCGTTTGCTCACCCCTTTCTTGCGCAACCGGGCGCCTTGGGATCAGCGCTAACGCGCCAAGTGGACCTTTTTGAACCTGCAGCGCGAGGACTGTCCGCCGCCGCTGCAGCGCGCCACGACCCTCAATCGAGCGATCTGCCGTCCGGACTGCAGCACCTGGAGATCGAGCCCCCAGGGCGTCTGGAAGAACTTCAACGCGCGGTCGGCGGGATAGCCGCTGGGCGAGATCGCGATCACCTTCAGACCCTTGCTCGCGATCCGGTCGGCGTGCGGCCGCACGTCGACCTCGACCCCCTTCGGGAAGCCCCTCCCGGTGTGGGGCGGGCAGACCAGCTCCAGCCGGCAGTACTTCAACAGGGTGTTGGACTCCTTGAAGTCGAAGAAACGCTGTGGGTAGACCTGCGTCTTCGCCTTGGCGCCCTTGCCGGGCAGCTTGAAGCGGCGGGAAACCCGGGCCTTGACCGTGAACGGCGTCCGGTCGGGCGCGGCCTTGTCCGGCTTCACCGTGAACGAGAAGGTGGGGTTCGGCTTGTAGAGCTTGCGCTTGGGGACGAGGTAGTGGGGGCGCTTGAGCTTGCTCGCCTTCGACCGTGCGGGACTCGCGAGCTGCACCGTGGTGGAGGCGGTCATGCTGCAGGAGGTCCCGTTGCTCTCGAACGAGCTGAGCACCGCGGTGACCGGGAACGGCCCGGGAGTGTCGCTCACGAGTGTGAAGGGGCCGTCTCCGGAGTTGTCGTCGAAATGGGCCCCCGGCCCGCTCGCCGACTTGATGGAGGGGGTGTTGTCGCCCTGCGGAACGACCTCGACGCGAAGCGTGTGCGACGCGTAGAGGGTGGCGGAGCCCGTTTCCACGAGCCTGATGCTCCCTCGCTGAACGGCACTCGAGCAGGGTGGGTCAGGATCGCCCTGGCCGGCGGCTGGAACCGCCGCCGCGGCCAGGCCGATGGCGATCAGGCCCGCGAGCAAGAGCCGGCGCATGCGACCGACCCTACGCCCGCGCTCAGTCCCCGTCCAGCTCGAGCACCGCAAGGAAGGCCTCCTGGGGCACCTCGATGCGGCCGACCTGCTTCATGCGCTTCTTGCCGGCCTTCTGCTTCTCGAGCAGCTTCCGCTTACGGCTCACGTCGCCGCCGTAGCACTTGGCGATCACGTCCTTGCGGATCGGCTTGACGGACTCGCGCGCGATGATGTTCGACCCGATCGCCGCCTGGATGGCGACCTCGAACTGCTGGCGCGGGATCTGCTTGCGCAGCCGCTCGGTGAGCGCACGGCCGGCGCCGTATGCCTTGTCCTTGTGCACCACCATCGAGAGCGCGTCCACCGGGTCGCCGCTCAGCAGGATGTCGAGCTTCACGAGGTCCGCCGGCTGCAGGCCGCGCAGCTCGTAGTCGAGCGAGGCGTAGCCCTTGGTGCGCGACTTGAGCTGGTCGAAGAAGTCGAGCACGATCTCGGCCAGCGGCAGGTCGTAGTGCAGCTGCACGCGCTCCTGCGACATGAAGGTCATGTCCACATGGGTGCCGCGCCGGTCCTGGCACAGCTCCATCACGTTCCCGACGTCCTCCTTGCGGCAGAGGATCGTGGCCCGGATCGTTGGCTCGCGGATCTCCTCGATCAGGACGCGGTCGGGCATGTCACTGGGCGAGTGCACCCGCACGACCTCGCCGTCGGTGAGCGAGACCTCGTACTCCACGTTCGGCGTGGTGGCCAGCAGCTCCAGGTCGTACTCGCGCTCGAGGCGCTCGCGCACGATGTCCATGTGCAGCAGTCCGAGGAAGCCGCAGCGGAAGCCGAATCCGAGCGCCTGACTGGTCTCGGGCTCGTAGGAGAGCGCAGCGTCGTTCAGCGACAGCTTCTCGAGCGCGTCGCGCAGCTCGGAGAACTGGTCGGTCTCGACCGGGAACAGGCCGCAGAACACCATCGGCGTGACCTCGCGGTAGCCGGGCAGCGGCTCGGTGGCCGGCTTCGCGCGCGACGTGAGCGTGTCGCCCACCCGCAGCTGCGAGACGTCCTTCACGCCCGTGATCACGTAGCCGACCTCGCCGGCCGACAGCCCGTCTACCGGCGTCATACCCGGCCCGAAGTAGCCGATGTCGTCGATGTCGGCCTGCGTGCCGCCCTGCATGGCGGTGATGGCCTCGCCCTTGGTCAGGCGGCCGTCCACCACTCGCACGTAGGCGATCACGCCGCGGTACTGGTCGAACTCGGAGTCGAAGATGAGCGCCCGCGCCGGGGCGTCGACGTCGCCTTCCGGCGGCGGAACGCTGTTCACGAGCGCCTCCAGCAGGTCGGTCACACCCTCGCCCGACTTGGCGGAGATGCGGATCACCTCGTCGGGGTCGTCGCCGAGCAGCTCGGCGATCTCGCCCGCAACACGCTCAGGCTCGGCGCCGGGCAGGTCGATCTTGTTGAGCGCCGGGATCAGCTCGAGGCCGGCGTCCACGGCGAGGTAGGTGTTGGCAACGGTCTGGGCCTCGACTCCCTGCGAGGCGTCCACCAGCAGCAGCGCGCCGTCGCAGGCGGCGAGCGAGCGCGAGACCTCGTAGTTGAAGTCCACGTGGCCCGGCGTGTCGATCAGGTGCAGGCGGTAGAGCTTGCCGTCCTCGGCCTTGTACTCCACGCGCACGGCCTGGGCCTTGATGGTGATGCCGCGCTCGCGCTCCAGGTCCATCGAGTCGAGCAGCTGCGGCCGGTGGTCGCGCGCGTCGACCGCGCCGGTGACCTCGAGGATGCGGTCGGCCAGCGTCGACTTCCCATGGTCGATGTGGGCGATGATCGAGAAGTTGCGGATGTTCCCGGCGGGCTTGGCCACCCCCCGAGGTTAACCACCGCGATCCAGCACTCCGCCCCCAGGCAAGCCGCGTCCACCGCGTTGCCCCGCGCCCCCGAGGCCACAGGGCGTAGGGCTCTCTGCTCTCTGCTCTCTGCCCTCTGCCCTCTGCCCTCTAGAGCCCGCGCTCTATCAATTCGATCCGGTAGCCGTCCGGGTCGCGCACGAAGCAGATGCGCGGGCCGTCCTCGCGTACGAGGTAGGGCGGCTTCTCGGGCTCGATGCCCTTCTCGGCCAGCTCGGCGAGGGTCGCGTCGAGGTCGTCGGCCGAGACCGCGATGTGGTTGTAGCCGGTGCCGAGCTCGTAGGAATCGACGCCGTGGTTGTAGGTCAGCTCGAGGCGCGCGCCGTCGCCGGGCAGGCCCATGAACACGTTCACGGCCTCGTCGCGGATGTCCATGCGGCGCAGCTCCTCGAAGCCGAGCGCCTCGTAGAACTCCACCGAGCGGCCGATGTCGCCGATCCGATAGCAGGTGTGAAGAAGCGCGCTCATGCCGGTCAGGCTACCCGCCCGGCAGCAGCGTCCGCAGCTGGCGCGCCTCCGGGATGCGCATGGCCCAGACCAGCGCGCCGTAGACGGCCAGCCCGATGGAGATGGCGCCTCCCACCGACGCGACCTGGGCCGGTAGCGAGCGGCCGAGCGCCGAGTCGAGCAGGTGCCAGACGCCGTAGGACACGCCCGCGAGCACCGCGCCCGCAAGCAGCATGCGGATGGCGGCCAGCGCCGTGCGCCTCCCCTCCACCCCGCCGAGCTCGCGGCGCAGCAGCGCTCCCTGCGCCAGGCACATGACCACCGTGCCGATCACCGTTCCCAGCACGATCCCGCCGATGCCGAGCGGTTTGTAGAGCGCCGCGGCGACGGCGGCGTTCACGGCCAGGTTGGCGCCCGACAGCGCGGTGGTGGCCCAGGGCTGCTGGAGGCTGAAGAAGGTGCGCGAGAACAGCAGGCTGACCCCCTGGAAGGGCAGCGACAGCGACCACCAGACCATCGCCTGGGTCACCAGGTCGGTGGCGTGGGCGTCGAAGGCGCCGCGCTGGTACACGAGCCGGGTGATCGGCTCGGCCAGCACCGCCATCAGCACCGCGCTCGGGATCAGCAGCAGGAAGACCTGGCGCACGCCGTTGGCCATCGTGCGGCGCAGGTCGTCGCGGGCGCCGCGGGCCGCGAAGCGGGCCAGCGTCGGGAACAGGATCGTGGCGATCGAGATCGAGAACAGGCCCTGGGGCAGCTGGTAGATGCGAAAGGCCTTGTCGATCGCCGCGGGCGCCTGCGGCGAGACGAGCGTGGCGAAGATCGAGTTGATCAGCAGGCTGAGGTTGATCAGCCCCAGCGCGATCGTGACCGGCAGCATCAGCTTCAGCACCCGGCGCACCTGCGGGCTGCGCCAGTCGAGCTCAAAGGTGAAGCGGCCGCCGCGCCCGCGCAGCCACGGCAGCGGCAGCACGAACTGCACCACCGTGCCCGCCAGCACCCCGATGGCGTATGCGTAGATCTCCTTGTCGTCCGGCAGGACCGGCACCAGGCCGACGAGCGCGCCGATGATCACGAGGTTCCAGGCCACCGGCGCGAGCGCCGGCACGCTGAAGTGCTCGAACGAGTTGAGCATGCCCACGACCACGCCCGAGAGCGCCAGCATCAGCACGATCGGGAACATCAGCCGCGCCAGGTTCACGGTGAGGTCCGCGAGCGCGGGGTTGTCGTCGAAGCCGGGCGCGAACACGCCCATGATCGGCCGCGCCAGCAGGATGAACACCAGCGTGAGCGCGCCCAGCACGAGGCAGATCAGGAAGAACAGGCTCGAGGCCACCCGGAAGGCCTCCTTGCGCTCGCCCTTATCCAACAGCTCCGTGAACACGGGCACGAACGCGCCCTGCAGGGCCGAGTCGGCAAACAGGGCCCGGATCAGGTTCGGGACCTGGAAGGCGATCGTGAAGGCCGACATCGCGCCGGATACGCCGAACACGCTCGCGGCCACCACCTCGCGCACCAGGCCCAGCACCCTGGAGAGCCCGGTGGCGATCGAGAAGAAGGCGGTATTGCGCGCCAGGCGGCGACCTTGGCCGCGATCGCTCACGCTACAGTCCCCCGGTGGCCAACATCGCTTCACAAGAAAAGCGGATCCACCGGTCTGAGCGCGAACGGCTTGAGAACCGGCGCCGCACCTCGCAGGTGAAGACCTGGTTCCACAGGCTCGAGTCGGCCGTGGAGTCGGGCGACGCCGCGAAGGCCGACGAGGAGCTCCGCTCGCTCGTCTCGCGGATCGACAAGGCCGCCAAGAGCGGCGGCCTTCACCGCAACAACGCCTCGCGGAAAAAGGCGCGCGCGGCGCGCCTGCGGGCCCGCATCAGCGCTTAACAGGAGCTTCGCACCCCTCCCCAGGCAGCGGGTAGGCTGCGCCGATGGGGGAGCCTGACTGGGCGCTGTCGCGGCGGGAGTTCATCGAGCGCACGGCGTTTGCGGCCGGCCTCGCGGGAGTGGCGGGCCTGCCGCTCGAGACGCTGCTCGCGCAGTCGGCGCAGGCCTCGATCCGCAGCCACCGGCTGCCGAGCCCGCGCAACGTGCCGATCGACCACTTCGTGCTCCTGATGATGGAGAACCGCTCGTTCGACACCTACTTCGGCTGGCTCCACGGCCAGGCGGACGGGGTCCAGAACCAGACCTACCCCGACCCGCAGGGCAACCCGGTGCCGACCCGCTCGCACTCGGCCCTCGGCACGGGGGGCACCGAATGGAAGGGCTGCGGCCACCCCGACCCCGGTCACGGCTGGGACAACGGGCGGGCGCAGCTGAACGGCGGCTTCCTGGCGCCCGGATCGGGCAACGACATCCTCGCTCTCACCTATTACAACCAGGGCGAGCTCGGCTTCCTGCACGAGGCGGCGCACAAGTACACGCTCTACGACCGCTACTTCTGCTCGCTGCTGTCCTCGACCTACCCGAACCGCTACTACAAGTGGTCGGCCCAGTCCGGGGGGAAGGTCAACAACGACCCGCCGGCCGGCAGCGCCGGCAACCAGTGGGAGACGATCTTCGACCGCGCCATCCCGCGCGGCGTGAGCTCCCGCTACTACGCGTCGGACCTGCCCTTCTCGGCCGTCTGGGGCGCTCGCGGGGCATCCTGGACCAGCCCGATCTCGCGCTACTACGAAGACTGCAGCGCCGGCACCCTGCCGAACATCACGATCGTCGACCCCCCGTTCAAGGACGGCGGCGGCGGGGACGGCAACTCGGCCGACGAGCACCCGCTCGGCGACGTGCGCTTGGGCCAGGCCTTCATGGCCGACGTGGTGAACGCGTTCGTCGCCTCGCCGAACTACCGGCGCGGCGCCCTCTTCATCATCTACGACGAGTGGGGCGGCTTCTTCGACCACGTGCGCCCGCCGCGGGTGCCCGACGACCGCGCCACGCGGGATCTGAACACCGACTTCGGCCAGATGGGCTTCCGCGTGCCCGCGGTCAGCGTGTCTCCCTACACCCGGGCCGCGCGGACCGCCAAGGGCTTCCAGGTGGACCACGGCATCCATGGCCATGAGTCGATCCTCAAGCTGATCTCCTACCGCTTCGGCCTCGGCGCCCTGAACAGGCGGCACCGCTACGCGCGCAACATCGGGCACAGCTTCAACTGGAAGCGCCCGGACTTCGACCCGCCGCAGCTGCCAGATCCGCCGCAGATCACCACTGCGCCGTGCTCCCTCGGCGGCGCCGACGTGCAGGACTCCCAGCAGGCGCACGCCAACGACCTGGCGACGCTCGAAGCGCTGGCGCACCGCGTCGGCGTGCCGGTCTACGAGGGGAAGCCCGATCAGATCTTCACGAAGCCCGACGCAGTGCGGAAGGGGCTAGCAGCAGCGAAGCGCAGGGAGCGCCGGCGGGCCCACGCGAAGGCGGTCGCCGCGGCGAAGCGCAAGCACCACCACCGGCACTAGGCGCCGGGCGGGAGGATCAGGCTCTCGCAGTTGACGACGCCGTCCTCGGCGCCGTCGAGGAAGACCGTGTCCTCGCCGGGGCCGCAGTCGATGAAGTCGTTGCCGGCGCCGTCGCGGGCGTCGATGCGGTCGTTGCCGGGCCCGCCGATCAGCTCGTCCTCGCCGGCGCCGCCGGTCAGCCGGTCGTTGCCCGAGCCGCCGTCGAGGTGGTCGAGGCCGCGGCCGGCCTTAAGCCGGTCGTTGCCGCTGCCGCCCGCGAGCGTGTTGTCGCCGCTGCCGCCGTCGAGCCGGTCCCTGCCGGAGCCGCCGCTCAGGACGTCGTTGCTGCTGCCGCCCGACAGCAGGTCGTTGCCGCTGCCGCCGATCAGCGTGTCCCGGCCGGAGCTGCCGAAGATCCGGTCCTTGGAGGAGCCGCCGTCCAGCTTGTCGTTGCCGGAGTTGCCGGCCAGCGTGTCCCTGCCGGCGTTGCCCGACAGGCGGTCGTTGCCGCTGCCGCCGAGCTCGCGGTCGTTCCCCGCGCCGCCCAGCAGCTGGTCCTTGCCCCTGCCGCCCAACAGCCGGTCGTTGCCGCGGCCACCGCGAAGCACGTCGTTGCCGGCGCCGCCCCGCAGCAGGTCCGCCTTGCGCGTGCCGTTCAGGTGGTCGCGGTGCCTGGTTCCGTTCACCGTGCGGCCGAGCGCGGCCACCGCCGGCGCCAGGAGCACGAGCATCGCCAGCGCCGCAACCGCCCATCCCGCGTGTCGGCGAACCCCCACGGCGCCAGACTAATCGGCGCGGCTAGGCCGCGGCGCGGTGCAGCGCCAATGTAAAAGCCATGTCCTCGTCGAGCGGGCGCTCGCCGCCACCCCGCAGCTCCACCTCGAGGTCGGCCAGCACGCAGAGGGCGCGCTCCAGCAGGGCGCGGTCGGCCTTCTTCGCGCGGGCGACGGTCTTCTTCGCCAGCCAGGGCGGCGCCTTCAGCGCCGCCGCGGCCTTCTGCTCGGGCATGCCGCGCTCGAGCAGCGCGGCGGCGGTGTGCACCTCGCGCAGCCGGCGCACGATCGGGAACATCAGCCGGGCGGGCCGCTCGCCGTGGGAATCGAGCTCCTCGGCCAGCGTGAGAGCGGCGCGCAGGTCGCCGGCCACGATTGCGTCAGCCAGGTCGTAGACCTGCGGCGCGGCGTCGCCGGCGGAGTAGCGCTCGACGTCCGCGGCGCTGGCGCTGGCGCTGGGATGGATCGCCAGCGCCAGCTTCTCGAGCTCGCGCGCGATCCGCTGCTGGCCCGGCCCGGCCAGCGCCACGAGCGCCTTCGCGGCCTCGCCATCGAGCTGCAGCCCGGCCTCGCGGGCGCGGTCGGTGGTCCAGCGCGGCAGCTCCCACGGCTTCGGGGCGGCCTCCTCGCGCACCTCGCCGCCGGCGTTCTCCACCAGCTTCAGCAGCTGCTTGAGAGGCTTCCCGCGCACGATCAGCACGAGCACGGTGCCCTCGGTGGGCTGTGCCAGCGCCTGCTCGAGCGGCTCGAGTTGCGCGGCCTTCCAGCCGCCGGCGTCGTCGACGAGCAGGTAGCGCGTGCCGGTGTCGAAGGTGAGCGCCGCCAGCGAGGCGGCCACCTCGTCGGCCGGGTCCGAGCGCCCGTCGAACAGCTCGAGCCCGCCGGGGCCGCGCTCGGTCTCGGCGCGCCGCCGCACCCGGGTGCGCCAGGAGTCGATGCGGGCGTCGTCGTTGCCGTGCACCAGGTAGAGGGGCTTCAGGTCGGCCACTTCGTTCATCCTACGGGCCGGGCCCCATGGAACAGCGAGTCAGCCTGATAACCCTCGGCGTCGCGGATCTCGAGCGGGCCACGCGCTTCTACCAGGCGCTCGGGTGGAGCACCGACACCGACCCGTCGATCGGCGTGGTCTTCTTCCAGGCGGGCGGGATGGTGGTCGCGCTGTGGAGCCGCGACCAGCTCGCCGAGGACAGCGCCGTCTCCGATTCGGGCGGCTGGGGCGGCGTCACGCTCGCCTACAACACGCGCTCGCCGGAGGAGGTCGACCGCGTGATCGAGGAGGCGCGGACCGCCGGCGCGGAGATCGGCCGCGAGCCGGGCGAGACCTTCTGGGGCGGCTACTCGGGCCTCTTCATCGACCCGGACCGCCACCCGTGGGAGGTCGCCCACAACCCGCGCTGGAGGGTCGAGCCTGACGGCTCGACGATGATGGGGTAACGCGTCCCTTCGCGCGCGTCCGGGCAAGCGTGCTGCCCGCGGCCCCGCCGCGCCCCCTACGCGACCGGCCGCGGGATCAGTGCTCCTTGCTCACGTGCGGGCCGGTTGGCGCGACCTCCAGGCTGACCGTTCCGTCGCGGTCGGTGCGGTAGGTGGGGACGCCCCCGTGGCGGAGCGCGGCTAGCGTCTCCTGTGTCGGGTGCCCAAAGCTGTTGCCCTGCCCGACTTCGATCGCCGCCACCCTCGGCCGTAATCGCTCCAGCACCTCGGGCAGGCCCAGGTCGCGGCTGCCGTGGTGGGAGACCTTCATCGCCTCGACCGGGCGCAGGGGGTACTGCAGGATCGCGTCTGACTCGGCGTCGGCCGACAGCCACAGGTCGAACGAGCCCTCGCTGACGATCGCGGCCACGCCGATCGGGTTCGGCTCAGCGGGGGGCGGCTCGCCCGGCGCCCGCGGGCGCGGGCCGAGAATCTCGACCGACAGGCGGCCCACGCGCAGCACCTGTCCGGCGCGCGCGGCGATACGGCGGACGCCGCGCGCATCGGCCTCCGCGATCAGCCTGCGGTAGTCCGGGTCCCGTGTCCCGTATCCGTTTTCGAGCATGAGCCCGGTCGGAATCCGGGCGAGCACGTCGTGCAGGCCGCCCTGATGGTCGCGCGACTGGTGAGTGGACACCACGAGCGCCAGTCGCCGCACGCCGGCCTGGTGCAGCAGCCTGACGGTGTGCGCCTCCGGAGGGCCGCCGTCGAAGAGCAGCGCCGTGCCGCTCGGATCCTGGATCAGCGTGGCATCCCCCTGCCCGACGTCGAGGAAGCGCACCGTGAGCAGCTTGGGCGGCCCGGGCGGCGCGAATGCCCACGCGCCGGCGAGCAGCAGGAGAGCCGTGCCAAGCACGAGCGCGGCGGCCTTCCTGGTGGCGGGCTGGCGGCGCCCGGCGGCGACTGCCGCCTCCGCGCGTGGGCCCAGCGGCCGCACGGCCCGGCGTAGCGCGACCACGGCGGCGCCAAGGGCGGCGTACGACGCTCCCAGCGCAAGCGGCGAGCGCAGCGGCAGCTTGAGCTGGCCGCCGGGCAGCTCGGCGAAGCGGTCCGCAAGCCAGGCGATGTAGGCCACCGGCGCCTGCGCGAGCCGGCCCAGTGCGGCCGCGAGCAGGCCGCCGACCGCTCCGAAGGGCTGCCCCAGCGCCGCCAGCTGCCCGACCGCCGCCTCCACCATGCCCAGCCACATGGCGGGCGCCACCGCCGGCAGCGCGAGCAGGTTGGCGGGCAGCCCCGCCAGCGGGGCGTAGCCGAAGTGGTGCGCCAGCAGCGGAGCGGTCGCGACCGTCGCGACGAGCGTGAGCGCGGCTCCGTCGGCGACGCCCTCGACGGCGCGCCGGCGCAGGGGAGCGCCGTCAGTCAGCAAGCCGCCGGCGGCCCGCCGCGCCAGCGCCTGCAGCGGCGGGACCAGCCAGACGATGCCGGCCACCGCCGCGAACGAGAGCTGCCAGCCGGGGTCGCCGGCCGCACGCGGGTTGAGGGCGAGCGTGGCCGTGGCGGCCAGCAGCAGGGCGTAGACGCGCGACGCCGGTCGCGAGCTGGCCATCGCCACGACCCCCGCCGCCCCCATGACGCCCGCGCGTTGCAGCGACGGGCCGGCACCGGCGAGCGGCACGTAGACCGCGATCAGCGCGAGCAGGACCGCGCAGCGCGCCCGGATGCCCAGCCCGGCGACCGCCAGGCCCGGCAGCGCCAGCGCGGCCAGCAACATCACGTTCTGGCCGGACACCGCGAGCAGGTGCGCGAGCCCGGAGGCGCGGAACGAGTCGCGGACGGGCGCGGCGATCGCCTCGTCCTCGCCCAGCACCATGCCGCGCAGGAGATCCGCCTCGGGGCCTGGCAGGCCGGCGACGATCGCCCGCTCGGCGCGCCGGCGCATGCGGTCGACCGCGCCGGACATGCCGCCCCGGCGCCGCCCTGTCGCCCGGGCCTGGTCGAGCAGGAGCTCCGCGGCGACGCCGCGCCGCCGCAGGTACGCGCCGAACTCCGCGCCACGCCCGCGCGTGGCGAGCCGCCGCAGCCGGCCGCGGACCACCAGCTCGTCGCCGATCGACTGACCCGCGGGCCAGTGCCCCCAGCGCGGTATCCGGACGACCAGCCTGGCGCCGCGCAGCCGCCCTGCCCGCACTCCCGCCTCGACGGATGACCCGAACGCGCCCGCCCGCGGCCGTCCGAGGGCGACGACGCGCGCCACGAACGGATCGCCGTCGCGAACCCGCGTGGCCGGCGCGTCGATTGCGGCTAGCCGCGCCTGGCCGGCGACGCCGCCGCCGAGCACGAGCAGGGCCGCGGCAGCGACGAGCGGGAGCAAACCGCGCGCGGCCGCGGCGGGGGCCAGCCCGGTGCCTAAGCGAGCCGTGGCCGCGGCCGAGGGGCGCGCCCGCGCGACGGCACCGGCCGCCGCGGCACACAGCGGCAGCGCCACCGCGCCCGCCGCCGCAACCACCGCCTTGCCTCCCGCCGGTGAAGCCGCCAGGCCCAGGGCCAGCGCGGCCATGCCCAGGTGCCAGGCGCGGCCGCGAAGCCTTCGGGTCAGGGGCCGACTGCCTTGCGCAGCGTCTCGAAGCGCTTCTCGCCGATCCCCTCCACGTCGCGCAGCTGGCCGACCGAGCGAAAGCCCCCGTGGGCGTCGCGGTACTGCACGATTCGCTTGGCCAGCGTGGGCCCGATGCCGTCGAGGCCGTCCAGCTGCTGGGCGGTCGCGCCGGCCAGGCTGACCTTCGTGCCGGCGGACCCCGCCGCGGAGGTGTCGCCGGCGACGGCTGTGGGAGCCGCCCCGCGCTGGGGCACGACGATCTGCTGCCCGTCCTCCACCCGGGCGGCGAGGTTGACCTTCGTCAGGTCCGCGCGGCGCGCCGGGCCGCCCGCCAGGTCGACCGCCGACGCGACCCTCGCCCCCCGCGCCAGCCGGTACAGGCCCGGTCTCCGCACGCGCCCGGCCACGTGCACGTAGAGCCTGGGTCCCGCCCGAGGGGCGGTCCCGGCCCCGACCGGCCGAGTGTCACGAGGCGCGCTGACCTGCACGGGCGCTGCGGCTCCCGGGCCCGCGCCGCCGCCCAGCACGTGCACCGCCGCCACCACGATCAGCACCCCCGCGAGGGCCCACCAGAACCACTGTCCGCGTACGCGCTCCATCGGGAAGCGACGCTACGAATCGAAGGCGCGCCGGTGGGCCCGCGAGCGTTACGGCTGGGCTACTAGTGGACCTCGAAGCCCGAGAGGCCCTCGGGCTTCCGGTCCTCGACGTCCACGTCCTTGACATCAGCCTGCCTCGGCCCGCCCTTGCAGAAGTCCACGAGCGCCTGCACGTCGGCCGGGTAGCCCTCGAAGAGGGCCTCGACCGCGCCGTCGGAGCGGTTCGTGACCCAGCCCGCGACGCCGCGCTTCTCGGCCTCGCTCTCGGTCGAGTCGCGGAAGAAGACGCCCTGCACGTCGCCGCGCACGACCACCCGCTTGGCCGCGCGCTCGCCGTTCACGACCGCCGCCCGAGCGCGCTCAGCGCCAGGAACTCGTAGGCAACGTTCGCCGCCAGGAGGGCGGTGGCCTGGCCAGGGCCGTCGTACGGGGGCGACACCTCTACGAGGTCGAATCCTACGAAGCGCGGGCCGCCGGCGAGCGAGCGCAGCAGCGCGAGCGCCTCGTGCCCGAGCAGGCCCGCGACCTCGGGGGTGCCCGTGGCCGGCGCGAAGGCCGGGTCGATCACGTCGATGTCGAAGGACAGGAACGCCGGGGCGTCGCCGACCTTGGACCTCACCCGCGCGGCGTAGTCGGCCGGGTCCAGGGCGCGCAGCTCGTCACCCGGGATCACCTCGAAGCCGAGCTCTCCCGGCGCCGCGATGTCGGCCTCGCCGTAGACGGGTCCCCGCATGCCCGCGAGCAGCGAGCGCTCTGGCTGCAGCAGCCCCTCCTCCACCGCCCGCCGGAACGACGTTCCGTGAAACAGGCGCTCGCCGTAGTACTTGTCCCACACGTCGGCGTGCGCGTCGAGCAGCACCAGCGCCAGCGGCCCGTGCCTGGCCGCATGCGCGCGCAGCTCGCCGAGCACGATCGAGTGGTCGCCGCCCAGCACGATCGAGGTGATCCCGGCCCCGACCAGCGGCTCCAGCCCGGCGGCGATCTGCCCCATCGTGCGCTCGGCGTTGCCGGGCGTGATGTCGAGGTCGCCCCAGTCGACGACCGACTGGTTGGCGAACACGTCGACGCCGAGCTGCGGGTGATACGGCCGCAGCAGCGTGGAGCCGGCGCGAATCCCCTCGGGCCCGAAGCGCGCGCCGGCGCGGTAGCTCGTGGCCGTGTCGAACGGGACGCCCAGCACCGCGACGTCCACGCCGTCGGCCTCGCGCACGTGAGGCAGCCGCGCGAAGGTGCGAATCCCGGTGTAGCGCGGCGCGCCCAGCGCGTCGGGCGGTCCGTAGCGAGGGGTCATCGCTCGGCCGCCACCCGCACGGTGCGCAGCCGGCGGTCGCTCGCCCCGCGCAGGCTGCCGCCGTGGTCGAGCGCCTCCTGCACGTAGTCGAGCGTCTCGGCGCTGAGGCGCTCCCCCGGCAGCACGTTCGGGATCCCGGGCGGATAGGCGGCCAGCGACTCCGCCGCCACCCGGCCGACGGCCTCGCGGGCGGGCACGACCTCCTGGGGGCCGAAGAAGGCCTCCCGCGGCGTCATCACGAGCTCGCCCCAGGGCGGCGGCGGCGCGAAGTCCTCGTGCGCGCCGGCGGGCTGCCCGGGTAGCTCAGACACCACGTGGCGCAGCGCGCCTACGAGCCGCCTGCCCTGCTCCGCCACGTCCTCGCCCATGCCGAACACGCCCACCAGCACATTCTCGCCCGCCAGCTCCATGTTCACGTCGTCGCGACGCCTGAGCAGGCCGGCCAGCTCGTAGCCGTCGGAGCCCGTGCCGCGCACGTCGATCACGAGGCGCAGGGGGTCGTAGTCGAACACGCCGGGCGCGCCGCGCAGCCGCTCGTCGAACACGTCCAGCCCCTCGATGCCGCGGATCGCCTCGCGCACCGCCTCGAGCGAGGCCATCGTCTCGCCGAGCAGCTGCCGGCCGTCCACGACCGCGTGGCGCCGTGCAGCGTCGAGCGAGCCCCCCAGCAGCGAGCTCGGGCTCGTGGACTCCATCAGCGTCACGCAGCGGTCGACCACGTGCTCGTCGAGGCGCCCGCCGGCGCCCAGGTGCACGATCGCTGACTGCGTGAGGCTGCCCACGACCTTGTGCACGCTCGACACCGCTAGGTCGGCGCCCAGCGACAGCGCGTGGGCGGGCAAAGCGTCGTGGAAGGGGAAGTGCGAGCCCCAGGCTTCGTCCACGATCAGCGGCAGGCCGTGGGCGTGCGTGACCTCGGCGAGCGAGGCGACGTCGGCCGTGGCGCCGAAGTACGTGGGCGACACGACGGTGGCCCCCACCGCGTTTGGGGTGGAGTCGAGCGCCCGCTCGAGCGAGTCGGGCGTCAGGCAGTGCGCGATGCGCAGCTCGGGATCGAGCTCCGGCGCCACGAAGGTGGGCCGCAGGCCCGACAGCACCAGCGCGTCGATCGTGCTCGAGTGCGCATTGCGCTGCACCACGACCTCGCCCCCCATGTGGGCCAGGGTGAGCATGGCCACGTGGTTGGCCTGCGAGGCGCCGTTCACGAGGAACCAGCTGCGCCGGGCCCCCCAGGCCTGCGCGGCCAGCTCCTGGGCGCGCTCGAACGGGGTCGGGTCGGGAGGCGGGACGTCGATGCCCTCCACGAGCGCGGGGATGTCGAAGGCGAGCGCCTGCGGCCCGATCGCCTCCACCAAACCCGGGTCGGCGCCCTGGCCGCCCTTGTGGCCGGGAACGTGGAAGCGGCCGGGGTCGCGCTCGGCGTACGCCCTCAGCGCGTCGAGATAGGGCGCTTCGGACTGGTCAGCGCCTGACGGCGGCATCGCGGCCGAGTCTACGAGAGCCCTCCCAGGGCGGCCTCGACCGCCGCGGCCGGTTCGCCGGCCTGCTCCACGCCCTCGATCTCCCAGCTGCCGACGCCCACCACGCGCTTGCCGGTCTTCAGCGCCAGCGCGATCTCCGACAGCGTGCCGTAGCCGCCGCCCACCGCCACGAGCACGTCCGCTGCGCGCACGACGAGCGCGTTGCGCGCCTCGCCCAGGCCGGTGGCCACCGCCACGTCCACGTGCTCGTTCGCCGCTGAGCGGTCGTGTCCCGGCAGGATGCCCAGCGTGGCGCCGCCGCCGACCTTCGCGCCGCGGCAGGCCGCCTCCATGACGCCGCCGAGGCCGCCGCACACCAGCACCGCGCCCCGCTCCGCCAGCTCCCGTCCCACCGCCTCCGCCGCTTCGATCTCGTGGGAGCCGGCCTCGCCGGCGCCCACGACCGCCACGTAGGGCCTACCGCTCAGGGGGCCGGCCGCTCCGGGCCGCCGGGCTCGGGAGGCCGGCCGGCTCGCGCCGGACGCTCCGCCGGCTCCGCCACCGTCGGGGCCTCGGGCTCGACGGGCTCCCCGGCGCGCGGCCCGCGGCGGCGAGGCGCCTCGGCGCCGGGCTCGGGCTCGTCGTCGTCCACGGCCGGCGCCGCCCGCTCGCGGCGCTCCAGGTCCAGCGCGAGCGAGACGCGCGCCACCGACAGCAGGCTGCCGGCCACTATCAGCAGCGCGCCGCCCAGGGCCAGCCAGATGCCGAGGTCGTGCCCGCGGGCGCTGCCGGCGATGGCGGGCGGGTCGTTCACGATCTGGGAGAAGACGATCAGCAGCGCGAGCAGCCCGAGGGGCAGCGCCAGCGCGGCGCCCAGTGCAACGCCGGCGGGCATCCGCGCGCCCGCGGCCTCGGCCAGCGACGTCGCTGCCCCGATCGCGAGCGCCGCCAGCAGGAGGTCGAGCACCTCGAAGGCCGTGAACGCGGTCACGCCGTCCCACCAGTTCAGGAACAGGCTCACCAGCAGCAGCACGGCTCCCAGCAACCCGATGAGCGGCCCGACCGGGATCCGTCGCTGCCTGTCCATCCTCACCTCACCACGAAGTTGACGAGCTTGCCGGGCACGACCACAGTCTTCACGATCGCCTTGCCGTTGAGCCGCGCGGCCAGCCTGTCGGAGCCGCGGGCCGCCTCCTCGAGCTCCTCCCTGGAGGCGTCGGCCGCGGCCTCGATGCGGTCGATCAGCTTGCCGTTCATCTGCACGATCAGCTGGAAGGTGTCGCTGGCGAGCAGCGACTGGTCTACCTCGGGCCAGGGCTCCTCCCAGACCCGCCGGCCGGTGATCATCTCGTAGACCTCCGATCCCAGGTGCGGGGCGAAGGGGAAGATCAGCGAGCCCGCGGTGGCCACGGCGAAGCGCAGGTGCGAGGGGTCGGCGCTCTCGCGCTCGCGGTAGATGTCGTTCACCAGCTCGATGACCGCGGCGATCGAGGTGTGTGTCGCGAAGCGCTGGCCCAGGTCGCGCGTGACCTTGTCGATGGCCCAGTGTGATTTCCGCACGAGCGCACCGGGCTCGCCGTCGGGCTCATTCGCGCCCTCGGGCGCCTCGGCCGCCGCGCGCCACAGCCGCGACAGGAAGCGGAACAGCCCGTCGACGCCCTCGTCGGACCAGTCGCCGCCCTCCGCCGGGTGGCCGACGTAGAGGATGGCGCAGCGCGCCGTGTCCGCCCCGTAGCGATCCACGATCTCCTCCGGGCTGACCGTGTTGCCCTTCGACTTCGACATCTTCGCGCCGCCGCGCGTGACCATCCCCTGGGTGAACAGGCTCGCGAAGGGCTCCTGCACGCCGAGCAGGTCCATGTCCGCAAGCGCCTTGATGAAGAAGCGCGCGTACATCAGGTGCAGGATCGCGTGCTCCACGCCGCCGATGTACTGGTCCACCGGCATCCAGGCGTCCACCGCGCCGCGGTCCCACGCAGCCTCCTCGTTGCGGGCGTCGCAGTAGCGCAGGAAATACCAGGACGAGTCGACGAAGGTGTCCATCGTGTCGGTCTCGCGGCGCGCCGGGCCGCCGCACTTCGGGCACTCGGTGTTCACCCAGT
Source organism: Solirubrobacterales bacterium (assembly GCA_038215095.1). Classification (GTDB taxonomy): domain Bacteria; phylum Actinomycetota; class Thermoleophilia; order Solirubrobacterales; family Thermoleophilaceae; genus DATACN01. The sequence goes on along the minus strand of JBBQRG010000028.1, from coordinate 12,914 downwards.
CCTCGGCCGTCGCCAGCGGCGACTTGCCCTTCGGGGCGTAGTCCTCGACGTCGGGCAGCTCCACCGGCAGCTGGTCGTCGGGCACGGGCACCATGCCGTCGCGCTCGCAGTAGACGATCGGGATCGGGCAGCCCCAGTAGCGCTGGCGCGAGAGCAGCCAGTCGCGCAGGCGGTAGTTCACGGCGCGCTTGCCCTTGCCGTCGGAGTCGAGCCAGTCCACGATCGCCTCGAAGGCCTCGCGGTTGTTCATGCCGTCGAAGCGGCCGGAGTTCACGAGCGGCCCGTCGTCAGAGCAGGGCAGCTCGCCGCAGTCCACAACGCGCCGGATCGGCAGGTCGAACTTGACCGCGAACTCGTGGTCGCGCTCGTCGTGGGCGGGCACGGCCATGATCGCGCCCGTGCCGTACTCCATCAGCACGTAGTCGGCAACGTAGACCGGCAGCTCCTCGCCGTTGACCGGGTTCGTGACCGTGAGGCCGAGCGCCACGCCGGTCTTCTCCCCGTCCTCCGCTCCGCGCTCCTCGGCCGACTCGTGGACGACGCGGTTCACGTAGTCGTGCACCTCCTGCGAGTCGCTCATGCGCAGCACGTCCGGGTGCTCGGGGGCCATCACGAAGAAGGTGGCGCCGAACAGCGTGTCCGGGCGCGTGGTGAAGACCTCGTAGTCGGTGCCGAGCTCCTCGCAGCGGAACGTGACCTGGGCTCCGTGCGAGCGGCCGATCCAGTTGCGCTGCATCGTCTTCACGTGCGGCGGCCAGTCGATGTCGTCCAGGTCGTCCAGCAGCCGGTCGGCGTACTCGGTGATGCGGAAGAACCACTGCTCGAGCTGCTTGACCTCGACGAGGGTGCCGCAGCGCTCGCAGCGGCCGTCGATCACCTGCTCGTTCGCCAGCACGGTCTGGTCCTTCGGGCACCAGTTGACGGCCGCCTCGTGGCGGTGGGCCAGGCCGCGCTCGAACAGGCGCAGGAAGATCCACTGCGTCCAGCGGTAGTAGCTCGGCTCGTGGGTGCCGAACTCGCGCGACCAGTCGATCGAGATGCCCCAGTCGCGGAACTGGCGCTGGAACTCCGCTATCGAGGCGTTGGTGGAGTCGCGCGGGTGCTGGCCGGTCCTGATCGCGTGGTTCTCGGCCGGCAGCCCGAAGGCGTCGTAGCCCAGCGGGTGCAGCACGCGGTGGCCGGTGCGGCGCTTGTAGTGGGCGATCGCGTCGCCGACGGAGTAGACCTTGAGGTGCCCGATGTGGGGCTCGCCCGACGGATAGGGCAGCATCTCGAGCACGTAGGACTTCGGGTGATCGTCGGGGTCGTTCGAGACTTCCCAGGTGCGCTCGTCGGCCCAGGTCTTCTGCCACCTGGGCTCGATCTGCTTCGGGTCGTAGCGCTCTGCCATGCGGCCAAGCAGGTTACCTTCGCGTAGAGTCGCCGCATGACCGTGATGGCCGCGAGCGTCGGCGGGGTGCTACTGATCGTGCTCGTCCTGATCGTGGTCTTTCTTGGCACCGCCTACGCGCTCACGCGCCGCGGCAGCGGGATCGACGAGCACCCCCGCCAGGACCGCGAAGCCGATCAGCGCGACGGGGATTGACCGCCGAGCAGCTGGCGGCCGAGCCGCTCACCGAGCCGGAGCAGAAGGTCTCCGCGCTCGAGCTGTTCTTCGACCTCGTCTTCGTATTCGCGCTCACGCAGGTGACCGCGCTGATGTCGCAGGATCCGACCTGGCGCGGGCTGGGGCACGGGATGCTGGTGTTCTCCGCGCTCTGGTGGGCCTGGGGCGCCTACGCCTGGCTGACCAACTACGTGGCGGTCGACGAGGGCAAGGAGCGCCTCCTGATCTTTGCCGCGATGGCCGCCATGCTGCTGGCCGCGCTGGCGACGCCGCACGCCTTCGGCGACGACGGCGTGCTGTTCGGCGTCGCCTACGCCTTCGTGCGCTGGCTGCACATCTTCATATTCGCCGAGGCCAGTCCGGACGTCGACGCGCTCCAGGCCGTCCGCCGGCTCGCCCGCACGGCGATCCCCGCACCCGCGCTGATCCTGCTCGCGGGCTTCCTCGACGGCCCGGCGCAGGTGGGGCTCTGGGCCCTTGCCCTGGTGGTCGACTTCTCCGGCCCCTTCGTGTTCGGCGTGCGCGGCTTCCACGTCTCGGCCGCGCACTTCGCGGAGCGCTTCGGCCTGATCGTGCTCATCGCCCTCGGCGAGTCGATCGTCTCGATCGGCGGGGGCATCAGCGGGCTCGAGCTCAAGCCGAAGCTGATCGCCGCGGCGGTGCTGGGCATCGTGGTGTCCGCCAGCCTCTGGTGGGCGTACTTCGACGTGGTCGCCGTGAGAGCGGGGCGCCACTTCCGCGATTCGCGCGGCGAGCGGCGCTTGCTCATCGCGCGGGACTCCTACAGCTACATCCACCTGCCGATCGTGGCCGGGATCATTCTCTCGGCCCTCGGGATCAAGAAGACGCTGGGCCACCTGGACGAGCCGCTCGACCTGGTGCCCGCCACGGCCCTGCTCGGCGGGATCGCGGTCTACTACGCCGGCCACGTGGGGTTTCGCCTGCGCAACCTCGGCACGCTGAACAAGCAGCGCGCGGTCGCCGCGGTCCTCTGCCTGGCGCTGATCCCGCTGGCCACCGCCGTCAACGCTCTGGTGGCGCTTTCGATCACGGCCGCCATCACGAGCGGGCTGATCGCCTACGAGGCAACGCGCTTCAGGGAAGCTCGCGCACGGATGCGCGCCGGGACCTGACGAACGTCACGTCCCGGTGTTGAGTCGTCACGCGCGACCGGCAAGCCTTCACGCGTGAAGACAGACGACACGAACCACAAGGGCACGTCGCAGAGGCCGAGATTGCCGCCGCGGCCATCCGCCTGGGCATCCCCGTCCTGAAGCCGCTGGTCGAGCACGGCCGCTACGACCTGGCTTTCGACCTCGGTTACAGCCTGCTGCGAGTGCAGTGCAAGTGGGCCCCTCTGAGAGGCGCGGTCGTAGCTGTGAATCTGACCGGCTGGCGATCGACACCGGCCGGCCAAGTGAGAAGCAGCTACTCCGTGGAGGAGATCGATTCCGTTGGCGTCTGGTGCGAGGCGCTGAAGAGGTGCTACCTGCTCCCCGCCGCGCTCGTTGCCGGCATGCGAGCGCTGCACCTCCGCGTCGAGCCGCCCCGGAACGGGCAGAGGGCGGCGCTACACTGGGCGGCCGATTACGAGCTTCCTGGGGCTATAGCTCAGTTGGGAGAGCGCTTGCGTGGCACGCAAGAGGTCGCCGGTTCGAGCCCGGCTAGCTCCACTGTCCAGGCCGGTGCCGAGACGATCGGCGCCCACGAGTTCCGCAACCGCTTCGGCTGGTACTTCGAACGGGCTTCGCAGGGGTCGAGCTTCCTCGTCACCAGACGCGGCCAGCCGTACGCGCGGCTCGGCCCGCCAATTTGAGCCGACCTGTCGATTTCGGCGTTCCCCGTTTGTCTTAGGCTCGACCATTCGACAAGGAGGACGCTGTGAAGTACATGCTCTTGATCCATCAGGGCGACACCCCGACGCCGCACGATCCGGAGGCGTGGGGTCGCCTCTCGCAGGATGAGCAGAAGAAGGTCTTCGAGGCCTACGGCTCGATCAACGAGACACCCGGCGTCACCCCCGGCGAGCAGATGCAGCCCCCGGAGATGGCGACCACCGTTCGGGTCGAGGACGGCAAGACGCTCACCACCGACGGCCCGTTCGTGGAGATGAAGGAGGCGCTCGGCGGCTACCTCTTCTTCGAGGCGGACGACCTCGACGCCGCGATCGAGCTGGCCGCGCGGATCCCGGCGGCCGGCATGGGCGGCGCGATCGAGGTGCGCCCGATCGCGCAGTGGTAGCGAGCCTGGATCAGGCCTTCCGCCACCAGTGGGGCCGTGTCCTCGCCGCACTGATCGGCTTCCTCGGCGACTTCGAGCTCGCCGAGGAAGCCACGCAGGAGGCCTTCGCGATCGCCGCGGAGCGCTGGCCGCGCGACGGGACCCCCGACCATCCGGGCGCGTGGCTGGTCACGACCGCGCGCAACCGGGCCATCAACCGCATCCGCCGCGACCGCACGCTGGCCGACAAGACCCGGCTGCTCGACGTGCCCGAGGCCAGGGAGGACGAGGTGGACGAGATGGAATTCCCCGACGAGCGGCTCGAGCTCATCTTCACCTGCTGTCACCCGGCGCTCGCCACCGAGGCACAGGTCGCTCTGACCCTGCGGACGCTCGGCGGACTCAGCACGGACGAGATCGCGCGCGCGTTCCTCGTGGGAGAGCCGACGATGGCGCAGCGGCTGGTGCGGGCGAAGCGAAAGATCAAGTCCGCCGGTATCCCGTTCCGCGTGCCCGACGACCACCTGCTGCCCGACCGCCTTGCCGCCGTGCTCGCGGTGGTCTACCTGATCTTCAACGAGGGCTATGGCGGCCGCGGCGAGCTCGCGGGCGAGGCACTGCGCCTGGGAAGGGCGCTGGTAGAGCTCATGCCCGACGAGCCCGAGGCGCACGGCCTGCTGGCGCTCATGCTGCTGCACGACTCCCGCAGCGAAGCGCGCTTCCAGCACGGCGACCTCGTGCTGCTCGCCGACCAGGACCGCTCACTCTGGGACACAGCCCAGATCGCCGAGGGGCGCAGCGTGCTCGACCGGGCACTGGCCCTGCACGGCCGCGGCGCCTACGTGGTGCAGGCGGCGATCGCCTCGCTCCACGCCGGCGACCCGCCCGACTGGCCCCAGATCGCGGCCCTCTACGGCGAGCTGGCCCGCCTCACGGCCTCGCCCGTCGTCGAGCTCAACCGGGCGATCGCTATCGCCGAGGCGCAGGGCCCCCAGGCGGGACTCGAGCTCGTCGACCGGCTATCCCTGGACGACTTCCACTACCTGCACGCGACCCGTGGCGAGCTGCTGCGCCGCCTCGGCCGGGGGGACGAGGCGCGCGAGGCCTACGGCCGCGCGCTCGCGCTCGTCCACGACGACGCCGAGCAGCGCCTGCTCGAGCGGCGCCTGGCGGAGCTCAGCCCGCCAGCTCCAGCAGCTTCGTGACCGTGCGCCAGTTGCGGACCGTGCCCACGAGCTCCTTGTCGGCCTGCGCCAGCGCCTTCATCAGCTTCGAGTCGTGCTGGCCCTCCGGCAGCCACGCGTACAGCTCACTGCCGCGCAGCTCGAACTCCTCCGGCTCGTACTTCGCGGCATCGATGCCGGCGAAGGCCTTCGCCGACGGCTTGCGCGAGATGAACATCACCACGTAGCGAGCCGGATCGTCGGCCACGCCGGCGAACGGATCGGCGGCCACGACCTTCGCCAGCTGGGCCTTCGTCCGCACGATCACGGGAACGTCGAAGCCCCACTCGTCCTCGATCGCCTTCTCCACGGTCGCCGCGACCTTCGACGCCGAATCGCCCGAGCGCAGCACGGCGTTGCCGCTCTGGAGGTGGGTCACCGGGTCCTCGAAGCCCGCCTCGGCGAGCACCTCGCGCAGTCGCGCCATCGGGATGCGGTTGCGGCTGCCGAGGTTGATGCCGCGCAGAAGCGCGACGTGGACGGCCACTGGCTAGTCCACCGACCGCGCCGGGGCCTCACCCCAGAGCTGCTCCAGCCGGTAGTACTCGCGCGCCTCCGGCGTGAAGATGTGGACCACGCAGTCGAGGTAGTCGAGCAGGATCCAGCGGGCCTCGCGCTCGCCCTCCACGCGGCGCGGCAGCAGGCCTTCGGCGTCCTTCAGCTCGCGGTAGACCGCGTCCTGGATCGCCTTCGCCTGGCGCTCGGTGTTGCCGCCGCAGATCACGAAGAAGTCGGTGTAGCTCACGATCCCGCGCAGGTCGATCACGCGGATGTCGATCGCCTTTCGGTCGGATGCGATCGACGCCACGCGGTCGGCCAGGGCCGCCGCGTCGAGGGTGCTGGTGGTCCCGGCGCCGCTCATGCCGCGGGCGCCGGGGCCGGGGCCGCGTAGAGGCCCTTCGACTCGATGTACTCGAGCACCCGGTCCGGCACGAGATAGCGGATCGGCTTGCTTTCCCTGACCCGCCGCCGCACGGAAGTGGAGGAAACCTGCATCAGCGGCATGTCGAGGTATCGCACCCCGTCCGAGCCCTTCAGGCGCAAGAGCTTGATCCCGATCGTGTTGCGCGTGTAGCCCACCCGCTCGGCCACGCCCAGAGTGGCCAGCGCCAGCACCTGGTCGGGCTCGTGCCAGGTCGCCAGCGACGCCGCCTGGTCGCCACCCAGCAGCAGGAAGAGCTCGTCGTCGGGCGCCGCGTCGCGCATGCCGCGCAGCGTGTCCGAGGTGTACGACGGGCCGTCGCGCTCCAGCTCGGCCCGCGTCGCCTCGAAGCGCCGGTCGCCCTCGATGGCCGCCTCGCACATCTCGAAGCGGGCCTCGGCGCCCGGGTCCTCCTCGATCTCGCGGTGCGGCGCCTGGCCCGTGGGCACGAACACGACCTTGTCGAGCTCGAGCTGCACGAGCGCCTCCTGCGCACACACCAGATGGCCGATGTGCGGCGGGTTGAACGCGCCTCCGAGGATGCCTATACGCAAGCCGGCTCTACTCGCGGACCTGGCCGTGGCCCTCGATCACGTACTTGTAAGTGGTCAGCTCCCGCACCCCGATCGGCCCTCGGGCGTGGAGCTTCTGGGTCGAGTTACCGATCTCGGCACCCATGCCGAAGACGGCGCCGTCGGTGAAGCGCGTGGAGGCGTTCACGTAGACGCAGGCCGCGTCCACACCGTCGCTGAAGGCGCTCGCCGACTCGGTCGAGCCGGTCACGATGGCCTCGGAGTGCCCCGAGCCGTAGCGGTTCACGTGCTCGATCGCCTCGTCCGCCGAGTCCACCACCTTCACCGCCAGTATCAGCGCGTGGTACTCGGTGGCCCAGTCCTCCTCGTTGGCCTCGATCAGGGTGTCGGCGAGCTCGCCGGAGAGCGAGCGGGCGCGGCCGTCCACGCGCAGCTCCACGCCGGACTCGCGCAGCTCGCGCAGCGCGTGCGGCAGGAACTCGCCGGCGCTGTCGGCGTGCACAAGCAGCGTCTCGGCCGCGTTGCAAACCGAGGGCCGCTGGACCTTCGCGTTCAGGATGATCGCCAGGGCGTCTTCGAGGTCTGCGCTCGAGTCCACGAACACGTGGCAGTTGCCGGCCGCGGCATACATCACGGGCACCGTGGCGTGCTCCTTCAAGGCCGCCTTCAGCCCCTCGCCGCCGCGCGGGATGATCAGATCCACTACGCCGTCCTGGGTGGCGATCTGCCGCAGCTCGTCGCGGTCCCCGCCGGTCACGATCGAGATGGCGCCGTCGGGCAGGCCCGCGGAGCGCACCGCCGAGGCGGCGACCTGCGCCAGCACGGAGTTCGAGTGGGACGCGGTCGAGGAGCCGCGCAGCACGATCGCGTTGCCGGACTTCAGGCAGAGGGCCGAAGCGTCGACCGTGACGTTCGGCCGCGCCTCGTAGACCACGGCCACCACGCCGAGCGGCACGCGCACGCGCCGCACGTCGAGCCCGTTGTCGAGGCGGTGGCCGTCGATCGTCTCGCCAACGGGGTCGGGCAGGGCCGCGATCGCCCGGACGTCGCGCGCGATGTTCGCGAGGCGGCCCTCGTCGAGCTTGAGCCGGTCGAGCAGGCCGGCGTGCAGCCCCGCCTCCTCGCCGGCCTCCATGTCGCGCGCGTTGCCGTCGAGGATCTCGTCCGAGCGCCGCTCGAACGCGTCGGCCATCGCGTGCAGGGCAGCGTCCCTGGTGGCGCTGTCGAGGCGGGCGAGCCCGCGCGCGGCTTCCTTCGCCTGGGCGCAGATGTCCGCGACGGACTGTGTGGTGGTGGCCATCAGGGCAAGGGTACAGGGCCTCAGGACCCCTCCGGGGCCGTGCGCCAGGCCCCCGCGACGGCCCAGCGGCGGCTCGAGAAGCGGGCTCCGCAGGTGGTCAGCCGGACTGCGATCAGGCCGGCGATCCCGGCCCAGACGCCCACGATCCCCCAGCCGAAGGCGAGCGAGGCCAGCGCCACCGGGATGAAGACGCCCGAAGCCGCCAGCATCCCCCACATCAGGAAGCGCGTGTCCCCGGCGCCGATCAGGATCCCGTCGAGGGCGAACACGGCTCCGTTGAACGGCTGCATCAGCGCGAAGATCGGCCAGATCGCCTGGGTGCGCTCGATCACGGCGGGATCGCTCGTGAAGCCGCGCGGGATCACGTCGGTGAGCGCCAGCAGCAGGAAGCCGAAGACGGCGCCGCCCGCGAACGACAGCTCGATCATGCGACGCGCGGCAGCGTAGGCGCCCTGGACGTCGCCGCCGCCGAGCGCGCGGCCGACGATCACCTGCCCGGCGATCGCGATCGCGTCGAGCATCAGCCCGAGGAAGATCCAGAGCTGGAAGGCGATCTGGTTCGCCGCCAGCGACGCCGAGCCCACGCGCGCGAGCACGCCGCTCGCCACGAGGAACGACGCGTACAGAGACGCGGTCCGGACGAAGATCTGGGCGCCGATCGCGAACAGGGGACGCATGCGGTCGAGTGCGGGACGGCGCGAGTCAGCCGGCGCGGCCAGGAGCGCCCGCACGAACGCGGCGCCCATTCCGGCCTGGGCCACGACCGTGCCCCAGGCCGAGCCGGCGATGCCCCAGCCGAAGCCGTAGATGAACAACAGGCCGAGCACCACGTTCGCCGCGTTCGACGCGACCACGATCAGGAGCGGCGTGCGCAGGTCCGACACCCCGCGCAGGTAGCCCTGGCCCGCCAGCGCGATCAGCGCGAAGGGCAGTCCCAGGGCCGCTATTCGCATGTAGGTCACGGCCAGCTCGCCGGTGCGGCCCTCGCCGCCCATCAGCCGCACCAGCGGAACCGCCAGCCCGGCCAGCAGCGCAAGCAGGACGAGGCCGATACCCACGGCGACCCAGAGCGCCTGCGCAGCGATGCGTCCGGCGGCCACCTCCTCCCCCGCCCCGTGCAGGCGCGCGACCTGCGCGGTCGTGCCGTAGGTGAGGAAGTTGAAGAGCGTGAAGGTGCCGGTGATCAGCGTCCCGGCCAGGGCCAGGCCGGCCAGCTGCGGGGTGCCGAGGTGGCCGACCATCGCGGTATCGGCCAGCACGTAGAGGGGCTCTGCCGCGAGTGCGCCCAGGGCCGGCAGCGCCAGCCGCAGGATCTCCCGGTCGTGCGGGGATCGCAGGCGTATCCGGCCGCTACTCCAGGACGAAGTAATCCCGGTGCACCGCTTCCTCTGAGGCTCGCGGCAGCAGCTCGCGCAGCTCGGACGTCTTCATGCCCTTGATCCGGCGCAGCTCCTGCGCGGAGTAGTTCACGATCCCCTTGCCGATCGCCCGCCCCTTGCCGTCGGAGGGGCAGACCTCCACCGCGTCGCCGGCCTCGAACTCGCCCTCAACGCCCACCACGCCGACGGGCAGCAGGCTGGTTCCGCGCTCGCGCAGCGCCCGCTCGGCGCCGGCATCCACGGTCAGCCGGCCGTGGCTGGGCTTCGCGTACTTCAGCCACAGCTTGAAGCTCGACACGCGGCCGCGAGCCTTCGCGTGGAAACGCGTGCCGGACTCGCTGCCCGCCATGGCCCGGGTGATCGCGTCGCGATCGGTGCCGTCGGTGATCACAGCCGGGATCCCCGCCGCGGTGGCCATCTCCGCGGCCACGACCTTCGAGCGCATGCCGCCCGACCCGAGCGGCGAGCTCGACACGCCGATCTCGTAGCCGCCCAGCGCCTCGAAGTCGGTGACCTCGGGGATACGCTCGGCGCCCGGGTCGCGGTGAGGGTCGGCCGTGTGCAGGCCCTCGGTGTCGGTGAGCAGCACCAGCAGGTCGGCGCCCAGCAGGATCGCCACCTGGGCGGCCAGGAAGTCGTTGTCCCCGAACGAGATCTCGTCGGTCGTGGTCGTGTCGTTCTCGTTGATCACCGGCACGATGCGCCAGTCGAGCAGCTTGCGCAGCGTGTGGCGCGCGTTCAGGTAGTGCGTGCGCGCGGACATGTCGAAGAACGTGAGCAGCACCTGGGCGCTCTTCACGCCGCGCTCGGCCAGCAGCTCGTCGTAGGCGCGGTAGAGCTTGCCCTGGCCGACCGCCGATGCCGCCTGCAGCTCCGCCATGGCCGAGGGCCTGACGGGCAGCTCCATCAGCCGCATCCCGCGGGCGATCGCCCCGGAGGTCACTAGCACGAGCTCGTCGCCCTGCTCGTGGCGGGCGGCGGCCTCCTCGCAGACGCTGCGGAGCACGTCAAGGCGTACCTCCCCAGCCTCGTCCGCCACGATGCTGGAGCCGAGCTTGACGACCAGCGTGGCCACGGCCCAGCTCTAACCGCCGGCGCCGCCGGCCAGCTTCCAGTCGCCGCCTTCCTTGCGCAGGCGGAGGACCTGGTCCTGCTTCTGGCCCTGCGTCGAGAGTACGGCGCGCACGGTCGCCTTGTCGCCCTGGACCTTCGTGCTGTTGATCTTCTCGAGCTTGATCTTGATGCTCTTCAGCGACCTCAGCTGCTGGTGGCACGCGTCGCGCGCCTTGCTGCCCTTCGCGCCGGTGCTCTCCTCGAGGAACTGCTGGCTCACGAGCTTGTCGCAGAACGCCTTGGCGTCGCGGGAGTTGGTGGCCGTCACGAAGTCGCGCACGGTCTTGTCGACCTTGTCCTTGTCGCTGCCTCCGCAGGCGGACAGGCCGATCGCGAAGAGCGCGGCGAGGGCTGTGAGAGCACGTACCACCGGCAGGGACTTCTACCGGAACGGGGCGCCGGGGTCGAGTTCGAAGATCGTCCCCGCGATCTCCACGTCGTCGCCCGCTTCGAAGCCCGCCGCCTGGAGCGCGCGGATCACCCCCATCGCCCTCAGCCGCTCCTCGAGATAGCGGAGAGCCTCCTCGTTGTCGACGTCATGGCGGCCCACCAGCCGCTCCACGCGGTCGCCCGCCACCCGGAAGCTGCCAGGCCCCGCTCGCTCGACGTGGAAGGCGTCGCCCTCGCCCGGCCGGTACACGCGGTGCACGGCCACGGCCTCGCGGCCCTCCTCCACGGGCTCGTCCGGCGGTACGTCGCGGAAGATCGCGGCCGCCAGCTCACGCAGGCCGGTGCCGGTGGCGGCCGAGGTGGACAGCACGTCCTGCACGCTGCCCCCGAGGCGCTCGCGCCACTCCCCGACCGCCTCCGCGGCGCGCTCCTCCGGCACCAGGTCGGCCTTCGACAGGCACAGGATGCGCGGCAGGAACGCCAGGCCGCCGCCGTGCTCGCGCAGCTCGCGCTCCACCGAGGCGTGGTTGGCGACGGGGTCGGAGCCGTCGAGCGGCGCCAGGTCCAGCACGTGCACGAGCAGCCGGCAGCGCTCCACGTGGGCGAGGAACTCGTGGCCCAGGCCCGCACCCTCGCTGGCGCCCTCGATCAGGCCGGGGATGTCCGCGAGCACGAGCTGACGGTCGTCGATCTCGATCGTTCCGAGCACCGGCTCGATGGTGGTGAAGGGATAGTCCGCGACCTTCGGCCGCGCGCGCGTCAGCGCGGCCAGCAGCGACGACTTGCCCGCGTTCGGCAGTCCCACCAGCCCGGCGTCGGCCAGCAGTCTGAGCCGCAGCTCGAGCATGCGGTCCTCCCCGGGCAGCCCGCGCTCGGCGAAGCGCGGCGTCTGGCGCGTGGCGGTTGCGAACTGCTTGTTGCCGCGCCCCCCCGAGCCGCCGTGGGCCACCACCGCCCGCGCGCCGGGCTTGAGCAGCTCCCAGCGCTCACCGGTCTCCGGGTCCTCGGCGATCGTGCCGGGCGGCACGGGCAACTCGAGTGCAGCCGGCGAGGCCCCGTGGCGGTTGGCGCCCTCGCCGTGCCCGCCGCGGTCGGCCTTGAAGCGCTGGGCGCCCCGGAAGGCGGCGAGGTCGCGCAGCGAGCCGTCGCACACCACAACCACGTCGGCGCCGCGCCCGCCATCGCCGCCGTCGGGGCCGCCCTTCGGCACGTGTGCCTCGCGGCGCAGCGACACCACGCCGTCGCCACCCGCACCGGCACGCACGAAGATCTTGGCGCGGTCGTGGAACACGCCGCTGTGGGCGAGCCCTACTCCGAGGGCTCTACTGAGATGACGCGGCCGCGGCGGCCGGAGCTGAACTGCACGATGCCGGGGCGCGAGGCGAAGATCGTGTCGTCCTTGCCGATGCCCACGCCCTCGCCCGGCCTGAAGCGGGTGCCGCGCTGCCGCACGATGATCTCGCCGCCGGTGACGGTCTGCCCGGCGAACACCTTTACGCCGAGGCGCTTCGCGTTCGAGTCGCGGCCGTTGCGGCTGGAGCCGAGTCCCTTCTTGTGCGCCATCTCAGCTCTCCTTCTTGGTCGCGGGCTTCTTGGCGGCCGGCTTCTTGGTCGCGGGCTTCTTGGCGGCCGGCTTCTTGGCCGCGGGCTTCTTGGCGGCCGGCTTCTTCTCGGCCGTGGCCTTGGCGGTGCCGGGCTTCTTGGCCGCCGGCTTCTTGGCGGCGGCCGGCTTCTTCGCCGCGGCCGGCTTCTTCTGCGCCGGCTTCGCCTCGGCCGGAGCCGCTTCCGCAGACGTGGCCTCCGCCGTGCTCGCGTCGGCGGCGCTCGCGTCGGCCTTCTTCGCCGCCGGCTTGCGCGAGAGCTGCTTGATCTCGCCGATCGCCAGGCGCGTCAGGTCAGCCCGTGCGCCCGAGCGGCGGCGATAGCCGCGCTTCGGCTTGTACTTGAGCACGCGCACCTTCTTGCCGCGCTCGTGGCCGGTCACGGTGGCCTCGACCTTCACCTTCTCGAGGTCACCGCCCTCAAAGACAGCCCCGTCGTCGCCGTCCGGCCGGAACATCAGCGGCTGGAGGTCGACCTTGTCGCCCTCGCTTGCGGACATGCGGTCGACGACGAGCGAGTCGCCCGACTCCACGCGGTATTGCTTGCCGCCCACTTTGACGATCGCGTACATAAGAAAGGCGCCCGAGGAAGCTGTCGAGGGACGCCGCGGGCGATTCTAGCGGCTC
>JBBQRG010000027.1:0-35531 GCA_038215095.1 Solirubrobacterales bacterium | reverse complement strand
CATCGCCGAGGGCGGCGAGGGCTCCGCCGAGGTCGTGGACGTGGACGTCCAGCTTGAGGACCACTCGACCAAGGCAGTGATGGTCCAGCGCGGCGAGCAGCGCGGTGCGGACGTGAACATCGAGGACGCCGACATTCTCGTGGCCGGTGGCCGCGGGCTCGGCAAGGCCGAGGGATTCGAGCTCGCCGAGGCACTCGCCGAGGCGCTCGGCGGCGCCGTGGCCGCCACCCGCGCGGTGGTGGACGCGGGCTGGTACCCCTACGCCGCCCAGATCGGCCAGACCGGCAAGACGGTCGCGCCGAAGCTGTACCTGGCGGCCGGCATCTCGGGCGCGATCCAGCACAAGGTCGGGATGCAGGCCTCGGAGAACGTCGTGGCGATCAACAAGGACCCGAACGCCCCGATCTTCGAGTTCTCCGACCTCGGCATCGTCGGCGACCTGAACAAGATCCTGCCCAAGCTGACCGAGGCCGTGAAGGCCAAGAAGGGCGGTTGAGCCGGGCATGACCACGGTCCCCGCAGAGTTTCCGCCGCCGGTCGACCCCGCGCAGGAGTTCGTCACGGTTCCCACCGACCCGGAGGACGAGCGAATCGAGGTCGGCGTGGTGATCGTGGGAGGCGGGCCCGGCGGGCTCGCCTGCGCGATCCGCCTGACCCAGCTGCTGGCCGAGGACGAGCAGCTGATGGAGTCGCTCGGCGAGGTGCCGGTGGCGCTGGTGGAGAAGGGCAAGGGCCCGGGCTCGCACCTGCTCTCGGGCGCGATGATGCGCCCGTCGGCGATGGAGAAGCTGTTCCCGGACCTGTCTCCGGAGGACTGGCCCACCTACGGCTCGGTCGGGACCGACCGCGTCTACCTGCTGCCGAACCGCAAGCGAGCGATACCGCTGCGGCCCACGCCGCCGCCGTTCCGCAACCACGGCAACCACGTGACCTCGGTCGCGCAGCTCGGCCGCTGGCTGGCCCAGCAGGCCGAGGACGCGGGCGTGTACATCCTCGGCGAGACCGCCGCCACCAGGCTGCTGGTGGAGGACGGCAGGGTCGTGGGCGTGCGCAGCGGCGACAAGGGCCGCGGCCGCGACGGCGAGGAGCTGTCGAACTTCGAGCCGGGCTCGGACCTGATCGCCAAGGCCACCGTCCTGGCCGAGGGCACCCAGGGCCACCTCACGGGCGCGGCCATCCGCCACTTCGGCATCGGCTCCGAGGACCCGCAGCAGTGGGAGCTCGGCGTGAAGGAGGTCTGGGAGGTCGAGCAGCCGCTCGACCGCGTCATCCACACGATGGGCTGGCCGCTTCACTTCGCCGCCAAGTACCGCGAGTTCGGCGGGTCGTTCCTCTACCCGATGGGCGAGGACAAGGTGTCGATGGGCTTCGTGGTCGGGCTCGACTACCGCGACGCGCGCTTCTCGGTCCACGACGCGCTGCAGCAGCTCAAGCAGCACCCGCTGGTCGCGAAGATCCTCGAGGGCGGCAAGCGCGTGGGCTGGGGCGCCAAGACGATCCCGTCGGGCGGCTACTGGGCAATGCCCGAGCGGCTCTGGGCGCCGGGCCTCGCGCTGGTCGGGGACGGCGCCGGCATGGTGAACATCCCGCAGCTGAAGGGCGTCCACTACGCCATGCACGCGGGCATGTTCGCCGCCGAGGCGATCGTTGAGAAGCTGAAGGGCGGCAGTACGACCGCCGACCTCTCGAACTACGACGCGCTGGTGCGCGGTTCGGAGATCGAGACGGAGATCTACCGCTCCCGCAACATGCGCCAGCCGTTCGCCAAGGGCTTCCTGTTCGGCGGCGCCGTGGCCAACGCGATGGAGATCTCGGGCGGCCGTCTCCCCGGCGGCCGCTGGGCCACCCACGACGACGCCACTGTCGACGTGTTCGTTGGCAAGGAGCGCGACTACCCGAAGCCCGACGGCAAGAAGTACTTCGACAAGCTCTCGTCGGTCTTCGCCACGGGCAACGCCACCCGCGACGACGCCCCGAACCACATCCGCATCCAGCAGAAGGTGCCGCTCGAGGTCGCGCTGATGTGGCAGAACATGTGCCCGGCGCAGGTCTACGAAGTGCCCGACGAGGCGCTCGAGGCCGCGTCGGCGAACGGCAACGGGAATGGGAAGCTCGACGGAAAGCACGAGGTCGAGCTGAGCATCACCCCCTCGAACTGCGTGCAGTGCGGGGCGATCACCGCGAAGGGCGGCCGCCTGACTCCGCCCGAGGGCGGCGACGGCCCCAACTACCAGGCCACCTGAGGGCCTGACGGCGCGCCGATCGGCGGCCTCGGTCGCTCGCGTGCGCTGCACGCTTCGCTCCCTGCGTCCTTGATCAGCACGCCCTCAGGCACCTCAGCTGGCCTGGCAACCTAAGCGGATCAGCGGCGCGGTTCGCGCCACATCAGCCAGATCGGCGGGCCGGTTCGCGGGAGCTTCAGCTCCTCGGTGACCACGAAGCCGTGGCGCTCGTACAGGGCGCGGTTTCGGGGGCTCGAGGCCTCCAGGTAGGCGGGCAGGCCCTGCTCGTCGCAGCGCGAGAGCATCGGGAACATCAGCCGGCTGCCGAGGCCCTGGCCCTGGCGGTCGGGGCGTACGCCGAGGGCCGGCAGGTACCAGTGCTCGTGCTCGGCCGGGTGCTTCTTCTCGATCAGCGCCATCAGGCGCAGAAAGCGCGGTGAGCGCAGCCCGCCGATCCGCACCAGCGAGGGCAGCAGCCCGAGCTGGCGCCGGGGGGTGAGGTGCCAGCGGCCGGGCGCCACCCAGCACGCGGCTCCCGCGCCGTCGGCCGTCCTGAAGCTCTCGCCGTCCGGCAGCCAGACGCGGTGGAGGAAGAGGAAGAAGCCGGCGCCGAGGATGCGGCGGCGGCGGTCCGGGTTGGGAAAGCACCAGCTCATCACCGGGTCGTCCTGGAAGGCGAGCGCCAGCGCGCGGGCCGCGTCCGGCGCCTGGGAGGGCGCCAGCGGCAGGACGTCGTTGGGCAAGCAGCCGGCTCGGCCGGCTGCGCCGCTCCTCCCTTCCTCCAAGCTAGGCGCCGATCGAGAACATCGAGTCGAGGTCGTGCTGGGAGAAGACCTCGAACGCGACCATCGTGTAGGTCTGCTCGATCCCGCGCAGCCGGGCGAACCGGCCGGTGACGAGCTCGGCCAGCTCGTCGGCCTCGCGCACGCGCAGCATTGCGACGTAGTCCCACTCGCCGGTCACCGAGTAGGCCTCGGCGACCCCCTCGACCTCGGCCAGCCTGCTGCCAAGCGTGGGGATGGCGTCGCGCTCGGCCTTGATCAGCACTACGGCATGGGTCATGCCCGGGAAGGTACCGTGCCGCCGTGCGCTACCCGGGTCAGCAGCCCCGCCGCGTGACCGTCGTCGGGGCGGGCTCGTTCGGCACGGCGGTCTCCCTCCTGCTCGTGAGGGCGGGGGCCAGCACCACGCTGCTATGCCGCACCCCCGAACAGGCCGAGGAGCTGGAGCGAAAGCGGGAGAACGAGCACTACCTGTCCGGCGTCGAGCTCCCTCGCGAGCTGAAGATCCGGGCCCTCGGCAGCCGGCCCGACCAGTTCGCGCGGCCCGACCTGGTGTTCCTGGCCGTTCCCTCGGCGGGGCTCGGCGAGGCGCTGGAGGAGCTGCGCGGCCTCGGCGTGTCCGAGCGCGCCGGCGTCGTGTCGCTGGCGAAGGGCCTGGTGCCGCCCGACGGCCGGCCGCCGACGGTCGTGCTCGAGGAGGCGTTCGGCTCGCAGCGGGTGGCGTGCGTGGGCGGCCCCGCGCACGCACGCGAGATGGTGGAGTCGGGGGCCGGCCTGGTGTGCGCCTCGCACTCCGAGCTGCTGGCCCACCGCGTGGCCGAGGCGTTCCAGGCCTCGGGCGTGGTGTGCGAGGTCTCCGACGACCCGGTGGGGGTGGAGCTGGCGGGCGTGGCGAAGAACGCCGCCGCCGTTGCCGTGGGCGCCACCCAGGCGCAGGGCTTGAACGCCGCCGGCATGGCGGCCGCGGACATCTTCCTAGAGGTGCTGGCGCTTGCGAGGGCCAGCGGCGGACGCGCCAGCACGTTCGTGGGGCGCTCGGGCACCGGCGACCTGGTGGCCACCGCGCTGGCGCCGACGTCGCGCAACCGCAGCGCCGGCGAGCTGCTGGCCGAGGGAGTACCCGCCGACGAGATCCCCGAGCGGATCGGCCAGGCGGTCGAGGCACTCGAGACCGTACGGCTGCTGGCCCACGCGATCGAGCGCTCGGGGCTCGAGGCGCCGGTCATCTCCGCGCTCGCCCGGCTGATCGAGGGCAAGCTTCCATTGGACGATTGGGTGGCGCTCGTGAGGGCCAAGCAACCCGAGCCCGCTCCCTTCGGCGGCACCCGCCGGATGTGGGGCAGATTCCGCGCCTGGATGTCCCGGACCTTCGGAAAACGGTGAGTAAACTCGTAGAGACCATGAAGCAAGGAATCCACCCCGAGTACCTCCCGGCGCACGTGCGCTGTACCTGCGGCAACGAGTTCTGGACCCGTTCCACGAAGCCCGAGCTGCACGTCGAGATCTGCTCCAACTGCCACCCGTTCTACACGGGCAAGCAGAAGCTGGTGGATACCGGAGGCCGCGTTGAGCGCTTCCGGCGCCGCGCCGCGCGCCGCCAGGGTTAGCGAACAGCGAAACTCCCGGGCCCCGGGCCTGTTCTTTGTTCCCATGCTTCGGCGCCTTCTCATCGCAGCAGTGCTCGTGACCGCGGCTCTTTGCGGCAGCGCGCAGGCCACCCTGCCCGAGGCCGGGCAGGTCGCCTCCAGCTCGGCCTGGGTGAAGGTGGCCTCGTGCTCGCGCAGCGAGCACACCGCGGCCTTCTACGGGCGCATGCGGCGCCTGGCCCACGGCCAGCGGATGTGGATGCGCTTCACGTTGCTTGAGCGGGGCAGGGACGGCCGCTACACCCCGGTGGACGCACCGGCGCTGGCGCACTGGCGCAAGTCGAAGCCGGGCGTGAAGGCATTCGGCTACAAGCAGCGCGTGCGCGGCCTGTCGCCCGACTCCGCCTACAGGGTGCGCGTGGACTACCGCTGGTACGGCGCCGACGGCACCCTCGACCACAAGCTTCGCCGCCGGTCCGGTGTCTGCAGCCAGACCGGCCCGCTGCCCAACCTGCGAGCGCGGATCACCAGCAGCCAGGCCACGGCGCTGCCCGGCGTGCTGCGCTACACCGTGCGCCTGGCCAACGCCGGCCAGCTGGCGGCAGACGACGTCGATGTCCGGCTGGCCGTCGAGGGCTCGAGCTCTGAGACGAAGACCGTCACCCACCTCGCGGCCGGCGACTTCAAGCTCGTGACCTTCCGCGCGCCCGCCTGCACGAGCGCCGCGACGGCGGACGCAGACCCCGCCGACAAGGTGCTGGAATCGGTCGAGACCGACAACTCGCAGAGGCTGGCCTGCCCGGACGTCCCGGCACGCTGACGCGCCCCGCGCTACTCCTCCGTGCGGGTCTCCTCGCCCTTCTCAGCGTCGTCGTCGGGGGCCGGCGCAGAGGTCTGGCCGTGCTCGCCCTCCTCGCTGATCTCGGGCGTCGTCTTGGCCTGCTCCGCGCCCTCACCGCCCTGGCCGCCGATGTCGCCGGCGGGGTTCTCCGCCGGGTCAGCGGCGGTGTCGGTGCCGCGCTCCCTGTCCTCCTCGGACTCGCTTCGCTCGGACACTGGTTCCTCCCTCGTCGTGTGCGCCGCGCGTACCCGCGCCCCGGCGGTTAACTCAGGGAAGCCCAACGGCGCGCCGATACGATGGGTGACGTGAGCGCAGAGGAAACCCCGATCGACGCCCCCGTGGGAGGCCAGGCCGTTCTCGAGGGCGTCATGATGCGCGGCGTCTCGACCTGGGCGGTCGCGGTGCGTAAGCCGTCGGCCGAGCAGCTCGCCGAGGGCGGCCCCAGCTCCAGGGAAGGCGCCAAGGGCGAGATCGAAGTGGTGTCCGAGCCGCTCGTGTCGTGGACCAAGCGCCACAAGGCGCTGCGGCTGCCGCTCGTGCGCGGCGTGGTCGCGCTCGCGGAGTCGCTCAAGATCGGCTTCCGTGCGCTCGGGATCTCCGCCAACGCGCAGATGCCGGCCGACGAGGGCGGCGACGAGAAGGAGATCGGCGGCGGCGCCTGGGTCGGCACCATCGTGTTCTCGCTGCTGTTCGCGGTGGGCCTGTTCTTCCTGCTGCCGGCCGGCCTCACCAACCTCTTCAAGGACAGCATCCCGAACGGCATCACGTTCGTCGTCATCGAGAAGCTCGTGAGGATCACGATCTTCCTGGCCTACCTCTGGCTGATCTCGCGGATGCCCGACCTGCAGCGCGTGTTCCAGTACCACGGCGCCGAGCACAAGACCATCTCCTGTTACGAGGCGGGCCGGCCGCTCACGCCGGAGAACGCGCAGGGCTTCTCGCGCTTCCACCCGCGCTGCGGCACGAGCTTCCTGCTGATCGTGATGATCGTCGCCGTCTTCGTTTTCGCGCCGCTCGGCAAGCTCGACTGGCAGTGGCTGTTCCTGTCGCGCATCGCCGGAATCCCGATCGTCGCGGGCATCGCCTTCGAGCTGATCAAGCTGTTCGGGCGCAACCGCTCGCGCCGCTGGGCGCGCATCCTGATGTGGCCCGGCATCCAGCTCCAGCGCCTCACCACGCGCGAGCCCGACCTCTCGCAGCTGGCCGTGGCGATCGCCGCGCTCGATGCGGTGCTTGCCGTTGAAAATCCGCGCGAGGCCAGCGCGGAGGAGAAGGTCGGCATGGAAGTCGTTGCCTGACAGGCCTGGTTGCACGGTGCCGAAAGAGTTGCTAGACCTCCACCCATAAGGGACAGACCACCGGGGTCTTGGGGCACACTGCCACTGGACAACGGGGGAGGGAGGAAGTCGACGGCATGTGCCTGGCCATCCCCGGTCAGATCATCAAGGTCGTCGACGACGCCAACCGACTAGCACAGGTCGACGTCGCCGGCGTGAAGCGGACCGTGAACATCGGTCTACTCGACGTTGACGGCAGCGCCGCCGCTCCCGGCGACTGGGTCCTGATCCACGTCGGGTTCGCGCTCTCGAAGGTCGACGAGCAGGAGGCTCTGGCCACGCTCAAGCTGCTGGAGGGCATGGGAGCCGAGTACGAGCAGGAGCTCGAGGAGCTCAAGGCGAGCGCGATCGAATGAGCTTCCCCGACCTCGCCCCTGGATGCGATCACGACGGTTGCATCACGTGTGGCGACGAGGCGGTGGCGATGACGATCCTGAGGATCGACGAGGAGCGTGAGCTCGCCCTCTGCGCGGACCGCGAGGACCGCAAGGAGACCGTCGAGATCGCCCTGGTGGCGCCGGTCGCGCCAGGAGACGAGGTGCTTGTCCACGCCGGAACGGCGATAGGGAGGGCAGCCGCCTGAAGTTCGTCGACGAGTTCCGTGACGCCGAGCTGGGCCGCGCGGTCGCCGGAGAGATTCTGTCGCTGGTCGAGCCGGGCCGCCACTACAAGGTGATGGAGGTCTGCGGCGGCCACACGCACTCGATCTACAAGTACGGCATCGACGACCTGCTGCCGGACAACGTGGAGCTGGTCCACGGGCCCGGCTGCCCGGTCTGCGTGATCCCGATGGGCCGCGTGGACGACGGCATCGCGATCGCGCGCAACGAGGAAGTGATCTTCACCTGCTTTGGAGACATGATGCGCGTGCCGGGGTCGGACGGCAGCCTGCTGGACGCCAAGGCCGAGGGCGCCGACATCCGCATGGTCTACTCGCCGCTCGACGCGCTGCGGATCGCCAAGCAGAACCCCGAGCGCCAGGTGGTGTTCTTCGCGATCGGCTTCGAGACCACCGCGCCGTCGACGGCGCTGACCCTCAAGCGCGCCCGCACCGAGGGCGTCGAGAACTTCACGGTCATGTGCAACCACGTGACGATCGTGCCGCCGCTGCGCGCGCTGCTCGACTCGCCGGACCTCCGCCTCGACGGCTTCATCGGGCCCGGCCACGTGGCGACCGTGGTCGGCGCGCGGCCGTTCGAGTTCATCCCGGCCGACTACGGCAAGCCGATCGTGGTGGCCGGCTTCGAGCCGCTCGACGTGCTCCAGTCGGTCAAGATGATCCTGCAGCAGCTGGCCGAGGGCCGCTGCCTCGTCGAGAACCAGTACACGCGTGTCGTGCCCTACGGCGGCAACCTCAAGGCGCTCGAGGTGATGTCGGAGGTGTTCGAGCTGCGGCCGCACTTCGAGTGGCGCGGCCTCGGCTTCATCTCGCAGAGCGCGCTCAAGCTGAGCGACGCCTACGCCGAGCTCGACGCCGAGCTGCGCTACCCGGTCCCCGGCGTGCGCGTGGCCGACCCGAAGGCCTGCCAGTGCGGCGAGGTGCTGAAGGGCGTGATCAAGCCCTGGGAGTGCAAGGTGTTCGGCACGGCCTGCACCCCGGAGCGCCCGATCGGCACCTGCATGGTGTCCCCGGAGGGGGCCTGCGCGGCGTACTACAACTTCGGCCGCTACGCCCAAGAGCGGGAGGTCGTCTGATGGAGGCCACCTCACGCGAGGAGCGGATCCAGGGGATCATCGAGACCACGCGCGCGAAGCGGCCGAAGTTCAAGGACGCCCACATCACGATGTCGCACGGCGCGGGGGGCAAGGCCACCCAGTCGCTGATAGAGGGCCTGCTGGCCCCGGCCTTCGGGATGGAGGAGCTGGCCGACGCGGCGCCGGTGGCGGTGAACGGCTCGCGACTCGCGATTACCACCGACACGTTCGTGGTGAAGCCGATCCGCTTTCCCGGCGGCTCGATCGGCGAGCTGGCCGTGAACGGAACCGTGAACGATCTGGCCATGGCGGGCGCGCGGCCGCTGGCACTGACGCTGTCGCTGGTCTTGGAGGAGGGACTCAGCGCCGGCGACCTTCGCCACGAGGTCGAGGCGATCGCAGCGGCCGCGCGCGAGGCCGGTGTGGACGTGGTGGCCGGCGACACCAAGGTGGTCGAGCGCGGGCACGCCGACTCGATGTACGTCTGCACCACCGGCGTGGGCATCGTGGACGACCGCGCCAGCCTCGCCACCGACGCGCTGGCGCCCGGCGACCGGATCCTCGTCTCCGGCGCGATCGGCGAGCACGGCACGGCGATCATGCTGTCGCGCGACGAGTTCGAGCTCGAGGCCGACGTGGAGTCGGACACGCAGCCGCTCTGGCCGGCGGCCGACGCGCTGCTCGAGGCGGCCGGCCCGTCGCTGCGCTGCATGCGCGACGCGACCCGCGGCGGCGTGGCCACCGTGTTGAACGAGCTGGCACGCGCCTCGGGTGTCGCGATCCTCGTGAGCGAGGGCGACGTGCCCGTCAAGCCGGCGGTGACCGGCGCGGCCGAGCTGCTCGGAATCGACCCGATGTACATCGCGAACGAGGGCCGTCTCGTGGCCTTCGTCGCTCCGGACGAGGCGGAAGCGGCGCTGCACGCGCTGCGCTCGGTCCCGGGCTGCGAGGAGGCGGCGGACATCGGAGAGGTCAGGACCGAGCCGCGGGGGATGGTGCTCGTGGACACGGCGTTCGGCGGCAGGCGCGTGATGGACCTGCTGGCAGGCGACCCGCTGCCGAGGATCTGCTGAGCGTGCACGAGCTGTCGATCGCCGAGTCGGTGGTGCGCATCGCGGAACAGCACGCGCGCGGGCGGCGGGTGGCGGTCGTCGACCTGAAGGTAGGACACCTGCGCCAGGTGGTGCCGTCGGCGCTCGAGTTCGCCTTCGAGCTGGTGGCGCAGGGCACGACGGTCGAGGGCGCCGAGCTGAGGATGGAGGAGGTGGCGGCGGCCGGGGACTGCCGCGCGTGCGGGGCCGAGACGCCCCTGCCGGAGTTTCCCCTGGCCTGCCGCGTGTGCGGCGGCCTGGACGTGGAGGTCACCCGCGGCGAGGAGCTGCTGGTGGACTCGCTGGAGCTGGAAGAACAAATGGCAACGAGCGGAGGCTGAGTGATGGAAGCCAGTGCACCGGAAGCCAGCGCGGGCGTGGAAGAGGTCCACATCCTGTGGATCTCGGAGGGCATGAGCTGCGACGGGGACACGATCTCCATCACGGCCGCCTCCCAGCCGAGCATCGAAGAGGTGCTGCTGGGAGCGATCCCGGGGCTGCCGAAGGTGCACCTGCACAACAAGGTGCTGTCGCCGACGCTTGGCGGCGAGGAGTACCTGAAGCCGTTCCGCGCCGCGGCCGACGGCACGCTCGACGCTCCCTACGTGATGGTCATCGAGGGCTCCATCCCCAACGAGAACATCAATGGCGAGGGCTACTGGACGTCGTTCGGCAACGATTTGGCCACGGGGGAGCCGCTGACGCTGAACTGGTGGCTCGACCAGCTCGCGCCCGGGGCCTTCGCGACCGTGGCCGTCGGCACCTGCGCCACCTACGGGGGCATCCACGCCATGGCGGGCAACCCGACGGGCTGCATGGGCCTCGCCGACTACCTCGGCTGGGACTACCGCTCGGCCGCCGGCCTGCCGATCGTGAACGTGCCCGGCTGCCCGGTGCAGCCCGACAACTTCATGGAGACGCTCACCTGGCTGCTCTACCAGGCCGCCGGGCTCGCCCCGATGATCCCGCTGGACGAGGCGCTGCGCCCGCAGTGGATCTTCGGCAAGACCGTGCACGAGGGCTGCGACCGCGCGGGCTACTACGAGCAGGGCGACTTCGCGGAGGACTACAACTCGCCGAAGTGCCAGGTGAAGATCGGCTGCTGGGGGCCGGTCGTGAACTGCAACGTGCCCAAGCGCGGCTGGATGGGCGGGATCGGCGGCTGTCCGAACGTGGGCGGGATCTGCATCGGCTGCACGATGCCGGGCTTCCCCGACAAGTTCATGCCGTTCATGGACGCGCCGCCAGGCGGGAAGCTGTCCTCGGCGATGACCGGCACCTACGGCTCGCTGATCCGGAAGCTGCGCGGAGTCACGAACAAGACGCTCAACAAGGAGCCCAAGTGGCGGCACAACCGCGACGAGCTCACCACCGGCTACGAGCCCAAGGCGCTGCAGCGCTAGCGCCCGGGTCCTAGGGAGGAGAAGACCTAATGGCAGTACGCGAGAGGATCGAGCCGGAGGCTGGCAACGTAGTCGACATGTCGTGGGATCCGATCACTCGGATCGTCGGCAACCTGGGCATCTACACCAAGATCGACTTCGACCAGAAGGAGGTCTTGCAGTGCAAGAGCACGTCGTCGATCTTCCGCGGCTACAGCGTGTTCATGAAGGGCAAGGACCCGCGCGACGCGCACTTCATCACCAGCCGCATCTGCGGCATCTGCGGCGACAACCACGCGGTCTGCTCGATGTACGCGCAGAACATGGCGTACGGGGTGAAGACGCCACCCCTGGGTGAGTGGATCGTCAACCTGGGCGAGGCGGCGGAGTACATCTTCGACCACACGATCTTCCAGGACAACCTGGTGTTCGTGGACTTCTGCGAGCAGATGGTCAAGGAGACCAACCCGAGCGTGCTCGAGAAGGCGGAGCACACGGAGGCGCCGCGCGGCGACCTTCACGGCTACCGCACGATCGCCGACATCATGCGGTCGTTCAACCCGTTCACGGGCGAGACCAACCGCGAGGCGCTCATCATGAGCCGGATCTCGCGGGAGATGATCTGCCTGATGGAGGGGCGCCACGTGCACCCCTCGACGATCTATCCGGGCGGCGTGGGCACGCAGGCCACGCCCACCCTGTTCACCGACTACCTCACGCGACTCACCCGCTGCCTCGACTTCATCAAGAAGTCCGTGGCGATGAACGACGACGTGTTCGACTTCTTCTACGAGGCCATTCCCGGCTACGAGGAGGTGGGCCGCCGGCGCATCCTGCTGGGCTGCTGGGGTGCCTTCAACAACCCCGACCACGTCGACTACGACTACCGCAACATGGAGGCCTGGGGCAACGAGATGTTCGTGACCCCCGGCATCGTGGTCGACGGCGAGCTTGTGACCACGAACCTGGTGGACATCAACCTCGGCATCCGGATCCTGCTCGGCAGCTCCTACTACGAGGACTGGGAGAACGAGGAGACCTTCGTGCCGAAGGACCCGCTGGGGAACCCGGTCGACAAGCGCCACCCCTGGAATCAGACCACCATCCCGAGGCCGCAGAAGCGTGACCTTGCGGGCGGCAACTACTCCTGGGTCATGAGCCCGCGCTGGTTCGACCAGCGCACCGGCGACTACCTGGCGCTTGACACGGGGGGCGGCCCGCTGGCCCGGCTCTGGGCAACCGCGCTGGCGGACAAGGTCAAGACCCCGTACGTGAACGCCACCGGCCACAGCGTGAAGATCACGCTGCCGGCGACGCCGGACACGCCGCAGGCGGACCTCGAGTGGGAGATCCCGCAGTGGTCGAACGCGATCGAGCGTGACCGGGCGCGGATCTACTTCCTCGCCTACGCGGCGGCGATGGCGCTGCACTTCGTGGACAAAGGCCTGCAGGAGGTGCGCGGCGGACAGACCAAGGTGTTCGAGGACTTCGACGTCCCGGACGAGGCGATCGGCTGCGGCTTCCACGAGGCGGTGCGGGGCGTGCTCTCCCACCACCTGGTGATCCGCGACGGCAAGATCGCGAACTACCACCCCTACCCGCCGACCCCGTGGAACGGCAGCCCGACGGACTCATACGGGACGCCGGGCCCCTACGAGGACGCGGTCACCGGGCAGCCGATCTTCGAGGAGAACGGGCCCGACGACTTCAGGGGCATCGACATCATGCGGGCGGTGCGCAGCTTCGACCCGTGCCTGCCCTGCGGCGTGCACATGTACCTCGGCGGCGGGAAGACGCTGAAGCGCACGCACTCGCCGATGTTCGGGGCGCAGGGCGGCTGAGGTGGAGGACATGGTCGGGAGGGTCGAGGACCTCCTCGCGGAGGTCGAGGCCCTCCCGGACGCCGCCGGGCGCGACAAGGCGATGGAGATGGTGGCGGCGCTGCTCGACCTCTACGGCGAGGGCCTCGCACGGGTGTTCTCCGGGCTCGATCAAGGGCAGGCGGCGACGATGGCCGACGACGAGCTGGTCGCGCACCTGCTGTTGCTGCACGACCTGCACCCCGTTCCCGCCGAGACGCGCGTCCGGGAGGCGCTCGAGGGGGTGCGGCCCTACCTGGAGTCGCACGGCGGCGACGTGGAGCTGGTGGCCGTCGAGGACGGGGTCGCGCGCCTGCGCCTCCAGGGCAGCTGCAGCGGCTGCCCGTCCTCCACGATGACGTTGAAGCTCGCGATCGAGGATGCGATCTACAAGGCGGCCCCGGACATCTCGGAGGTCGAGGCCGAGGGCGTGGCCGCCCCGGCGCCCCCGCCCGGGCCGACGCTGCTGCAGCTAGAGGTCTCGGACGCCGTGCGCGGCGAGGCGTGGACCACGGCGGGCACGCTGGCAGAGCTGTCCAGCGGCGGGACCGTGGTGAGAGAGGTGGGCGGAGAGCGCGTGCTGTTCCTGCGGCCCGACGACACGTTCCTCGCCTACCGCGAGCAGTGCCCGGCCTGCGCCGAGTCGCTCGAGGACGCGACGCTCCGTGCCGCCGAGCTGACCTGCTCGGCCTGCGGCCACCGCTACGACGTGATCAGGGCGGGCCGCTGCCTCGACGAGCCCGAGCTCTACCTCGAGCCGGTGCCGCTGCTGATGGACGACTCGGGCATCGTCAAGATCGCGTTGAGCGCAGCGGTTGCATGACCACGCTGGCGTCCTCCCGCTTGAGGCAGCTCGCCCAGAGCTCGGCGGCCCAGAAGGAGGCCGCGCTCGAGCACTGCGAGCTGTGCAGCGAGGTGATCCCGCCCGAGCACCGGCACCTGATCGACCTCGAGAGCCGCGAGCTGCTGTGCGCGTGCCGCGCCTGCTCGATCCTGTTCGATCGCAAGGCCGCCGGGGGCAAGCACTACCGGCTCGTGCCCGACCGGCGGCTGCGCCTGGACGGCTTCGACCTCGACGACGTCAGTTGGGCGGACCTCCGCATCCCGGTGGACATGGCGTTCTTCTTCCGGCTGGGGCAAGAGGACCGCATGGTGGCCCTCTATCCGAGCCCGGCGGGGCCGACCGAGTCGCTGCTGGAGCTGGATTCGTGGGAGGACCTCGAACGGCGCAACCCCGTGCTGCGGACGCTGGAGCCGGACGTCGAGGCGCTGCTCGTGAACCGCGCCCGCGGCGAACGCGATCACTATCTGGTGCCGATCGACGACCCGTTCCGCCTGGTGGCGCTGATCCGCACCAGCTGGCGCGGGCTGACGGGCGGCAAGGAGGTCTGGGAACGGATCGAGGGCTTCTTCGAGGAGCTCTCCGGCAAGTCAAAGGCGACCGAAGCGAACCGAGAGGGGACCTCATGGGAGGCATAAGGGCCGGCAAGGCCGACGTCGACACGAAGACACTGGGACACATCCCGGGAGTCAAGTCGGGCAACTCGCGCGGCAACTTCGAGAAGCAGGGTGGCCACAAGTCGGATGGGACCCGCACCGCGGAGAGCTCGACCGGGGTCAACTCCAAGGCTCATGACCCGATCGACCCGCGGATGCCGAACCTTCCGCCCGCCTAGCGAGTGGAGGCGTCCCTGCACACGAGCCCGCTCGCGGGCCCGGAGCCGGCTCCGGAGCTGGACTTCTCGATCGAGGACGGCGGCGTGCTCGACTACGCCGCCGTCCCGACGCTGCGCTTCGGGCTGCGGATCGAGAGCTCGACGCCGGTGCGCTCGCTGTCGCTCAACGTGCAGGTGCGCATCGCCGCCACGCGCCGGCGCTACAGCGAGGCTGAGGAGCAGGGGCTCGCCCAGCTGTTCGGGCGCCCGGAGCAGTGGTCGCGGAACCTGCGCAGCCTGCACTGGACCAACCTGGCGCTGAATGTGCCCGCGTTCTCGGGCAGCACCGTTGTCGAGCTGCCGCTCACATGCACCTACGACCTGGAGGTCAGCGGCTCCCAGTACATGCGCGGCCTCGAGGCGGGCGAGGTGCCGCTCGAGTTCCTGTTCGGGGGCACGCTGTTCTACGGCGGAGCCCAGGGCCAGCTGCAGGTTCGCCCGATCTCGTGGGACAAGGAGGCCGAGTTCCGGCTGCCGGTGGCCACCTGGCGCGAGATGATGGACCGCTACTTCCCCGGCAGCGCGTGGGTGCGCCTGCGACAGGCCGAGTTCGATCGCCTGCACGCGTACCGGACACGCCACGCCCTGCTCAGCTGGGACGAGACCGTCGCGGCGCTGCTGCACGAAGCGGACGAGGAGCGCTGAGCGTGGACCCGGTTCGCCAGATCGCCGACGCCGTGCTCTACGAGGGCTACGTGCTCTGGCCCTACCGCCGCTCGGCCCTGAAGAACCGCCAGCGCTGGACGTTCGGTGGGATCTATCCACGCGAGCACAGCGCCGCTCACCCCGATGACCGCTGGACCACGCGGGCCCAGTGCCTGCTCGCGGGTGGCACCGGCGTGGACGTGCAGGTCCGCTTCCTCCACATCGTGCGGCGCCAGGTGCTCGACGGCGACCGGCCGGTGGACGAGCTGACCGTGGACGGCGAGCGCCATCTGTCGTGGGAGGAGGCGACGGAGCGCGAGCTCTCGGCGCGCGGGCCCCAGCGCCTGCCGATCGAGGTGCCCGCCGGAAGCGAGCGCGAGGAGCTGGACGGGGGAGCGTCGATCGTGCGCAGCTGGGAGCGGCTCGAGGGCGAGCTGGAGATCGCGGCGGAGGAGCTGGATCCGGGTCTCACGCGGCTCACCGTGACGGTGGCGAACACCACGCCGTTCGGCCCCGGCTCGCGCGAGGAGGCGCTCGAGCGCACCTTCTGCTCGGCCCACGTCGTGCTTCGCAGCGACGGCGACTTCGTCTCACTGACCGACCCGCCGGAGGAGCTGCGGGCAGAGGCGGGCGAGTGCGAGAACGACGGCGTCTGGCCGGTGCTCGTGGAGGACAGCCACACGATGCTCGCCTCGCCGATCATCCTCGAGGACCACCCGCGCATCGCCCCGGAGAGCCCGGGCGACCTCTTCGACGGCGGCGAGATCGACCAGCTGCTCGTGCTGAACATCCTCAGCCTGACCGACGAGGAGAAAGCGGAGATGCGGGCCTCCGATCCGCGCACGCGGGAGATCCTGCAGCGCACGGAGGGGCTCAGCGAGGAGGAGCTGATGGCGCTGGGAGGCAGATGGACGGGTTCGAGCAGCTGAGCGGGCGCGCGCCCGCCAGCATCGAGGTCGGCGGCGTTCAGATCGGACGCGGCAGCCGCGTGGTGCTGCGCCCGGCCCCCGGGGGCGACGTCTTCGACCGCGCCATCGCCGGGAAGCTGGCGGTGGTGGACGGCATCCACGAGACCATGGAGGGCTCGGTGCAGCTGGCTGTCGTGGTCGAGGACGATCCGGGCCGCGACCTGGGGCACAAGCGCCAGCCGGGACACCGCTTCTTCTTCTCGCCGTCCGACGTCGAGCCGCTCGCCCAGGAGCCGCCGCCGACCAGGCGGGTGCTGGTGGCCGGCATCGGCAACATCTTCATGGGCGACGACGGCTTCGGCGTGGAGGTGGCCCGGCGCCTGGGAGAGCGCGAGCTGCCGCGCGGCACCGAGGTGTCCGACTTCGGCATCAGGGGCCTCGACCTGGTGTACGCGCTCGGCGAGGGCTACGACGCGGCGGTGTTCGTGGACGCGGTGCCGCGCGGCGAGGAGCCCGGCACCCTCTTCCTGATCGAGCCCGAGCTCGAGCCGTCAGGCGAGCCCGTGGCGCTCGACGCGCACGGGATGGACCCGGTCAAGGTGCTGGCGCTGGCTTCGCAGCTCGGCAGCGTGCCCGAGCGGATCCTCGTCGTGGGCTGCGAGCCGCGCACGCGCATGACCGGCGACGAGGAGGAGATCGTCGGCGAGCTCAGCGAGCCGGTGCGGGCGGCCGTCGACGAGGCGGTCGCGCTTGTGGAATCGGTGCTCGGGGAACTGTTCGAGACACCCGACGCGCGAGAAGCGCAGGGAGGAGTTTGAGGATGAAACTGATCGTCGCGGCGCTCGCCGCCGTCGGGGTTGCCGCCGCCGTGGGCGTGCAGCTGCCCGAGATCCGCAGGTACCTGAAAGTCCGATCGATGTAGGAGGCCGCTTGCACCGAACCAAGGTGAGGGTCGTCGAGGACGCCCTCGACGCCAACAACACAATCGCGCGGGCAAACCGCGACGACTTCCATCGTGCCGACGTCCGGGTGGTGAACCTGATGAGCGCCCCTGGCTCCGGCAAGACCACGCTGCTCGAGCGCACGCTCGGCGAGGGGCTCGGCGACACGAGGGTAGGGGTGCTGGAGGGCGACGTGGCGGGCTCGCTCGACGCCGACCGCCTGTCCGCGCTTCACGTTCCCGTGACCCAGCTCAACACCGACAAGGGCTTCGGCGGCGAGTGCCACCTGGACGCGAACATGGTGCGCAGCGCGCTGCCGCAGGTGGGGCTCGACGAGATCGACCTGCTGGTGATCGAGAACGTCGGCAACCTCGTTTGCCCGGCCGAGTTCAGGGTCGGGGAGGACGTGCGGGCGATGATCGCGTCGGTGGCCGAGGGCGAGGACAAGCCGCTCAAGTACCCGCTGATGTTCCGCGCCTGCCAGCTGGTGGTGGTGAACAAGATCGACCTGCTTCCGTACGTGGACTTCGATCTCGACCGCTTTCTCGGCTATCTCGAGCAGGTGAACCCCGGCGTGGAGCACATGGTCGTCAGCGCCCGGACGGGCGAGGGCGTCGACGAGTTCCGCGGCTGGCTGCAGGGGGTGGCCGCGCGGGAGCCCGCGCCGGCATGAGCGAGGCGCTCGCGCCCGAGGCTCTCGCGGCTCGGGTGGACGAGCTGCTGGAGCGGCGGGGGGAGGCCGGCGAGCGCTTCTTCGCCGACGAGGCGGAGCGGATCGCCCGGCTCTGCCACCGGATGGCCGAGCGCTTCGCGCGCGGCGGGCGCCTGGTGGCGCTCGGGCAGTCGCCGCAGGCGCGGTCCGACGTGCGCCACGTGGCGGTCGAGTTCGTCCACCCGGTGATCGTGGGCAAGCGGGCGCTGCCAGCGCTGGGCCTGTCGCGCGAGGGCGGCCCGCTCGAGGAGCAGGTGGCGCTGCTCGCGCGGCCCGATGACATCGCCATCGCCTTCGGTCCCGGCACGGCGTCCGCGCTCGCCATCGCCGCCGGGCGCGGCTGCCTGACCGTCGCGTTCGAGCCCGCGGGCGCGGAGTGGGAGTTCCTGCCGCCGGCGGCCGACCCGTTCGTGGCCCAGGAGCTGGTCGAGACGCTCTACCACGTGCTCTGGGAGCTCTGCCACGTGTTCTTCGACCACCGCGGCCTGCTCGAGGGGCGCGAGGCCCGCGCGGTGCACGACACCGGCGCCTCGAGCTTCCTCTACCCGTTCCTCGGGGAGAGCCAGACCGACCTCGACGGCGTGGTCGAGGACGTGCGCAGCTCGGTGCTGATGAAGGCCGAGGAGGTCTGGACGTTGCGCAAGCAGACGCTCGGGGAGGGACGCGAGGGGCTGCTGGCCGCGGCGGCGGCCGTGCGCGGGCGGCTCGACGCGGGCGGCACCCTGATGGCGCTCGGCAACGGCGGCTCGGCCACGGACGCGATGGATGCGGTGGCGGACTTCCGCGAGCCGCCGCACGGCTGGCCGCCCCGCGCGGCGATGGATCTGACAGAGGACGCGTCAATCCTCACCGCGATCGCCAACGACATCGGCGTCGACGCGATCTTCCAGCGCCAGGTGATCGCCTACGCGCGCGAGGGCGACATGCTGCTGGCGCTCTCCACGAGCGGCAGCTCGAGGAACGTGATCGACGCGCTGGCCGAGGCCCGCCGTCGCGGCGTCCTGACCGTGGCGATGGTGGGCTACGACGGCGGCCGCGTGGCCGCCGAGGGCCTGGCCGACCACGTGATCGTCACGCGCTCCGAGCACATCCCGCGGATCCAGGAGGCGCAGGCAAGCGCGTACCACGCGATGCGCGAGCTGGTGGAGCTGGCATGAGCGAGCTGGCTCAGCGGGATCCGGCGGAGGTCGCCCAGGCCGGCATGCGGGGTGTGATCGCGGCGATGGCCATGACCGGGATGCGGGTGCTGACCGTGGAGCTGGGCATCGTCAAGCAGACTCCGCCGGAGGCGATGGCGAAGCAGCGGGCTGCCGGGCTCTTGCGCAAGGTGCCCCGCAAGCGACGCCGGGCCGCGATCGAGGTCGCTCACTGGGGCTACGGCGCGGTGGGAGGAGCGGCCTTCGCGCTGCTGCCCGACTTCATACGCCGTAAGGCCTGGGCCGGCCCCGCGTATGGATTGGCGGTCTGGCTCGGCTTCGAGTTCGGCATCGCCCCGGTGTTGGGGCTGTCCCAATCGAAGCGGCCCGACGCCGTGCAGCGGACTGCCCTCGCGGTCGATCACCTCCTCTACGGGCTGGTCCTGTCCGAGACCCGCATGCGCCCACAGGAGTAGCCGCGACGGGCATGGTGAGCTCGGCTTCGCTGCGCGTGCGTGCGCGCGTGGACGGGACCGTCCAAGGAGTGGGCTTTCGCCCCTTCGTCTATCGCCTGGCCGGGGAGCTCGGCCTGGCCGGCTGGGTGCTGAACGACGAACGCGGCGTGCTGCTCGAGGCCGAGGGCGAGGCGGCGGCGGTGGAGTCATTCCTCGAGCGCCTGCGCACGGAGGCGCCGCCGCTCGCGACCGTCGAGCGGGTTCTCTCCGAGCAGCTCACGCCTCAGGGGGAGGAGGGCTTCGCGATCCGCGACAGCCGCAGCGCGGGCGAGGCCGCCGCGCCCGTGGCCCCGGACGGCGCGACCTGCGACGACTGCCTGGCGGAGCTATTCGACCACTCGGACAGGCGCCACCGCTACCCGTTCGTGAACTGCACCAACTGCGGCCCGCGCTTCACGATCGTGCGCGGGGTGCCCTACGACCGGCCGCTCACCACGATGTCCGGCTTCCAGATGTGCGCGAGCTGCCAGGGCGAGTACGAGGACCCGCGCGACCGCCGCTTCCACGCGCAGCCGAACGCCTGCCCCGATTGCGGGCCGGCCCTGGCCCTGCTCGACCGCGGCGGAGGCCGGCGCGAGGGGGGCGACGCGGCCCTGCGGGCGGCGGCCAGCGCGATCGCGGGTGGCGCGGTGGTGGCGGTGAAGGGGCTGGGTGGCTACCACCTTGCGTGCATGGCCTCGGACGAGGAGGCGGTCGCTTCGCTGCGCGGGCGAAAGCGGCGCGAGGACAAGCCCTTCGCGCTGATGGCCGCAAACCTGGATGCGGCGCGCGCCCTGGTGCAGCTCGGCGACGAGGAGGAGCGGCTGCTCACCGGCCGGGAGCGGCCGATCGTGATCGCCCGGCGGCGGGCGGGCGCCGCGGTCGCGAACGCGGTGGCCCCGGGCTCGCCTGACCTCGGCGTGATGCTTCCCTACACCCCGCTGCACCACCTGCTGCTGCACGACTGCGGCGCGCCGCTCGTGATGACGAGCGGGAACGTGTCGGACGAGCCGATCGCCTACGAGGACGGCGAGGCGCGCGAGCGGCTCGCGGGGATCGCCGACCTCTACCTGAGCCACGACCGGCCGATCCACATGCGCACCGACGACTCGGTCGTGCGCCAGACCCGGCGCGGGCCGCTGCTGATGCGGCGCTCGCGCGGCTACGTCCCGGCGAGCATCGGGTTGCCCGTGCCGGCCTCCCGCCCGCTCGTGGCCTGCGGGGCCGAGCTGAAGAGCACCTTCTGCGTGGCCAAGGCCGAGCGGGCCTGGGTGGGCCACCACATCGGCGACCTGAAGAACTGGGAGACGCTGCGCTCCTTCCGCGAGGGGATCGAGCACTTCGAGCGGGTGTTCGCGGTCGAGCCCGAGCTGGTCGCGCACGACCAGCACCCCGACTACCTCTCCACGGGCTACGCGCTCGAGCGCGAGGGAGTGGAGCACCTGGCCGTCCAGCACCACCACGGCCATCTCGCCGCGTGCCTCGCCGAGCACGGGGAGGAGGGCCCGGCCGTGGGCGCGATCTTCGACGGCGCGGGCTACGGCAGCGACGGGACCGTCTGGGGAGGGGAGCTGCTGGTCGGCGACCTGCGCGGCTTCGAGCGCGCCGGCTCGCTGTGGCAGGTGCGCCTGCCGGGCGGCGACGCCGCGGCCCGCGAGCCGTGGCGGATGGCGTGCTCGTGGCTGTCCGAGTCGTTCGAGGGGGCGCACGCGCCACCCGAGCGGCTGGCGGGGCTGGTGGACCCGGAGCGCTGGCAGGCGGTTGCCGCGCTGTGCCGCAGCGGGGTGGCGGCTCCGCTGACCACCAGCGCCGGGCGGCTGTTCGACGGGGTGGCGGCGCTCTGCGGCCTGCGTGGGGAGGTCAGCCACGAAGGGCAGGCGGCCATGGAGCTCGAGGCCGCGGCGCGGCTCGACGAGCGCGGCGCCTACCCGCTGCCGATGAGTGGCGAGCGCCTGGACGCGCGCGAGACGGTGCGGGCGCTGATGGCGGACCTCGAGGGCGGTGCGGACGTGGGGGTGGTGGCGGCGCGATTCCACAACGCGCTGGCCGCCGGCACGGCGGCCGCGTGCGCCGAGCTCGCGGAAAGCCGCGGGCTCGGCGCGGTCGTGCTGTCAGGGGGCGTGTTCCAGAACCGGCTGCTGCTGGAGCGGACGGCGGGCGCGCTCGAGGCCGCCGGGCTCAGGGTCCTGTTGCCGCGGCTGCTGCCGCCCAATGACGGCGGCATTGCCTATGGGCAGGCGGCGGTGGCCGCGGCGCTGGGCGCTTAACGGCGGCGGGGTGGGGCGCTAGTGCTCGTGCGTGTGGTCGTGCTCGAGCCCGTCCTCGTGCACGTGCGGGTGCGAGTGCTTCTCGCCGTCGTGCTCGTGCTCATGCTCGTGCTCGACGTGGGCGTGGTCGTGGCTCGTGTGGGGGTGTGAGTGGGTCTCGCCGTCGTGCTCGTGCTCGTGGACGTGAGGCTCTGGATGGTCGTGCTCGCTCATGCGCGAAATCGTAACGAGGCGAACGTTTGAGAACGCGATCGTGCGGAGAGCCCTTCAGTACCCGCTCGTTTGGGAGGAACCCAATGGCCGTACTGCTTACCGGAGCCACCGGCTTCGTAGGCATGGAAGTACTCACCCGCTGGCTCGAGCGCGGCGACAGCCGCGTGTATGCGCTCGTGCGCGCCGACGACGACGAGGCCGCCGCG
Source organism: Solirubrobacterales bacterium (assembly GCA_038215095.1). GTDB lineage: Bacteria > Actinomycetota > Thermoleophilia > Solirubrobacterales > Thermoleophilaceae > DATACN01. The sequence goes on along the minus strand of JBBQRG010000027.1, from coordinate 13,499 downwards.
GAGCGGCTGCGGCCCGGGCTGGAATCCGCCTTCGGCGACGAGGGCGGGGATCCGGAGCGGCTGACCGCCATCGCCGGCGACGTGCAGAAGCCCGACCTCGGCCTCAGCCCCGACACGCTCGAGCGCGTATGCCGCGAGGTGGACGTGGTGGTGCACTCGGCGGCATCGGTCTCCTTCACGCTCGGGCTCGACGAGTCCCGCGCGATCAACGTGGAGGGCACCCGCAACGTCCTGGACTTCGCCCTGCGCTGCGACCACATCGAGCGCTTCACCTACGTCTCCACCGCCTACGTGGCGGGCACGCATTCCGGCACCTTTCACGAGTACCAGCTGGCGGAGGGCCAGGAGTTCCGCAACGCGTACGAGCAGTCGAAGTTCGAGGCGGAGCAGCTGGTGCGCTCGCATCGGCGCCGGCTGCCGGTGCAGGTGCTGCGGCCGAGCATCGTGGTGGGAGAGCGCGGCAGCGGCTGGACCTCCTCGTTCAACGTGCTCTACGGGCCGCTCAAGGCCTTCGCGCGCGGCGCGGTCCCGGCGGTTCCCGCCAAGGCGGACTCGCCCGTCGACGTGGTGCCGGTGGACTACGTGGCCGACGCGACCTACGAGCTGTCGAGCCGTGGGCCGACGGGCACGTACCACCTGGTCGCCGGCCGCCACGCCACCACCGTCGGCAAGCTGATCGAGCTCGCGTCGAAGCACTTCCAGAAGGAGCCGCCGCCCACCTTCCCGCCGCAGGTCTACAAGCGCGTGGTCTACCCGCTCGTGCTGCGCGGCGCCGGGGAGCGCACCCGCAAGGGCCTCGAGAAGCTCGCCGTGTTCTTCCCCTACTTCTCCATGAAGGTGCGCTACGACGACCGCCGCGCGCGCGAGCAGCTCGAGCCCGCCGGCATCCGCGTGACGCCCGTGGACGGCTACTTCCACCGCCTGCTCGACTACGCGCAGGAGTCGCACTGGGGCAAGAAGCCCCGTGGGCGCGCCGAGGCCAGGGGACTACCCTCGTCCCGGTGATCGAGAGGCTCGTCGAGCAGATTGAGGCGCGCTTTGCCGAGCTGTCCCGGCAGCTGTCGGACCCGGACGTGATCTCCGATCAGGCGCGCTACGCAGAGGTGGGCCGCGCCTACCACGCGCTCGAGCCGGCCCACGGGCTGGCGGTCGAGTGGCGGCACCGCACCGACGACGCCGCGGGGGCGCGCGAGCTGCTGGACGAGGGCGACGACCCCGAGCTGCGCGAGGTGCTCCAGAGCTCCGAGCAGCGGCTGGCTGAGCTGGAGGAGGAGATCCGCCTGGCGATGGTCGAGCCCGACCCCAACGATGACAAGAACGTGATCGTGGAGATCCGCGCGGGCACCGGTGGCGAGGAGGCCGGCCTGTTCGCGGGCGACCTGTACCGGATGCTCAGCCGCTACGCCGAGCGGCGCAGCTTCAAGACGGAGCCGCTGTCCGTGTCCGACGGCGACTACACGTTCGCCGTGAAGGGCCAGGGCGCCTACAGCGTGTTCAAGTACGAGGGCGGCACCCACCGCGTGCAGCGCGTGCCGGAGACCGAGTCGCAGGGGCGCATCCACACCTCCACGGCCACGGTGGCCGTGCTGCCCGAGGCCGAGGAGGTGGACGTGCAGATCGACCCCAACGAGCTGCAGGTGGACGTCTACCGCTCGTCCGGGCCCGGCGGCCAGTCGGTGAACACGACCGACTCGGCCGTGCGCATCACTCACAAGCCCACCGGCGTGGTGGTGTCGATGCAGGACGAGAAGTCCCAGCTGCAGAACCGCGACAAGGCCATGCGCGTGCTGCGCGCGCGGCTGCTCGAGCGAGAGCTGGCCGCGCGGCAGGCCGAGCAGGCCGCCGAGCGCAAGTCGCAGGTGGGCAGCGGCGAGCGCTCGGAGAAGATCCGCACCTACAACTTCCCGCAGGACCGCGTGACCGACCATCGCGTGAAGCTCACGAAGGGCGACGTGGCGCGCGTGCTCGATGGCGACCTCGACGACTTCAGCGCCGCGCTCGAGGCGGAGGAGAAGCGGCTGAAGCTCGAGGCCGGCGACCTGGTCGCCGGTTGATCGCCGCCGCCTCGGCCAGGGACGCGCTCGACGCGGCAGTGACCGCTTTGGGTGCGGCGGGCTGCGACACGCCGAGGCTGGACGCCGAGCTGCTGATCGCCGACGCGCTCGGGGTCGGGCGGGCGGCGCTCGTGTCGGACCCAGCGATGCCGGTGCCCGCCTCTGCGGCGCGCCTGATCGGCGAGCGGGTCCGCGCCCGGACCGCGCGGGAGCCCGTGGCCTACATCCTCGGCCGCAAGGGCTTTCGGCGGATCGAGCTGATGGTGGACCCCCGCGCGCTGATCCCACGGCCTGAGAGCGAGCTGCTGGTGGAGGTGGCGCTGGAGCTGCCGGAAGGCGCGCGCGTGCACGAGGTGGGCACCGGGTCGGGCGCGGTGGCGCTGGCCCTGCTCGACGAGCGTCCCGACCTCCGCGTGAGCGCCTCGGACGTGTCGAGCGCGGCGCTCGAGGTGGCGCGAGCCAACGCCGAGCGGCTCGGACTGGCGCTGGAGCCGAGCCAGGCCGACGGCCTGCCGGAGCGGATCGAGGCGGACCTCGTGGTCGCCAACCTGCCGTACATCGCCGACTCCGAGCTGGCGGAGCTTAAGCCCGAGATCACCCGCTACGAGCCGCGGCTGGCGCTGCTGGCGGGGCCCGACGGGCTCGACGCCATCCGCGCGCTGGTGTCGCAGGCGCCGGCCGGCACGCGCCTGGCGCTCGAGCACGCGCCGCACCAGGCCGAGGCCGTGCGCGCCCTGCTCGCGGAGCCGGAGACCCGCCGCGACCTGGCAGGCCTCGAGCGTGTGACGATCGGGACCGCGCCGTGACTGCCGACGACGTGGCCGGCTTCGAGCGCTGCATCGCCGGCCGCGGCGTCGCGCTGTTCCCCGCCGACACCGTCTACGGGCTGGCCACCGATCCCGACGCGCGGGCCGGCGTCGAGCGGCTCTACCAGCTCAAGGGGAGACGTCCCGATGCCCCCGCCGCGGTGATGTTCTTCGACCTCGGGCGTGCCCTCGACGCGCTGCCCGAGCTGGGCAAGCGCACGCGTGCCGCCGCCGAGCGGCTGCTGCCCGGGCCGCTCACGCTGATCGTGGCGAACCCCGCCCGCCGCTACCCGCTGGCCTGCGGCCCCGTCCCCGAGCGGCTCGGCCTGCGAGTGCCCGCCCTGAGCGGTCCGCTCGAGCCGCTGGCCGCTATGGCTCGCCCGGTGCTGCAGTCGAGCGCGAACCCCTCGGGCGGGGCCGACGCGCGCCGGCTCGAGGATGTGGAAGACGACATCCGCGCGGGCGTGGACCTGGTGCTCGACGGCGGCGAGCTGCCTGGCACGCCCTCGACGGTCGTGGACCTGAGCGCCTACGAGGAGGGGGGCTCCTGGAGTGTCGCGCGCGAGGGCGCCGTTCCCACCGCCGAGGTCGAGGAAGCCCTGGCCTGATGGCGCTGCCGAAGGGACTGCGGCGGCTGGCCCCCGACAGCTTGCGAAACAACGGCCGGCTGCGCGCGCTGGCGCTGCGCTCCGGCGTGATCCCGCCGCGCACGATGCACACCGAAGGCGAGTCGGCCCTGCTCGCCCAGCTCGCGCGCGACCGCCGGCGAGTGGTCGAAATCGGTGTCTACGAGGGCTCCTCGGCGCTCGTCCTGGTGGAGTCGCTGCCGCCGGAGGCCGAGCTGCACATGATCGACCCCTTCGCGGGCGGCGGGCCCTGGCCCGGCGTGATGAACCCGGCGGACGAGGGCGCCACCCGATCGGTCGTCGAGCGCGCGGCGCGCCGGCGAGGGGGCCCGCGCCTGCGCTGGCACGTCGCCCTCAGCGAGGAGGCGGCCGAAGGCTGGTCCGAGCCGCTCGGCTTCGTGTTCGTCGACGGAGACCACAGCGAAGCGGCCTGCCGCCTCGACTGGGAGCTCTGGAACGGGCACGTCGAGCCCGGCGGAGTGGTCGCCTTTCACGACGCGCGCGTGGGCCGGCCCGGCGGCTGGGGCGACGACGGGCCGACCGCCGTCGTGGACCGGCTCTTTCGCGAGGAGGGGGTCCCGGGCTGGGAGATCGCGGCCGAGCGGGACACGCTGGTGGCGGTGGTACGGTCCAGCGCATGAGTGATCTGAGCCCCGATTACTTCGCCAAGCACGTAGCCGACGTCGATCCCGAGATCGCGCAGGTGCTCGAGGACGAGACCGCGCGCCAGGAGTCCACGCTCGAGATGATCGCCTCCGAGAACTTCGTGCCTCAGGCGATCCTCGACTGCCAGGGGTCGGTGCTCACCAACAAGTACGCCGAGGGCTATCCGGGCCGCCGCTACTACGGCGGCTGCGAGTACGTGGACGTGGCCGAGCAGCTCGCGATCGACCGCGCCAAGGAGCTGTTCGGGGCAGAGCACGTGAACGTGCAGCCGCACGCGGGCGCGCAGGCGAACGAGGCCGTGTACATGGCGCTGCTCGAGCCCGGCGACCGCATCCTCGGCATGAAGCTCGACCACGGCGGCCACCTCACGCACGGCATGAAGATCAACTTCTCCGGGCTCTACTTCGACATCGTCGGCTACGGCGTCCGCGAGGAGGACTCGCGCGTGGACATGGACGAGCTGGCCGAGATCGCCGAGGACTCCAAGCCGAAGCTGATCCTGGCCGGCTGGTCGGCCTACCCGCGCCAGCTCGACTTCCAGCGCTTCCGCGAGATCGCCGACTCGGTGGGCGCGCTGCTGGTGGTCGACATGGCTCACTTCGCCGGCCTCGTGGCGGCGGAGGAGCACCCCAGTCCCGTGCCCTACGCCGACGTGGTCACCACCACCACGCACAAGACGCTCGGCGGTGCGCGCGGCGGCATGATCCTCTGCAAGGAGGAGTACGCGAAGAAGATCAACTCGCGCGTGTTCCCCGGCCTCCAGGGAGGCCCACTGATGCACGTGATCGCGGGCAAGGCGGTGGCGCTGAAGATCGCCCAGTCGGAGCTGTTCAGAGAGCGCCAGCGGCGCACCCGCGCGGGCGCGGCCGTGCTGGCCGAGGAGATGCTGTCGGCCGGGGTCAACGTGCTCACGGAGGGCACCGACGTGCACCTCGTGCTGGCCGACCTGCGCGAGTCCGAGCTGGACGGCCAGCAGGCGGAGGACCGCCTTGCCGCGGTGGGCATCACGGTGAACCGCAACGCGGTGCCGTTCGACCCGCGGCCGCCGGCCGTGTCGTCCGGGCTGCGCATCGGCACGCCGGCACTCGCAACGCGCGGCTTCCAGCTCGACGACTTCCGCGAGGTCGGCCGCGTGATCGGCGAGGCGCTCACCAGCGACTCGTTCGACAGCGTGAAGCCCGACCTCAGCGACCGCGCCCGCGCGCTGGCGGAGCGCTACCCGCTCTATCCCCAGCTGGCCGCCGCGGCCGTCTGAGGGGCTGCAAACCTTCGCCATGCGGCGTCATCGGGTCTCGGCTTGGCTCACCAAGCCTTCGACCCTGCTTCCTTGCCTGACTCGGTTTTCGCACCCTCAGGCAGGGGGGCGGGCGACCGCCTGACGGCGCCGCTCTTCGAGCTCGAGCGGGTCTCCCTCGCCCGCGGCGGCAGGCCGGTCCTGCGCGAGCTCGACCTCGCGATCGAGCCGGGCGCCACCGCCGTGCTCGGCCCGTCGGGCTCCGGCAAGTCCTCGCTGCTGCGGCTGCTGGACCGCCTTGCCGACCCCGACGAGGGCAGCGTGCGATTCCGGGGGGACGATGTGCGCGAGCTGGACCCGCTCGACCTGCGCCGCCGCGCCGTGCTCGTGCCCCAGCTGCCGGCGCCGGTGCCGGGCACGGTGGCCGACAACGTGCGCTACGGCCCCAGGCTGATCGGCCGCGAAGTCGAGCCGGCGCGCTTCCTGGAGCTGGCCGAGCTCGCCCCGTCGTTCGCGGAACGCGACGCTGAGCGGCTCTCGGTGGGGGAGCAGCAGCGCGTGATGCTGGCGCGGGCGCTCGCTTTGGAGCCGGAGGTGCTGCTGCTCGACGAGCCCACCGCCGCGCTGGACGAAGCCGCCAAGGGCGGGGTTGAGCGCGCGCTCGACGGCCTGCGCGGCCAGAGCGGGTTGTCGCTGGTGCTGGTGACCCACGAGCGCGGGCAGGCCGAGCGCCTGGCCGAGCGTGTCGTGGAGCTGAACGAGGGGCGGCTGGCTTGAGCGCCGTGCACGTGAGCCTGGGCGAGGTGGCCGCCACGCTCGTGCTCGTGGCCCTGGCGATCGCGGCCTCGGTGTGGCGGCGCGCAGACCTCGAGCGCGACATAGGCCTGGCGGTGCTGCGCTCGTTCCTCCAGCTCACCGCCGTCGGCTATGTGATCAAGGCAATCTTCGACTCCGACAGCCTCTGGGTCGTGGTGCTGCTGCTGGCGGTGATGGTGGCCGTGGGCACCCTGACCGCGCGCGGGCGGGCCAAGGCCGTGCCCGGCGCGCTCAGCGCGATCGCCGTGGCGCTGTCAGTGGCCGCCGCGGTCACGCTCGGGCTGGTGCTGGCGCTCGGCGTGTTCCCCGCCACGCCGCGCTACCTGGTGCCTGTCGGCGGCATGGTGATCGGCAACGCGATGACGGCGGCCGCGGTGGCCCTCAACCGGCTGGCCGACGAGGTGCATGGCCGCGCCGGCCTGATCGAGGCGAGCCTCGCGCTCGGCGCCACCGCGCGCCAGGCGTCGGCCGGACTGGTCACCAAGAGCCTGCGCTCCGGGCTGATCCCGTTGATCGATCAGACCAAGACCACCGGGCTCGTGACCTTTCCGGGCGTGATGGTGGGCTCGCTCTTGGCCGGGGCGGAGCCGCTCGACGCCGTGCGCCTCCAGCTGGTGCTGCTCTGGACGCTGCTCGGCGCGGTCGCCCTGGCCGCCCTTATCGCGGTCGCGCTGGGCTACCGCGGCTTCTTCACCCCGTCGCAACAACTGCGCGAGCCCCCGCCTGAGCCGCCAGTAGGCTGACCCCGGATGGACCAGCTCGACGCTCTCTGGGCGTTCCTGGTCGCCGGCTGGGTGTCCTTCCTGGTCACTCCGCTCGTGGCCCGGCTCGCACGCAGGATGCATGTGATCAACCTGCCGCGCGACCGCGACCTCCACGACCGCCCGACCCCGGGGCTCGGCGGCCTGGCGATCCTCGCGGCCGTGGTGGTGGCGGCGTTGGCTTTCCTTCCGAACGAGAGCGAGACGCGGGGCATCATCGGGGGTGCGATCGCGATCGCCCTGATAGGCGCTGCCGACGACGCGCTGCCAAACGGGCTGCCGCCGTTCGTGAAGCTGGCGGGCCAATTCGCCGCGGCGGCCATCCCCGTGCTGGCGAACGTGCGCGTGGAGAACATCACGCTGCCGTTCGTCGATCCCCTGAACCTCGGCGACTGGGGCATCCCGCTGACGCTGCTCGGGATCGTGGCGGTGATGAACGTCGTGAACTTCACCGACGGCGTGGACGGCCTGGCCGCGGGCGTGTGCACGATCGCCGCCGCCACCTTTGCCGTGATCGCGCTGTCGCTCGACCGCGACACGGCCGGCGTGCTCGCGGCCCTGACTGCCGGGGCGGCGGTGGGCTTCCTGTTCCACAACTTCCACCCGGCCTCGATCTTCATGGGCGACGCCGGCTCCAATCTGCTCGGGCTGTTACTGGCGTGCATCGCGATCCAGGGCGTGCTCAAGACGGCCGCCGTGGTGGGCCTGTTCTTCCCGCTCGTGATCCTGGCCGTGCCGGCGCTCGACGCCACCTTCGTGGTGGCGAAGCGGATCAAGTACCGCCGGCCCGTCTACTCGGCCGACCGCTGGCACCTCCACCACCGGCTCGGCAACGTGGGCTTCTCGCAACGGCGCACCGTTCTCTACCTGTACGGCTGGACGCTCTCGCTGGCCGCGCTGGCGTTGGCGCTGCGCTTCGTGCCCTACTCCGACGACAACGGCAACCTGAACCCCGGCTGGGCGGTGGTGATGGGCGTGTTCGGCCTGATCGCCCTGGCGGCCAGCCTCTACCTCGTGCTGGTGCTGGAGATCCTCAAGTTCAAGCGCTTCCGCGAACGCGAGCTGCGCCGCCAGGTGCAGACCGGCGAGATCGCGGCGCTGTCCGAGGACCAGATCGACGAGGAGGTCGAGCGCGACCTCGAGACGGGCGAGTTCCAGGCCGTGCGCCCGCCCGACTGAGAATGCTCTTCCGCCGTCGTGCGCTGGAGCTGATCAAGGCGGGGGAGGTGACGCTCGCCTTCCGGCGCTGGGAGCGCCCGCGCGCAAAGCCCGGCGGGCGCCAGCGCACCTTCGTCGGTGAGCTGGCCATCGACTCCGTCGAGCCGGTCGACCGCGCCGACATCACCGAGGCCGACGCGCGCCTCGCAGGCCACGCCCGGCTGGACGAGCTTCTGGCTGAGCTCGATGCGCGCGGCGACGCTCAGATCTGGCGCATCGAGCTGCACTGGACGCGGGAGGATCCGCGGCGCTCGATGCGCGAGCGCGCCCAGCTGGACGACGGCGAGCTCGCCAGCCTGAGCGGCCGCCTCGAGCGCTTCGACCGAGCGAGCCGGCACGGCCCCTGGACGCGGGACACACTGGAGCTGATCGCCAGCCGCCCTGAGGTCCGCGCCGCCGAGCTCGCGGCCGCCGTGGGCCGCGAGACGCAGCCGTTCAAGCGCGACGTCCGGAAGCTCAAGGAGCTCGGCCTGACCGAGAGCCTCGAGCGCGGCTACCGGCTGTCCCCGCGTGGGCAGGCGCTGATCGAGCGGCTCCGCGCCTAGAACAGCGACGCCTGGCGCGGCTCCGGCGGCGGCCGGGGTGCCGGCGGCTCCGGTGCGGGATCGATGCCTCGCATGGGGCGGCTGCTCGCGCGCCGCCGCGGCCTGACCAGCGCCGCGATGCGCGCCCGCTCCTCCTTCGGCGCGTAGGCGCCGCGCGCGTAGAGGCGCTCGTAGAGCGGCACCAGGTCGGGCCGGTTCGACTCGAGCCAGTCCATGAAGATGTCCCTGACCTCGCCGCGCAGATGCAGGTGGATGCCGCTGATGTTGGTGGCGCCCGCCTCCTCGGCGATCCTGACGATCTCCTCGACCTGCTCCGGCGAGTCGTTGATGCCGGGCTGTAGGGGTGCGATCAGAATCCCGCACGGTATGCCTGCGCGATTGAGATCGGCCACCGCCTCGAGCCGCTTCCGAGGATTCGGGGTGTGCGGCTCGGTTGCGCGCCAGGCCTTCTCGTCGAGCGTTGGGACCGACAGGTTCGCCATGAACCCGACGCGCTCGTGGATCTCCTTGAACAGCGCGACGTCGCGAAGGAGCAGAGGCGACTTGGTCAGCACCGAGCACGGCGTGTACGAGTCGCGCAGCGCCTCCCAGATGCCCGGCATCAGCCGGTACTTGCTCTCGACCCACTGGTAGGGGTCGGTGTTGGTCCCTATCGCGACGTGCTCGCGCTTCCAGCTCGGCCGCATCAGCTCAACGCGAGCAACCTCGGGCGCGTTCACCTTGACCACGATCTCGCGCTCGAAGTCGCGCCCGGCATCGAAGCCCAGGTAGGTGTGGGTTGGACGAGCGAAGCACCAGACACAGGCATGAGTGCATCCGCGATAGGGGTTGATCGTCCAGCGGAACGGCATCCGCGATGCCTTAGGGACCTTGTTCAGCGCGGACTTCGCGCGGACCTCGTAGAAGCGGGTGTCGAGCGCCTCGGGCGCGTCGAAGGTGCGGACCGCCGCGGGTTCCTTGTAGCCGGGTAGCTGGTGACTCGGCTCGTCGGCGGCCACGCTCAGGTTGTCCCACCGCATCGAACGCATGTTCGCATATCGGCCCGACGGCTGACCGGGGGCCTCAGCGGTAGTGGCTCATGCGTATCCGGGCACGCCTCAGCGACTCGCCGATCGAGAGGCCGGCTCTCCGTCGGTGGTGGTAGTGCCGCACCAGGCGCGGCAGGTAGGCGATCCATCGCCAGGCCATAATCTGACCATAGGGAGCTTGCGATGGACCTGACGCTGATCAACTTCGAGCTCTACGCGGTAGGGCCGATGACGCTGGGCCGCGCCACCTACGAGCCCGGCTGGGTCTGGTCGGAGCACGTGGGCGGGCCGAGCGGGGAGAGCTCGTGCCAGGTCGAGCACGTCGGCCTGGTGCTGAGCGGGCATGCCGCGGCGAAGATGGACGACGGCCGCGAGGTGGTCATGGAGCCCGGCGACTTCTTCTACATCCCGCCCGGCCACGACAGCTGGGTCGTGGGCGACGAGCCGTACGTGTCGCTGCACGTGATGGGCAGCGAGGACTACGCCTCGCCGAACGCTGTCACCAGCAGTTGACGCGGGCCGCCCGAGTCGCGGTGCTCGCACAGGTAGATGCCCTGCCAGGTGCCGAGCGCGAGCTTGCCGTCGCGCACCGGCAGCATCAGTGAGCTGCCCGTGAGGGAGGCTTTGATGTGGGCCGGCATGTCGTCGGGCCCCTCGAGCGTGTGGGTCCAGTAGGGCGCGTCCTCGGGCACCGCCTGGTCGAACCAGGAGCCGAAGTCGCGGCGCACGTCGGCGCTGGCGTTCTCGTTCAGCGTCAGCGACGCGGAGGTGTGCTTGATGAAGAGCTGCGCAATGCCCAACTTCAGCTCGCGAAGTTCGGGCACTCCTTGCTCGACCTCGCGGGTGACGAGGTGGAAGCCGCGCGGGCGCGCTTCGAGGGTGATCTCATGCTGTATCCACATGTCCTCCCGAATTCTGGCGGTAACCGCAAGCCGCTCATATAGTGGCTCGCAGGAGGGTTGCGGGGTGGGGAGGTGCCCCGTTCCAAGTGGCACATGTTCCTGTTGAGAGAGAGCACGAAGAGCGAGCCAGCGATGGCTGAGGCAGAAAACGACGCCGAGTCGGCGCGGCGGCAGCTCTTGGCGCCGTCGACGCCCGCCGCCATGGCGCGCGCCGGCGCGCTGCTCCTGTTGAGCGGCGCGCTGATCGCGCTGGTGGGAGTGGTTGCCCCGCACGGGCCGCGCGTGGACGAGGTATTGCTCGGTGCGGCCGGCGGCGCGGCCGCACTGCTGGGACTGGCGCTGCTCGCGCTGGGCGGCCACACGCCGCGCCTCGCCTTCCACCCGCTCACGGTGGCCGGCACCGCGCTGGCCACAGTCACGATCTACGCCTGGGGCGGCGACATGACCTACGGCCCACTCCCGTACCTGTGGGTCGCCTTCTTCGCCTTCTACTTCTTCTCGCTGCCCGCCGCGCTCGTGCACCTCGGCGTGGTGGCGGGCGCGTACGCCGTGGAGCTGTCCGCGCGGGACCTCGACTTCACGCCCGTGGCGGGCTGGATCGCCACGGTCGGGACGCTGCTCCTCGCCGGCCTCGCGGTGGCCGCGATCCGCGACCGCCTCTCAGCGCTGATCGAGAGCCTCACACACGCCGCCCGGCGCGACCCGCTCACCGAGCTCCTGAACAGGCGCGGCTTCGCGGAGGTGTTCGACGTCGAGATCGAACGCGCCCGCCGAACGGAGGCCCCGCTCAGCCTGATCGTGGCGGACCTCGACAACTTCAAGGAGCTGAACGACAGCCAGGGGCACCCCGCCGGCGACGAGGCGCTCCGCCGCGTCGGCCAGGCCATCGACACCGCCAAGCGCAGCTTCGACAGCGCCGCGCGCGTGGGCGGCGAGGAGTTCGCCCTGCTGGCGCCCAACTCGGACGAGCACGGCGCCTACATGCTCGCCGAGCGCATCCGCGGCGACGTCGAGCGGGCGTTCGCGGGCGGGCCCGGGTCGTTCACCGCGAGCTTCGGCATCGCCACCTTCCCGCTGCACGGCCAGTCGTCCGAGGCGCTGCTGCGCGCCGCCGACCAGGCGCTGTACGCGGCCAAGCGGCTCGGGCGCAACCGCTCGGTGATCTCGAGCGCGGAGGTGCCGGGAATCCTCGCGCGCGCGCCGCGCGGCCACGAGGACAGCCACGTCGAGCTGGCCGCGCTGCTGAGCCTGGCCGAGGCGCTCGACATGCGCGAGGCCGGGTCCACGAGCCACTGCCACCGCGTGGCTCGCTTCGCCGAGCTGATGGCGCGCGAGCTCGGGCTCGGGCCCGACTCCGTGGAGCGCGTCAGGCTGGCGGGCATCCTCCACGACGTCGGCCGCGTGGGAATGCCCGACGAGTTGAGCCGGAAGCCCGGCCCGCTCAGCCCGGAGGACTGGCGCCTCGTGCGCTCGCATCCGTCGATTGGCGCGCGCATGGTGGAGACCACCGACTTCGAGGACATCCGCTCCTGGATCCTCGCCCATCACGAGCGCCCCGACGGCCTTGGCTACCCCGACGGCCGTGCCGGCGAGGAAGTGCCAATGGAGGCGCGCATCCTCGCCGTGGCCGACGCCTACGAAGCCATGACGGCAGACCGCCCGTACCGCGCCGCGCTGGCGCCCGGCGACGCCGCTCGGGAGCTGCGCCGCGCCGCCGGCGGGCAGTTCGACGAGCAGGTAGTGGAAGCGCTCCTGCGAGTCGTCTGACCGCCCCTAAGGCCGGGCCCCTGCCGGGCCGATACCCGAGGTATGGATCCCGGTCGCTCCTCCGGAGGGCGGCAGACATCTGACGGCCCCTTCGATCGCCCCGCCATGGCGCGCACCCTCGGCTACCTGTTCGTGGCCGGAGGGATGCTTGCCCTGACGTCGCTCGTTCTGCCGATGCGCACCCAGGCGAACGTGACCGCGCTGGTGTCCCTGGCCGGCGTATCGCTCGCGAGCGGTGGGCTGCTCGTTCTGCTGGCCGGTCGGCTGCCCGGCGTGACCGTGCCGTTCTTCCTCGCCTTCGCCAACGTGCAGATCGCGCTGGCAGTCCACTTCGACGGGCGTGGCTCGAGCGTCTACGGCCTGTACTTCGTGTGGGTGGGCATGCTCGCCTTCTACTTCCTCGACCCGTGGCGTGCCGCGCTGCAGGTGGCCTTCCTCGGCGCCGTGTTCGCCGCCGCGCTGACGACGGTGCAGACGGTCGTGCCGGAGCAACGCTGGCTGATGACCGTGGGCACGGCCCTGGCCGGCGGCCTCGTGGTGGCCTACATGCGCGAGCGCATCGGCAAGCTCGTCGCGCAGCTGAGCGACGCGGCCCGCACCGACCCGCTCACCGGGCTCCTCAACCGGCGCGCGCTCGAGGAGCTCTTCGACATCGAGCTCGAGCGCTCGCGCCGCGGCGCCCAACCGATGTCGGTGATCGTGGGCGACCTCGACGACTTCAAGGCCGTGAACGACACCCTCGGCCACCAGGCCGGCGACGTGGCGCTCTGCAAGCTGGCCGAGGAGCTCGCCCGCTGGAAGCGCCGCATCGACATGGTGGCGCGCGTGGGCGGCGAGGAGTTCGCGCTGCTCCTGCCGGAGACCGACGAGCGCGGCGCCTTCCTCGTGGCCGAGCGCCTGCGGCGCGCAACCCAGCGCACCTTCGCCGAAGAGCGCGTGCCGCTCACGATCAGCTTCGGCGTCGCGAGCTACCCCGACCACGGCACCGACGCCGAGCTCCTGCTGCGGGCGGCCGACCAGGCGCTCTACTCGGCGAAGGACATGGGCAAGGACCGTTCGGTGATCTACAGCACCGA
>JBBQRG010000026.1:0-37409 GCA_038215095.1 Solirubrobacterales bacterium | reverse complement strand
AGTAGGCCTTCAGCGACTCCTTGAAGATCGGGCCCAGGCGCTCGATTCGCTCGCCGATGCCGGCGGGCAGCTTGGTCAGGCTCGTCTCGAGGTCCTCGCGCGCGTGGTGCAGCCGGGGGTTCAGGCGCACGCGGTTGAAGGAGCGCGACAGGGCGCCCACGTTCGGGGCGATCGACATGCCGTTGTCGTTCACCACGATCACGATCGGCAGCTCCATGCCGCCGGCGTTCTGCAGCGCCTCGAAGGCCACGCCGCCGGTGAGGGCGCCGTCGCCGATCACGGCCACGACCTTGCCGTCCTGCGACATGCCCTTGCGCATCGCCTCCTTGATGCCCACGGCGTACGAGACCGAGGTCGAGGCGTGGCCGGCGCCCATGATGTCGTGCTCGGACTCGAAGATCGAGCAGAACGGGGCGAGGCCGCCGTACTTGCGGATCGTGTGCAGGTCGTCGCGGCGGCCGGTGAGCACCTTGTGCGGGTAGGCCTGGTGGCCGACGTCCCACAGCACCTTGTCGCGCGGGGAGTCGATCAGGCTGTGGATGGCCACCGCGATCTCCGAAGCGCCGAGGTTGGCGCCGAAGTGGCCTCCGATCTCGCCGATCGTGTTGATGATCAGCTCGCGCACCTCCTGCGCGACCTGCTGGAGCTGTGCGTCGTCCAGCTTCTTGAGGTCGGCGGGCCCGTCGATGTTGTCGAGCAGCGTCGTCATGTGGTGCGCGTGAGGATGTAGTCGGCGATCTGGTGGAGCTTGGTCACGTCGGCGTCGGCCTCGCCCAGCGCGTCGCGGGCCCTTGCATGCGACTCGATGGCGAGCTCGCGCGCCCGTTCCAGCCCGTAGACGCTCATGTACGTAGCCTTTCCATGGCGCTCGTCAGAGCCGCGCGGCTTTCCGAGCTCGGCCTCGTCCCCGGTCACGTCGAGGATGTCGTCCACGATCTGGAAGACGACGCCCAGCTCAGCCGCAAAGCGGCGAAGAGGGATTGTGGCAGGTCCGGCAGGGTCCACCAGCGACAGCACGCAGCCCACGGACGCGGCGATCAGCGCGCCGGTCTTCAGCTCGTGCAACCGCCGCAGGTCGAGCTCGGCGGCGCCCTCGACATCGAGAAACTGGCCGCCCACCATCCCGCGCACGCCCGCCGCGAACACGACCTCGCGCACCGCGCCCAGCACGTTGGCAGGCTCACCCTGCTGATCTGACAGCGCCAGGCGCAGCGCCTCGGCGAACAGGCCGTCGCCGGCGAGGATCGCCACGTCCTCGCCGAAGGCCACGTGGCAGGTGGGCTTGCCGCGACGCAGCTCGTCGTCGTCCATGGCGGGCAGGTCGTCGTGGATCAGGGAGTAGGTGTGCACCATCTCGAGCGCCGCGGCCAGCGGCAGCACGCTGCGGGGCTCGCGCCCGAGCGCCTCGGCCGTGGCCAGCGCGAGTACCGGGCGGATGCGCTTGCCGCCCGCGAGCAGCGAGTAGCGCATCGCCTCCTCGAGGCGCTCCATCCCCCGGCCGTCCTTTCCGGGCGCGAAGCGCAGCCCCGCGAGGTAGTCGTCCACCAGCTCCTGAAGCTCGACCGGGTAGGTCGCGGCGCGCGTGGCGCTCACAGAAGGCGCTCCTGCCCCTCCGTCTCGCGCGCCTCGGCGTCGAGGCCCGAGCCGATCCGAGTGGCCAGCTCGGCGCAGCGGTCCACGAGCTGAGCCGCCTCGTCGGGCTCGAGCTGGCCGCTTCGCAGCCGCTGGGCCACGCCCTCCAGCTCCTCGATCAGCGCGTCGAGGTCGTTCACGTGGCGGCGCCCTCCCGCTGGACCGCGCCGAGGATGCCGTTCACGAAGGAGGGCGCGTCGGTGGAGCACAGTTCCTTCGCGGTCTCCACGGCCTCGTCGATGGCGACCTCGTCGGGCACGTCGGGCCGGTGGCGCAGCTCGTAGAGGGCCACCCGGAGGATGTTGCGCTCGAGCGGCGCTATGCGCTCGAGCGACCAGCCCACCGCGTGGCCGGAGATCAGCTCGTCGATGCCCTCGCGGTCCCGCTCGACGCCCTCGGCCAGCTCGCGCGTGAAGGCGGTCGCGCGCGGGTCGATCAGCTCCTCGAGCGGGCGGCCGGTCACGTCGCCCTGGTAGAGCGCGAACACGGCGGCGCGGCGTTGTTCGGAGCGGCGCACAGTCTTACGCGCGCGACATGTACTCGCCGGAGCGCGTGTCCACGCGCACCCGGTCGCCGACGTTCACGAACAGCGGCACCCGCACGACCACGCCGGACTCGAGCGTGGCGGGCTTGTCGCCGCCGCCCGAGGCGGTGTCGCCGCGCACGCCCGGCTCGGTCTCGGACACGGTCAGCTCGACTGCGCTCGGCACCTGGACCTCGGAGGGCTGCTCGTCCACGTAGAGCAGCTCGATCTCCTCGTTCGGCATGACCCACTTGAGCGACTCGGCCACGGTGTCGGCGGGGAGCGGGAGCTGGTCGAAGGTCTCTGTGTCCATGAAGTGGGCGTCGGTGCCGTCCGAGTAGAGGAACTGCATCTTGCGCGTCTCGGTGCGGACGGGCCGGAACTTCTCCCCCGCCCTGAACGTCCTGTCGATCACCGCGCCGTCATCCACGCGCTTGAGCTTGGTGCGAACGAACGCCCCGCCCTTGCCCGGCTTTACGTGCTGGAACTCGACGATCTTGAAGACGGTGCCGTCCACGTCCACGTGGGTGCCGTTCTTGAACTGGTTGGTCGAGATCACGCTTCGGGGAGGGTAGACGCTGCAAATGCTCAAGCGGGCGCCGCGGGGCGCCGATTGGGCTTCTATGCGCCCCCGCGCGCGTTCTCTGCTGCTGCCCGCATTGGTCGCCGCCGGCGGCGTGCTGCTGCTCGCCTGGATGGGGCTCAAGACGCCCGCGTTCACCGATTACGAGACTGAGATCGAGCCGGCCGCCCAGGCGCTGCGCAACGGGCACCTCCACGACTTCCTCGCCCTGCTTCCCGCCTACGGCGGCTCGCTGGTGCTGCGCTCGCCGTTCGTGTTCCTGCCGGACCTCTGGGGCGGCCGCGACCTGGCGCTGTTCCGCTCGCTCGCGCTGCCGTGCCTGGCAGCGGGCGCCGGGCTCGGCGTGTACCTCTGGGCCCAGGCCACACGGCTTGGCCGCGGGCTCGTGGCCGCCTGGGCGGCGCTCTTCCTGTGCGCGGTCAACCCGCTGACGCTTCGCGCGCTCGAGATCGGCCACCCCGAGGAGCTGCTCGGCGGCGCGCTGTGCGTGGCCGCCGCGCTTGCCGCGGCGCGGCGCCACCCGCTGGCGGCGGGGCTGCTGCTCGGCCTGGCGATCGCCAACAAGCCGTGGGCCGTGCTGGCGGTCATCCCGGTGGCCCTGATCGCTCCGGAGCGGCGCGGGCTGCTGCTGGGCGCCGCCGGCGCCGTTGCCGCTGCCGGCCTCGCCCCGCTACTGCTGGCCGGCAGCGCCGAGGTCAGGAACGCGGGAAGCGCGGCTCCGAACGCCGCGCAGATCTTCCAGCCGTGGCAGGTCTGGTGGTTCCTCGGTGAGCACGGCCACGTGGTGCGCGGCAACTTCGGCGCGAAGCCGGACTACCGCGCTGCGCCCGGCTGGATCAGCCACGTCGCGCGCCCCGTGGTGGTGCTGGTGCCGGTGGCGCTGTCGCTGGCGTTGGCTCCGCGCCTGCGCTCGCGCCCCTGGCACGACGGCCTCCTGTTGCTGGTGCTCGTGCTGCTGCTGCGCTGCGTGCTCGATCCCTGGAACGTCATCTACTACGAGCTGCCGTTCCTGCTCGCGCTCGTGGCCTGGGAGGTACACGCGCGCGACGGGGCCCCGGTGATCTCGCTCGGAGTGACGCTGCTCTGCTGGGTCACGCTCGAGCAGCTCGCGCGCCAGGCCTCACCCGACGTCCAGGCCGCGGCCTTCCTCGCCTGGAGCGTTCCCCTGGCCGTGGCCATCGGCGTCCGGCTGTTCGACCCCGAGCGCCTGCGCGTGCCCCTCTTCCCGCAGCTTCTCCAGGTGAGCCTCCAGGGTCAGCGCGGCCGCCGGGCGTAGCTGGGCAGGCGCGTCCGACCAGACCTCGTCGAGCAGCTCGTCGCGGTCGCTGACTCCCGACTCCAGCGCGGCCTTCAGCCGCCGCTCGCGGTCGAGCCGGTGCGACAGGTACTCGTCGAGCTTCGCCGCGGGGTCGCGCACGTAGGGCCCGTGGCCCGGGCAGAGCAGCTCGAGGTCGAGCTCCCGAAGCCGCCGGAGCGAGTCGAGGTAGGCGGACAGCGAGCCTTCGCCGGGGGCGATGAACACGCTGCCGGCGCCGAGCACGGTGTCGCCGCTGAAGCACGTGCGCCCCATCAGCAGGCAGACGCTGTCGGGCGAGTGCCCCGGCGTGGCGATGGCGCGGAACGGGCCCGCCTCCTCCCCCTCGCCGGGACGCAGCACGGGCGCGCCCAGGCGCTCGGCGCCCTCGGCGTGGTCGCCGTGGCCATGGGTCAGCACTACCCCGTCGACCTGTCCGCCCGCGGCCGCGCGCACCGCGTCCAGGTGGCCGGCGTCGTCCGGCCCCGGGTCGACCACCCAATGTCCCACCACGTAGCTGTTGGTTCCGTCGAGAGTCATCGGCGACGGATTCGGCGCGCGTACGCGCACGATCCCGTCCGGATCCCAGTCGTCGGCGTTCACTTGCCGTGTTCTAGCGGCTGTAGAGTCGCCAAGGTGGCTGGCCCCGCCCACGCGAGACAGGGCATGACCTTTGTGGTGCTGGCCATCGTCCTCGCCCTTGCGATCACCGTCCTGGACGCGGCGCTCGGCACGGAGACGATGCTCACGGGAACGCTCGTGGCGGCCCCGATGCTCGCCGCGCTACGGGCCACCCCAACGTGGACCGCCGCCGTGCTCGGGCTCGCGTTCGTGCTCGGCCTGGTGACCGGCGCGCTGAACGACGAGTTCCTCGCCGTCGACCACCTCTCGCGGATGCTCCCGATCGTGCTGGGCGGCGGGCTTGCCCTGTGGGTCGCGCGGCTGCGCTCGGATCGCGAGCGGGACGCGTTCCACCTGGAGACGCAATACGCCGTGGCGCACGTGTTCTCGGAGACCACCACGCTCGCGGAGGCCGTGCCGCGACTGCTAGAGGCCGTCGGCCGCCCGCACGGCTGGGAGGTCGGCGGCTACTGGACGAACACCCGGAGCGGAAACCTGCGCTTCGTGGACAGCTGGCATGCACCGGGCATCGACGCGGCGCCCTACGACGATGCGAGCCGCGCGCTCAGGCCCGGCATCGGGCTGCCGGCGAAGGTGCTGAACGCGGGCGAGCAGGTCTGGCTCCGGAACGTGCTCAAGGAGCCCGACTTCAAGCGCACGCAGGTCGGCGAGCAGCTTGGACTGCGAGGCTTCGTGGGCTTCCCGATCAGGACCTCGAGCGGGGTCGCGGGCGTGATGGAGTTCTTCGCGCGCACCGTGCGCGAGCCCGACCACGACCTGCTCGACCTGCTGGCTGCGCTCAGCTCGCAGATCGGCGGCTACATGGAGAGCCTACGCGCCGAGGAATCCATCCGGGAGAGCGAGGCTCAGAAGAGCGCCGTGGTGGAGTCGGCGCTCGACTGCGTGGTCACGATGGACCACGAGGGGCGCGTGACGGGCTTCAACCCCGCCGCCGAGCGCACCTTCGGCTATGCCGAGCAGGAGGTGCTCGGCCACGAGATGGCCGATGTGATCGTGCCGCCCTCGCTCCGCGAGGCCCACCGCGCCGCGGTGCGGCGCTTCGTCGAGACCGAGGAGCCCACGATCCTCGGCAAGCGGCTGGAGCTGACCGGGATGCGGCGTAACGGCGAGGAGTTTCCGGTCGAGCTAGCGATCAGCCGCATCGGCACGGCGTCGCCGCCGGCCTTCACCGGCTACCTGCGCGACATCTCCGACCGCCAGCAGGCCGAGAGGGAGCGCGAGGCCTCGCGCGAGCAGATGGAGGCGATCCTGCGCGGGGTGGCCGACGGCGTGACCGCGCAGGCCCCGGACGGCACCCTCCTGTTCGCGAACGACGCCGCGGTCGCCGTGCTGGGCTACGACACCGCGGAGGAGCTGATCGCCGCACCGCTGAACGAGCTGATGCAGCGCTTCGAGGTCTTCGGCGAGGACGGCAATCCATTCCCGCTCGAGGAGCTGCCCGGCCGCCGCGCGCTGATGGGCGAAACGGGGACCGAGGAGCTGCTGCGCTTCCGTGTCCGCGCGACGGGCGCCGAGCGCTGGTCGGTGGTGAAGGCCACGCCGTTGTTCGACGAGACGGGGAACGTGCAGATGGCGATCAACGTGTTCGAGGACATCACCGAGCACAAGGTGAACGAGCGCCAGCAGACCTTCCTCGCCGAGAGCACCGGGGTGCTGGCCGCGTCGCTCGACGCCGACGAGACCCTGCGGAAGGTCGCCTGGCTGGCCGTGCCCGAGATCGCCGACTGGTGCGCCGTGGACCTGGCCGACGAAAACGGCGGAATCGAGCGGGTCGCGCTCGTGCACGCCGACCCGCGGCAGCTCGCGCGCGCGCAGGAGTTCCAGCGGCGCTACCCGCCCGACCCGAACGCAGAGAGCGGGGTACCCAAGGTCCTGCGGACAGGCGAGCCGGAGCTCTGGCCCGAGATCAGCGACGAGTTCCTCGAAGCTTCGGTGCAGGAGCCCGAGCAGCTCGCGCTCATCCGCGAGATCGGCCTGCGCTCGGCGATGATCGTCCCGATGACCGTCCACGACCGGACGATCGGCGCGCTGACCTTCGTGAACGGCGCCTCGGGCCGCCGCTTCTCGGAGGAGGACCTGCCGATGGCGCAGGAGCTTGCCCACCGCTGCGCGACCGCGATCGACAACGCGCGCGTCTACGGCGAGCGCGACTACATCGCCCGCACCCTCCAGAGCAGCCTGCTGCCCTCCGAGCTGCCCACGATCCCCGGGCTCCAGACCGCCGCGCGCTTCCGTGCCACCGGCGCGGGCAACGAGGTGGGCGGCGACTTCTACGACCTCTTCCAGACCGGCGAGCGCGGCTGGGCCGTGGTGGTCGGCGACGTGTGCGGGAAGGGCCCCGACGCCGCGGCCGTTACGGCCCTGGCCCGCTACACCCTGCGCGCCGCCGCGATGAGCGAGCGGCTGCCGAGCCGGGTGCTCGGGATGCTCAACGAGGCGCTGATGCGCCAGGTCGGCAAGCGGGGCTTCTGCACGGTCGCCTACGCCTACCTCGAGTCGCTCGACGACGGCGACGGCGCCCGGCTCGGATTCGCGAGCGGCGGCCACCCGCTGCCGCTGGTGCTGCGCGCGGACGGCAAGGTCGAGTGGCTCGGCTCGCACGGCATGCTGCTCGGAGCGGTGTCTGACCCCGACATCGACGACCGCTCGGTCTCGCTCGGCGCCGGCGACTCAGTGGTCTTCTACACCGACGGGGTCACCGAGGCGGGCAGCCCGCGCGCGGCGCTGGGCGAGGATCGCCTCGCCGAGATCGTGAGCGGCTGCTCGGGAATGAGTGCCGACGCCATCGCCGGCAGCGTGGAGGACGCCGCCATCGAGGCCGAGGATGGCCGCCCGCGAGACGACATCGCGGTGGTCGTGGTGCAGGTCGCAAACGGCCACTGACACTGGGCGAGACGTTGCCGTTCTCCAGCCGATGGTTTCGGAAACCGACCAGCGGTACACAATGGGTAGTAGTCGGACGAATGCGGCCGTAGAAGGACGACTCGTAGCCCTATGGACTCCACACCCACCTATTCCCCGGCCCCAGGCGGCTCAGTGAGCGACGTCCCCGACAGCCCTGAGCAGGGGGCCGTGAAGGACACCATCGACCTGCGCCTGAACGGCGGCCCCGAGGCCCCCTCGAAGGCGCGCCGCGCGCTCGGCAAGCTGCGCGGCGACCTCGATCCGCCGCTGATGGAGACCATGCGCCTGCTCGTGACCGAGCTGGTGTCGAACAGCGTCAAGCACGCCAGCGCGGAGGCCGTGAGCCTGCGCGTGCTGGTGGGCCGCCAGGCCGTGCTGGTCGAAGTGACCGACCACGGGCCCGGCTTCCAGCACCGCCCGCGCCGCCGCAACGACGCGCGCGACTCAGGCTGGGGCCTGTTCCTTGTGGAGCGCCTGGCCCACCGGTGGGGCGTCGGCAACGACGGCCCCGCGACGCGGGTCTGGTTCGAGCTCCGCCGGGGGTAAGCGTCAGCCGAGCGTGAGCTGAGGGTCCTCGGGCGGCGGCCCGGGATCCTGTCCGAGCAGCGCCTGGAAGCGCTGCGCCGCCGTTGGCGCGTCGTCGTCGCGGTTGTTGTTGAACATCACGTGCACCTGGCCGGCCTGCTCCGCCAGCCCCCGGGCGCGGTCGCCGATCTCCTCGAGCTCGTCATCGGTGTAGCGCCAGCCGAAGCGTTCGGCCACCGACTTGCCGCCCAGGTAGCCGTCCGTGTTGCGGCCATGCGCGCGCATGTAAGCCAGGTCGTCGCGCGTCACCGCGTCGGTGGGCGGCATGATCTGGAAGGTGTCGCCTGGCGGCGCGTCCACGCCCACGAACGCGGCGCCGCGCTCGGAGAACCACTCGAGCGTGTCCTGTAGGCGCTCGCCCTCGACCCAGTTGCGGTTGCGCAGTTCGATCGCCACGGGGTGCGGCTTCAGCGCCTCGACCAGCCCGTCCAGCTCGCCCAGGTCGTGGCGGCCGGGCGAGAACGCCGGCGTCAGCTGCACGAGGAAGGCGCCGAGCTTGCCGGCCTCGTCCAGCGGCGAGACCTCCTCCACCAGGCGCTTCGCCAGCGTGGTCTCGAGGTCGGGAGTCAGGATCACCCGCCCGCGCTCGTTCACCTCGGCCTCGTCGCGCAGGTCCGGGGGCAGCGAGTCGAGCGGTGCCGAGTGGCGCGACAGCGCGCGGTGCACCTTCACGTCGAAGGTGAAGCCGTCGGGCGTGACCTCGGCCCAGCGGTGCACGGTGTTGCGGTCGGGCACGGCATAGAAGCTCGAGTTCAGCTCGACCGCCCTGAAGCGCTCGGCGTACCAGGGCAACCGCTCGCTGGCCTCCATGCCCTGCGGGTACCACTCCTTGACGAAGCCCGGGTCGGCCCAGCTCGAGGTGCCCACGAGGATGTCCCCCATCACGCTGAAGCTACCGGTAGCGCCGACACGGCCACAACTCTGCACGGCCGTCAGGTTTTGCGGGGCATGAGGATCCGTCGCGCACTTGGCGTGGGAATCGCGCTCGCGCTCGCGCTCGCGGCCGCGGCGCCGGCGGCCGCGCTACCGGGGCGCAACGGCCTGCTGGCCGCCTCGTCGGAGGCGCGTGGCTTCAACAAGGCCACGATCTACATCGGCGGTGCTCACGGCGACGGCACGCGGGCGATGCCATCCCCCTGCCCCGCCGCGGCGATGCTCTCGCCCGCCGAGAGCTGCTTCGCGGGCGCGCCGGCCTGGTCCCCCGACGGCCGGAAGATCGCCTTCTCGGTCTCGGGCGCGTCTCCGCCGCAGGTCTACGTGGTGGAAGCCGGCGGCACGGGCCTCACCGCGGTGCCGGGGGCGCAGGGCTACGACCCGTCGTGGTCGCCGGACGGGTCGCGGCTCGTGTTCAGCGTGGACGACCCCTCAGACGACTGCGGCCTCCAGCGACAGCTCTTCACGATCGCGCCGGACGGCACGGACAAGCAACAGCTCACCCGGCGCGGCGGGGACCAGCCGGACTGGTCGCTTCGCGGCGAGATCGCGTTCGTGCGCCGGCAGTACCTGGCCAACCCCGGCTCCGGCGACGAGTGCGCGTACAGCAGCCGCATCGACGTGGTCCGCCCGGGCGGCAGGGCCAGGCGGGTCAAGTCCGCGCTCGGCTCCCAGCCGAGCTGGTCGCCGCACGGAAGCGACATCGCGTTCGTCGGCAGGCGCGGCCTCTACCGGATACGCGCGAATGGGCGCGGCCTCCACCACCTGCCGGTGCACAGCCTTTTCCTTGGTGAGCTCGCCTGGTCGCCCGACGGCCGGCTGATCGCGATCCGCGACACGGACCACATCGCCGCCGTCAGCGCCCGGACCGGGAAGCGTGTGCGGATGGGCTTCGACCCGCCAGGCGTGGAGTTCGAGCCCGCCTGGCAGCGCCTGCCGCGCTAGCGCCCCCTTCGCCCGAAGCTGTGGGCCACCGGCGCCACGCTGCGCAGGTCGGCCTCGCGCTCGTCGTTGCTCCAGGCGCGGCGCGGCTCGATGTGCCTGACCTCGGCGTGCGGCAGGTCGGGGCGGTCGAGGCGCTCGATCTTGTCCACCAGCACGTTCACGCTGCCCTCGCGGCGCTCCAGGCGGCCGCTCGCCAGCACGAGCGGCTCGGCGCGCACCGCCAGGCGGAAGCGGTCGTGCACGGGCGGGGGCACGATCAGGTTGATCGTGCCGTGCTCGTCCTCCAGCAGCATGAACGTCACGCCCTTCGCCGTGGCCGGGCGCTGGCGGGCCACCACCAGGCCGGCTACGCGCACCCTCGAGCCATCGCGGCCGGCCTCGAGCTCCGTGCTCGAGCGCAGGTCTTCAGGAAGGCCTGGGCGCATCAGCTCCAGCGGGTGCTCGCGCAGGGTCACGCCGGTCGAGCCGTAGTCGGCGAGCATCCGCTCCCAGGCGCTGAGCGCGCGCAGCTCCGGCCCCGCGTGCGGCTCGAGCGGCAGCGCGAGCTGCGTGCCGGAGGGCACCCGCTCGCCGGGCACGGCCACGCCGAGCCCCCAGAGCGCCTCGCGCCGCGAGCCGCCCGACAGCTCGTCGCAGGCGCCCGCCCAGGCCAGGCGGCCGAGCGTCTCCTCGCCCGCCCCCGAGCGCCCGGACAGGTCGCCCAGCGAGCGCCAGCCGCCGCCCTGCTCGCGCTCTGCCACGAGCGCCCTGACCTCGTCCTTGCGCACCCCATTCACGTAGCCCAGGCCCACTCTTACGGCCCCGCCCTCGGTTCGGCAGTCGGTCCAGCTCCTCATCACGCACGGCGGCAGCACCTCCACCCCCACCCGCTGGGCTTCGTGCACGAGCGTGTCGGGCGGGTAGAAGCCCATCGGCTGCTCGTTCAGGAGCGCGCAGAGGAACTCGGGGTGGTAGTGCACGCGCAGCCAGGTGGACTGGTAGGCCAGCAGCCCGAACGCCGCCGAGTGGGCCTTCGGAAAGCCGAAGCCCGAGAAGCCGACGATCTGGTCGTAGACGCGCTCGGCCACCTCCCGCGAGGCGCCGTTTGCCATCGCGCCGTCGATGAACTTGCGCTCGTACGAGCGCATGGCCGCCTCCGAGCGCTTGCGGCTCATCGCGCGGCGCAGCCCCTCGGCCTCGCCCGGCCGGAAGCCGGCGAGCCCCATCGACACCTCGATCACCTGGTCCTGGAAGACGATTGCCCCGAGCGTGTCGCGCAGCACCGGCTCGAGCGACGGGTGCTCGTAGGGCACCTGGTAGCTCGGGTCCGCGCGCAGCGCCTTGCGGCGCTCGATGTAAGGGTGCACGGCCCCGCCCTGGATCGGCCCCGGCCGCACCAGCGCCACCTGCACGGTCAGGTCGTCGAGTGACTCCGGGAGGGTGCGCTTGAGCATCTGCATCTGCGCGCGGCTCTCGATCTGGAACACACCCATCGTCTCGGCGCGCTGGATCTCTGCGTAGACCTCCTTGTCGTCGTAGGGGATGCGCGAGAGGTCGATCGACTCGCCGCGCACGCGGGCGATCTCGTCCACGCAGCGCTCGACCGCCGACAGCATCCCCAGGCCCAGCAGGTCGATCTTCAGGAAGCCGGCGTCGGCGCAGGAGTCCTTGTCCCACTGCACCATCTGGCGGCCCTCCATCGAGGCCGGCTGCACCGGGCAGAGGTCGATCAGCGGCTGCGTGGAGATGACCATGCCGCCCGGGTGCTGGGACATGTGGCGCGGCAGCCCGTGGGCGTCGCGGGCCAGCGCCACGAGCGCGTCCCAGCGCGGCGAGCGGCCGGCCGGCACATCGCCCTCGATGTCGTTCGTCGGCTTCCAGGGATCCACCGCGCGCGCCAGGCGCTCGATCTCCCCCGGCGGCAGGCCGAGCGCCTTGGCGAAGTCGCGCACCGCCGAGCGCACCTGAAAGGTCGGGAAGGCCGCCACCAGCGCGCAGCGGTCGCGCCCGTAGCGGTCGTGCACGCGCGGGATCAGCACGTCGCGCACATCGCGCGGGAAGTCGAGGTCGATGTCGGGGAGCGCTGACAGCTCCTCGTTCAGGAAGCGCCCGAGCAGCAGCTCGTTCTCGATCGGGTCCACGTGCGAGAGGCCCGTGAGGTAGCAGACGATCGAGGACACGCTCGAGCCCCTCCCCCGCCCCGGCGGCAGCAGGCGGCGAGCCGACTCGGCCCCGCGCACCTGGGCTGCTACCTCGCGGGCCAGCTCGAGCATGTCCCGGTGGAGCAGGAAGAAGCCCGACAGGCCGAGGCCGCGGATCACCCTGAGCTCCTCGTCGAGGCGCGCCTCGGCCTCGGCGAGCGTGGGCCGGCCCTCGTAGCGCTCGCCGATCTTTGCCTTGCAGAGCACGGCCAGCTTCGAGTCGGCCTCGGGGTCCTCCGAGCCGGGGTAGCGGTAGCCGAGGTCCGCGGTCAGGTCGAAGCGCAGGCGCTCGGCCAGGCGGCCGCTCTCGTGCACCGCCTCGGGGTGCTCCCGGAAGCGCTCGGCCATCTTCTCCGGCGGGGCCAGCACGTGCGACGAGTTGCCGCGCCGGCCGGGCTCCGACTCGTCGAGCGTGGCGCCCAGGCGCACGGCCACCATCGCGTCCTGCAGCGCCACCCGCGAGCGGTCGTGGGCGTGCACGTTGCCCGTGGCAACGCACGGGACCCCGAGCCGCTCGGCCAGCTCGGCCAGCAGGCGGTTGCGGCGGCGGTCGTTGCGCCAGTAGGGGCGCTGCAGCTCCACGCGGAAGCGCTCGGGCCCGAAGGCGGCCAGCAGCCGCTGCCCGGCGGCCGCCGCGCCGCGGTGGTCGCCCGCCTCGATGCGGCGCGCCAGCACGCCGTCGCGGGCGCAGCCCGACAGGCACACGAGCCCCTCGGCGTGGCGCTCCACCTCATCGAGCGACAGCTCCGGCTCGCCCTCGATCGGGTCCTGCCTGGGCCTGCGGTTGGCGTCCGGCTCGTCCCAGCCCAGGTGCACCCAGCGCCGCGTGTGCGCGTGCGCCTTCGTGATCAGGCGGCAGAGGTTCGAGTAGCCGGTGCGGCTCTCGCACAGGAGCGTGAGGTGCGAGCCGTCGTCGAGCGTCAGCTCGGCGCCTGTGATCGGCCTGATGCCGAGCGGCTTCAGCGCCTGGGCGGCCTCCATCGCGCCGTGAAGTCCATCGTGGTCTGTGACCGCCAGCGCTTCGTGCCCCTGCTCCGCCGCGGCCCCCGCCAGCTCCACCGGATGCGACGCCCCGTCGAGGAACGAATAGGTCGAATGGCAATGCAGCTCGACGTAAGACACGAACGTATGTTCGCAGCCCGGACGCAGCCGGTCAACGCCGACCCAGGAGACCATCGTCGCGTCCCTTAGCGCGTGTCCGGACGAGGCCTCCTGCCCGCGGCCACGCGCGCCCCCTACGCCGCCGGCTTAGGGCTCGCTTCTTCTAGTCGAAGCGCACCCAGCCCGCCGTTTCCTCCGCGACGAAGCGCAGCAGGCGCTCGGCCTCCTCACCCAGCGCCGTTCGATCGGGCTTCGTCAGACGGCCGAACGGCTCGACCACCAGTGACGAGCCGTCTTCGATCTTCCAGGTGCCCGCCACGAAACCGTCCAGCAGGAACGTGGCGCGCACGCGGCCGGCCGTCAGGAAGACCTTCTTGCGGTGCTCGTCGGGGACCATGCGGCTGCGGTCGGCGTGCGAGAGGATCGCGTTGTCGAGCTCGGGCAGGAAGAGCGGCGGCGCGGGGGTGTCGGGGTCGGGCAGCGGCGCGCCCGGCAGGTCGAGCAGCTCCTTGCCCTGCTCGTCGCGGTAGCTCACGAGCTCGGGCGCCAGCTCCTTCACGCTCGGCCTCAGCCCGGAAAGGCCCGACCAGGCCTGCACGTCCGCCGTCTTCGCGGGGCCGAAGGCGGCCAGGTAGCGCCGGATCAGCTCGTGCGGTCCCTTCGCCGGGGCGACCCGCTCCGCCGCCAGCTCGTAGGCGGGCGTGGCGGGCCAGCCCCACCTCGGGTCGCCGGCCACCTGCACGAGCGGCAGCTCCGAGCGCACCAGCAGTGCCAGCGCCGGGGTGTCCCACTCAGGGAAGCGCTCGGCCAGCAGCTCGCGCAGCTCGGCGAAGGTGAGCGGCCGCTCCTCGAGGGCCGCCCGGGCGGTGGCGAGCACCGGCTCGCGGTCGAGGCCTTCGATGCGCTTGCCGACGAACGCGATCAGGTTGCGCGTCAGCGCCGGCTGGAGGTCGGCGCGCAGCTCGGCGTAGTCGGCCGCCGTGAAGAGCTGCAGGGTGAAGCGCATCAGGCTGGCCCGCACCACCTCACCGCGCTCGGCGAGCTCGTGCAGCCGCTCGCGGCGGAAGTCGCGCAGGCGGCTCCAGAGGCCGATGTAGGGCATCTCCCGCTTCTGCGCCTGGAGGCCGGCGACGCACGCGATCGCCTCGGCCGGCGCAAGCTCGGAGCGCTCGAGCAGCAGCTGGCGCGCGAGCGTGGCGCGGTTCAGCTCGCGGAGTGTGAGCTCGCGGTCGACGGACGGCGAGGCTACTAGCGCGCGACGGTGGCAGGATCAACGCTGTGAGCACGCTCGAGCTCGACACGCCGCACGGCCCCGCGAGGGCCCACCTCACGCCCACGCAGGAGCCGCGCGCCTCGCTGGTGCTCGGTCACGGAGCCGGCGGCGGGGTGAACGCGCCCGACATCGAAGCGGCTGCGCAGGCGGCGCTGGCCGAGGATGTCAGCGTCGCGCTCGTCGAGCAGCCATACCGCGTGGCCGGGCGCCGCTCGCCGGCACCGGCGAAGCAGCTCGACGCGGCGTGGATCGCGGTCGTGCAGCAGCTGCTAGCGGGCGAGCTGAGCGGCCTGCCGCTCGTGGCGGGCGGGCGCTCGCTTGGGGCACGGGTTGCCTGCCGCACCGCGGACGCGCTGGGAGCGGCGGCCGTGCTCTGCCTCGCCTTCCCGCTGCAGCCGCCGCAGCGCCGCTCCGCGACGGGCCCGTCGCCCAGCCGGCTCGAGGAGCTGGACGCCGTGACCGTGCCCGCGCTGGTCGTGCAGGGCAGCAATGACCGTTTCGGCATGCCGCCGCCGGGCCCCCTACGCAGCGTCGCCCAGGTGCCCGGCGACCACGGGCTGAAGAAGGACGTCGAGGCGGTCGGGGCCGCGGTGCGGGAGTGGCTCCCGGGAGTCGTCGGGCGGGAGGCTCGTGCCAGAGCGGGCTGACGGCGCCGCGCTCGAGCGCGAGCTCGACCGCCTGTACGGTCTGCCGCCAGGCGAGTTCACCGCGGCCAGGAACGACCTCGCGCGCGAGCTGAAGAGCTCCGGCGACGCGACCGGCGCCGAGCGCGTGAAGGAGCTGAAGAAGCCCAGCCGCGCCGCCGGGGCGATCAACCGCGCGGCCCGCGGCAACCGCCGCGACGTCAAGCGGCTGCTGGACGCCGCGGCGAAGCTGGGCGAGGCACAGGAGCAGCTGCTGCAGGGCGGGGGCCGCAAGGGCATCCAGCAGGCGGTCGAGCGGGAGCGGGCCGCCGTGGACAAGCTGATGGCGGCCGTCGCGGCGGAGCTCAAGGCCGAGCGCGGCGCCAGCGAGGCCATGCTCGGCCGGGCGCGCGGCACGCTGCACGCCGTGGCCAGCGACCCCGATCTGCGCGCGGAGCTCGAGGCTGGGCGCATCAGCGAGGACCGCACCGCGGTCGGCCTGGGGCCGCTCACAGCCGGCGTGGGCGGGGCCGGCGGCCGCCCGGCCCGCGGCAGCGGCTCCGCGAAGAAGAAGGACGAGGCGCGCCGCCGGCTCAAGCAAGCGGAGCGAGAGCTCGAGGACGCCGAGCGGGCGCTGCGGCGCGCGGAGAACGAGCGGGCGGAGGCGGAGGAGCGCCTGGAGGCCGCGAGCGCCGCCGCGAGCAGCGCCGAGCGGGGGCTGGCCGCGGCAACGAGCGCGCGCGACAAGGCGCGCGCCGCCCTGGAGCGGGCCTAGGAGGGTCTAGCGAAACTCGCCGCGCCTACTCCGGCAGCCCCACGGCTTCGAGGGCCTCTGCCTTCGTCGCGTAGTCCTGCAACGACACCGCCTTGCCGTCGCGCAATGCCCATAGCTGGGCGAAGGTCATTTCCACCGGCGCGCTACTCCCCCGCCCTCGCCCATGCATCGAGACCACGACGACGATCCGTTCGCCGAGATCCACGATCTCGAGCGGCTCCAGCCGGAGCTCGTCGAAGGACTCCTCGAGCTTGGCCAGGTTGGCGACGAACGCCTCTTTCCCGGTGTAGGTCTCCGGATCAGGCAGCGCCGCGGCCTCTTCGACCCCGAAATCGGCGGCGAGCAGATGGCGGAGCGCCTCGGTGGCGGCGTGCACGCCCGCCTCGTTAAAGAGGGCGAACATCTTCCTGAGGTTCTCCACGTTCTCCTGCGACATCGCCCGCCGAGTATCCCGCACGCGAGGCGCGGCGACTACGCCGCGAGCGGAACGGCTCGCGCCCTCGCGAGGGCGCAGGCAAGCTTCGCCAGGATGGTGAGGTCAGCGTGGAGCTTGACGCACTCAAGCCCACGGACGCGAAGCGGGAGCAGTGCCAATCGTGCTTGAGCCGTCCGAACTCGCGCTCGACTGCGGCGCGACCCTTGTAGAGCTAGGCGCCCCGCTGGGCGAACCAGGCCCCGCTTGTGAGGTCGCGGAAGACCACCACGTTCACGCCGTCCTCGAGCACCAGCTCGAAGTAGCGGCGCCGCAGCGGGCGGCCCGTCCACCAGCGGTCCTCGACCACCCACTCCTCGCGCACGGCCTCCACGGGGCGCTCGCCCAGGGCGAGCGGCGCGCCTTCGGAGCCTGCGTGCACGGCCACCGCCCGCGGCTCGGCGAGGCGGCGCGAGGAACGGCCGGGCGCGGAAGCGGCGCTCACCTCCCCTCCTCCTCCACGAACGGCGCCAGCATCGCGCGGCGCTCGGGTATGCGGGAGCCGGGGTCGACCTCGAGGATGCGCAGCGCCGCGTCGGCGCCGGCGGCCTGGCGCGCCTGGCGCACGGCCTCGCCGAGGCGGGCGCGGCGCACCGCGCCCTGCTCCTCGAGCAGGCGCTCCTGGTCGTGGGCGGGCGGCCCGAAGGACTCGACCTCGAGCCCCAGTGACTCCGCCGGCGCCGGCAGCTCCGACAACCGCGGCGCGAGCGACAGCCGGATGCGCGCCGGGTCGGCGCTTGCCCGGCGCAGCGTGACCGCCCGGCGCCAGGTGCCGCCGGCCACGAAGCGGGCCGACATCGCGAGCCCCCGCAGCGAGCGCCCGCGCCGCTCGGAGCGGGCCAGCACCCTGGCCACGAGCAGCTCGAGCGCGCGCTCGAGCTGTGGCCCCGAGATGGCCTCGGGCAGCTCGATCCGCTCGCTGACGGGCTCCGGCGGCCGGCGCGGCTCCAGCGGGGTGTCGCGCCCGCGCGAGAGGTCAAGCGCCAGCAGGCCCGGATGCCCGAAGCGTTCCGCGACCGCCCGCGAGGGCAGCTCGGCCAGCTCGCCGAGCGTGCGGACGCCAAGCCGCTCCAGCACCTCCGGGAGGGCCGCGAGCTCGGGACGGCTGCGCAGCAGCCCGGCCGGCAGCGGGGCAAGAAAGCCCTGCACTTCATCCTCTCCGATGACTCGGGCGGGCCGCCGCGGGCGTGCCTGCAGCGCGGCGGCGTGCGCGGCGAAGCGGCTGGGGGCGGCTCCCAGGCGAGCGCGGCGGCCGAGCGCCCGGCGCGCGGCCTCGATCACCCCGGACAGGTCGCCCCCATGGATGCCGTGCATGCCGGTGGCCTCGAAGAAGGCCGCGCCCGCGCGGTCTGACTCCACATTCGCCCCGATCGCCTCCAGGCGGTCGAGCACCACGCCCCACAGCTCGCGCACGCCTTCCGGGTCGGGCGGCACCAGCCGTAGCTCGGGACAGCGCGACATCGCCTCGCCCACCCGCATGCCGCGCATCACGCCGAAGGCCTCCGCGGGCGCGGACACCTCCCCCACCACCTGCTCACGGCCGGCCTCCGGCGCCAGCGCCATCGGCTCCGAGAGCATTGCGTTTCTCTCTCCCAACGCCGCAAGCAACTCGAAGCGGGGATAGAGGACGCAGACCACCATGACCGAACACATGTTCGCATAACGGTCAACCCCCGCGCGACTAGAGCAGGCCGGCCAGCCCGGCGGCCGCGCTGGCCAGGCCGGCCGCCACCACCAGGCCCAGCACCGCGGTCCGGAAGGCCTGCTCCGGCAGCCGCCGGAAGGCGATGGCACCCGCAACGTGGCCCACCGCCACCAGCCCGAGCAGCGGCAGCACGAGGCCCACTCCGGGTGCGGCGCGGGAGCCGGAGACGGCCAGCAGCAGCCCGCCGCCCGCGACGTTCATCCCAAGGAAGCCGGCCGACAGCGAGGCGCGCAGCTCGGCGGGCCGCAGCCCCTCTGCCTCCAGCCAGAGCACCAGCGGCGGCCCGCTGACGCCGATCGATGTGGTGAGCACTCCGCTCGTCACACCCGCCAGGCTCGCCGACCCGAGCCGCACGTGGCCTGTGCCCTCGCGCGGCGCCGGCGCCTGCCTGCGCAGCTGGAAGAGGCCGGCCAGCAGCACAGCCACCCCCACGCCCAGCTGCAGCCCCGCCTTCGGCAGCAGCTCGAGCGCCAGCAGCCCCAGGCCCAGCCCGGGCAGCGACGCCGCGAGCATCGGGAGGATCGCCCTCCAGCGCACGGTGGCCCAGCCGGCGTCGCTGACCACCAGCACGCTCAGCAGCACGCCGAGAATGGCGAGCACGGTCACGGCCTCGTGCGGGTCGAGCACCGCGAACAGCGCGGGGCCGGCGATCAGCGCGAAGCCGAAGCCGGTCGCGGACTGGGCCACCGCGCCGACCAGCGTGGCCGCGGCGGCGAGGATCAATCGACCGCTGTCAGGACCTTCGGGAAGCCCGTGAGGATCTCGCAGCCGTCATCGGTGACGGCCACCAGGTCCTCGATGCGCACGCCCAGCTCCCCCGGCAGGTAGACGCCGGGCTCCACGGTGACCAGGTTGCCGGCCTCGAGCGAGCCCTCGGCCGACTTGGTCAGCCGCGGCTCCTCGTGCACCTCGAGGCCCACGCCGTGGCCCAGCCCGTGCCCGAAGTGCGCGCCGTGCCCGGCGGCGTCGATCAGGTCGCGCGCCACGGCGTCCACGTCCGCGCAGCCCGCGCCGGCGCGCACCGCCTCCACGGCAGCCTCCTGCGCGGAGAGCACGAGCTCGTAGACCTCGGTCGCACGGCCGTCGAGCGGCCCGGTGGCGAAGGTGCGAGTGCAGTCGGAGCAGTAGCCGTCGAACAGCGCGCCCATGTCCACCACCACGAGCGTGCCGGCCGGGATCTCCGCGTCGCGCGGCGTGGCATGCGGCAGCGCGCCGTTCTCGGCGGCGGCCACGATCACCGGGAACGACGGGCCCTCGGCGCGCTCGCGCAGCTCGTTCTCGAGCCATTGCGCGACCTCCGCCTCCATGCGCCCCGCCATGCCGCGTTCGCGCAGCGCCTCGTAGACCCCGTCGGCCAGCCGGGCGGCCTCGCGCATCGCGCGCAGCTCCTGCTCGTCCTTGACCGCCCGCAGCCCCTCGACCAGCCCGCCGGCGGCCACCAGCTCAACGCCCTCGACCACCTTCTCCTCGAGCTTGCGGAAGGCGCGCACGCTGACGTGCGCGTCGTCGAAGCCCGCCCGGCCGCTCAGACGCGCCGCGAGGTCGCCCAGCATGTCGCGCCCGGCGGTCAGGCGCTCGAAGCCGTGCACCTCGTGCTGGGCGCGCTCGACATAGCGGAAGTCCGTCAGGAAGAGGCGCTCGTCGGGGGTGACCACGCAGGCGCCGTTGGTGCCCGTGAAGCCGGTCAGGTAGCGCACGTTCACGAGGTTCGTGACGAGCAGGGAGTCGAGCTCCTTCTCCGCCAGCAGCCCTGCCAGCCGGTCCGCCCTGCTCGTGGCCGTCGCCTGCGTCACTTTTCGAACGTCTCCTTCAACAGCTCCAGCGCCTCACGGTACCCATCCACGCCCTTGCCCTCCACCTGGCCGATGCAGAGGTCGCGGATCACCGACGTGCGGCGAAAGTCCTCGCGCTGGGACACCGCGGAGAGATGCACCTCGACGGTGGGCACGCCGCTCAGGTCGAGGGCGTCGCGGATGGCGTACGAGTAGTGCGTCCAAGCACCCGCGTTCACCACCAGCCCGTCCACGGCCTCCGAGGTCTTGGCCAGCGCCTCGCAGAACTCGCCCTCGTGGTTGGTCTGCGTGAAGCTCGTCTCGATCCCCAGCTCGCGCGCGAAGCGCTGGATCTGCACCTCCAGGTCCGGCAGGCTGAAGCCGCCGTAGATCGCCGGGTCACGCCGCTCGAGCACGTCGAAGTTCACGCCGTGGAACACGCCCACGCGGTGCTTCACGCGGCCAGCTCCTCCACGGCCGCGCGCAGCGACGTGGGATCCACCACGTGGCCGGGGGTGACCTCACCGGGGGCGTGCAGCAGCACGAACGGCACGCGGCCGCCGTCGCGCTTCTTGTCGCGCTCCACGAGGGCCAGCACGTCCTCGACCGCGACGCCCTGGGCGCCGAGCGGGAGACCGCGCTCGGCCAGCAGCCCCGCGACCTCCTCGCGCAGCGCGTCGCGGCCGGACAGCCGCAGCGCGGCGAGCAGGCCGATCCCCACCGCCTCGCCGTGGCGGTAGCGCTCGTATCCGGTGGCGGCTTCTATGGCGTGCCCGATGGTGTGTCCCAGGTTAAGCACCTGGCGCCGCCCATCGTCGCGCTCGTCCTGGGCCACCACGGCCAGCTTGGTGCGCAGGCAGCCGAGGATCACTTCGTCGTCGAGCTGGCCCTCGCGCACCCGCGCCCACAGCGGCCCGCCCGCGATCAGCGCGGTCTTGATGACCTCCGGGTAGCCGGCCGCCAGCTCCTCGGGCGGCAATGTGTCGAGCGCCGCCGGGTCACACAGCACGGCCGAGGGCTGGTGGAAGGCGCCCGCATAGTTCTTGCCCTCGGGCAGGTCCACGCCGGTCTTGCCGCCGTAGGCGGAGTCCACCTGGGCCACCAGCGTCGTCGGCACCTGCACGTGGCGCACGCCGCGCTGGTAGACGGCCGCGCAGAAGCCGGCGACGTCGCCCACCACGCCGCCGCCCACGGCCACCACCACGTCTCCCCGTTCGGCCCCGGCCTGGGCCAGCTCGCGCAGCACGAACTCGGCGCCGTGGATGTTCTTGTGCTCCTCGCCGGCCAGCGTGACGATGCGGGCCTGGCAGTCGAGCCGGTGATTGCGATCCACGTTCGCGTCGGTCACCACGAAGCGCCGCCCGTCCGAAGGGAAGAAGAAGCCGGCCTCGATCAGGCCGCGGCCGAGGAACACGGGGTAGTCGCCGGAGCCGGCCTGCGCCCATACCAGGCGCGTGCCAGCCGGCGCGCCGCCGAGCGCGCGCAGCGCGGGCAGCGCCGAGCGCACGGCGTCGCGGCCGCCCGGGGGCAGCAGCGCGTCGGCCACGGACTCGTAGATGGCCACGCGGTCGCCGTGCAGCTGGTCGAAGCGGGCCCGGTCGCGGGCCAGCGGGCGGCCCCTGCCGGAGGCGCGCCGCCAGGCGTCGTCGGGCTCCACGTCGAGATGCACGACCGTGTGGCGCGACAGCGCGTCGCGCACGCGGTCGGAGCCGGTGGCGCCGCCGCCCAGCGACACGACCTGCGCGTCGGGCCGCTCAAGCAGGCGCAGCACGAGCTCCTCCTCGCGCGCGCGGAAGGCATGCTCGCCCTCGCGTTCGAAGAACTGCTCCAATGGCTCGCCCAGCTCGCGCTCGAGCTCGCGGTCGGAGTCGAGCGGCTCGGCGTTCAGCTCGGCCGCGACCGAGCGGGCGGCGCTGGACTTGCCGGCCCCCATGAAGCCGACGAAGACGAGCGCTCCGGCGCGGTTTCCGTTCAACGCCTCCACGAGATGCGCTCCCGGTAGTGGTCGAGGGCGGCGCGCACGTCGTCGATGTGGTCGCCGCCGAGCTTGGCCAGGTAGCCGTCCGCGAGCACCAGCGCCACCATGGCCTCCCCCACCACCCCGGCGGCCGGCACCGTGCACGAGTCGGTGCGCTCGCGCAGCGCGGCGGCGGGCTCCTTGGTCTCGGTGTCCACCGAGCGCAGCGGCTTCGTGAGCGTGGGCAGCGGCTTCATCGCGCCCCTCACCACCAGCGGCTCGCCCGTGCTCATGCCGCCCTCGATTCCGCCCGCGCGGTTGGTCTCGCGCTGGTAGCCGCCCTCCTCCGACCAGAAGATCTCGTCGTGCGCCTGCGAGCCGACGCGGCCGGCAAGGTCGAAGCCGTCGCCGATGCCCACGCCCTTCATAGCCTGGATCGAGAGGATCGCCTGCGCCAGCCGGCCGTCCAGGCGCTCCTCCCACGACACGTGCGAGCCGATCCCCGGCACGAGCCCGAAGACGCGCACCTCAAAGACCCCGCCGAGCGACTCGTTCGCCTTGCGGGCGGCGTCGATCTCGGCCACCATCGCCTCGCTCGCCGCGGCGTCCAGGCAGCGCACGGGCGACTCGTCCACGCCCTCGAAGTCGGCGGGCCCGAGCCCGTCCGCCTCAGGCGCCTGCACGGTCCCGATCGAAAGCACGTGGCTCAGCACTGTCACCCCTAGCTCGCGCAGCAGCGCTTTCGCCAGCGAGCCGGCGGCCACCCGCGCGGCGGTCTCGCGCGCGCTGGCGCGCTCGAGCACGTTGCGCACGTCCGTGAAGCCGTACTTCTGGATGCCTGCCAGGTCGGCGTGGCCTGGGCGCGGCAGGTGCACCTCAGCGACCTCGGCGTCAACCGGCCAGGGGTTCATCCGCTCTTCCCAGTTGGCGAAGTCACGGTTCTCGACCCTGAGCGCAACCGGGCTGCCCAGTGTGCGCCCGTGGCGCACGCCTGCCGTGACCTCCGCGCGGTCCTTCTCGATCTTCATGCGCCCGCCGCGGCCGTGCCCGAGCTGGCGCCGCGCCATGTCGCGGTCGATCTCCTCGGGGGTCAGCTCGAGGCCCGCGGGCAGCCCCTCGACCACGGCTACGAGGCCGGGGCCGTGCGACTCGCCCGCTGTTGTGAAGCGCAGCGCCATGGCCGCAAACACCCTACCCAGCGGGCAGGGCGCCGCCGCCCGGAAAGCCAGGCCCTGCCTAGTTGAGCGAGTAGTAGTCGGTCGAGCCGTCGAACGGAGCGGGTGTCCCGTCGAAGCCCGGGTGGCGCGTGCAGGTGCGCGAGAAGGTGGCCGGCAGGCAGGGGTTGAACGGGTTCACCCGGCCGTACACGCCCGCGTGATTCGGATCCGGGAAGGTCGGCAGGCCCTCGGCGGGGGTGCACGCCCTGGTGCCCGTGTCGTTCGTGCCGGAGGCCGCGTTGCGGCTGAGCTCCATGATGTTCGGCACGTCGTCGTGGTCCTGGTCGTCGGCTCCGTCGCGGATGCCGTCGCCGTCCGTGTCCGGGTCGGTCGGGTCGGTGCCGGCGTAGGCGACGTTGTAGGCCGCCTCGCCCTGGTAGCACGAGCTCCAGTAGCCCGGCAGCATGCGGCCGCGGGCCTCGTCGAAGTTGGTGAGGCCGTCGCCGTCCTCGTCGCGCTCGTCGTCGGACAGCACGCCGTCCTGGTTGAAGTCGTAGTAGGTCGTTTCCGGCAGGAAGTAGCCGGGCTGGGTCGTTGACGACTCGGTGCCGTCACGGTTGAAGTCGAGCAGGCCGTAGCTGTTCCTCGAGCTGCCCGAGTACCAGGGGGCGCTGTCCACGAGGTCGACGTTGCGGTAGCCGTTGGCGCTGGCCCAGTTGAGGAAGCTCGTCTGCTTCGAGTAGCCGGCGGCCGCGAGGCTCGGCACGCGGTGGCCGCTGCCGTCGCGGTTGGCGATCGAGTACTGCTCGCCGTCCGAGTAGGTCAGCGGGGAGAGCGTGCGGGTGGCGCCGTTCGTGACCGTGTAGTTCCAAAGGATGTACTCCTGCATCAGTGTCAGCGAGTCGCCGTCGCGGTCCGTGTTTGCGTCCGTCGGATCGAGCGGGTTGGCGTAGGGACGCTTGCCCGGGTAAGGGGCGTAGGCGTTCGGGTTCTGGCTCTCGTCGTCGTTCAGGTCGCGCGCCGACTGGTACTCGTAGCCGTCGGAGACGCCGTCGCCGTCGGTGTCGGCGTTGCACGGATTGGTGTGGATCGCCTGCTCGGTCGCAGTCGAGAGCAGGTCGCCGTCAGGGTCGGTGCCGGTGCAGGTCGGTGCCCCGACCGAGGGGCCCGATCCACCGGAGCCGCCGGAGCCACCCGAGCCGCCGCCGCTCGAGGGCGCGCGGTTCGAGGGCACGCCCGTGCCGGTCACGACCGGCGACAGGCGCGAAGAGGTGTACTTGCTGAACTTGGAGGTGAGCACGCGGATCTTCAGCCGCGTGGAGAGCGCCTTGCCGCTGCTGCGCTTGAGCAGCTTGCCCACGGAGCCCGGCACCTTGATGACGAGCTTGGTGCGACTGGCCTTGCCGGGCTTCGCGAAGGCGGTGGTGCCGCCAGAGCCGCGGAAGAAGATGGTGTTGCGGGTCCGCGAGGAGCTGAAGTTCTTGCCCTTGATCGTGAGCGTGGAGCCCACCTTCACGCGCATCGGCGAGACCTTCGTGATCGAAGGCGCCTTGGAGGCCGCGGACGCGGCGGGGGCCGCCACCAGCAGGAGCAGCGCGGCGAGCAGCAGGAAGCGTGGGGCGAGGCGAGGGTGCATGGGCATTCCTTGTTATCGGCGGGCCGGGCCGGCCTTTAGTTCCGGGCTCCGTCGCTGGACACGGTCACCAGATCGAGCAGCACAGGCGGCACGAAGCGGTGCGGGGGCTTCTTCGGCTGGGACGAGCCGACCAGCTTGTCGTTGCTCGTGCCCGCAGCGGACTTCTTCGCCTCTGCCTTGCGCTTCTTTGAGCTCGCCTTCGCGGACTTGGACTTCACCTGCACGCGGCGGATCCCGTCGATCTGCAGCGAATAGGTCTGCCCGTCCGAGGTGGTGAAGACCTCCTGGTTGCCAGCTCCGAGGTACAGGAAGTTGCAGTTGTCATCGCTCGGCTTGCACTTGCCCTCGCCCAGTGGGGCGGGCTTGAGGCTCGAGTCGACGATGAAGACGGCGTTGGTGGCCTTCGAGTCGACGCCCAGGAACACCAACAGGGGCGAGGTCGAGTTCGGCAGCATCTCCAGCGCGGTCATGCCCTTCTCCTTGCGGGTGTGGCCGTTGTGCTTGTAGGTGACGTCGATCACGTAGGTGAACTTCGTGACCTTCGTCTTGGACTTCGGGATCGACCCGCCGCCCGTGGTGCCACCGCCGCTGAAGCCGCCGCCACCCGTACCCGTGCTCGGGGTCAGCGAACCGCCGCCGCCGCCGAGCGAGCCGCCGCCGCTGGCGCCGGTGCCCGCGCTCTGGCCGACCGGGTTGGCCAGCCCGCCGCCGCTGGCGGAGGTGACGCCGTTGTCGGTCTTCTTGCGCGCGCCGGCGGGCGACCTGAAGGGGTCGCTCGAGTTGAAGAGGTTGAGCCGCGAGCCGTTGGAGTCCTGGTTCGCCAGCACGACCTTGGCCTGGTGCTGCAGGCTCTGGTCGGCCGCGGACTGCGCCACGGCAGGTGCCGGCGGCGGCGTCTCGAAGGGCTTCTTGAGCAGCACGGGCACCGCCACGAGGGCGAGCACCAGCGCAACCGCCACGGGCCACAGGCGCTTCTCGCGCAGGTCCTGCCAGAGATCCTCGAGGAAGACCCTCATCGCTGAGCTCCGATTGGGGTAGCGGTGGCCGCCGGGGGCGCGGACGTCCCCGGGGGAGCCGCTGCCGGCGTGGTCGACGGCGCCGCCGGGCCCGACGGGCTCGCGCCCGCGGTGGTGCCCTGGGTCAGCGGCGAGAGGAACACGGTGGCCTTGATCTCGGCCTTGATCTTCGGGAAGAGGTCGGGATCGCTCGAGTACTTGATGCTGTCGACCGTCAAGAGCCGTCCGCTGACCGCAACGTTGTTGCCCTTCACGTAGACCATCCGCTTGAGCTTGTGGAAGAAGTTGGCCAGGTTGAAGAAGTTGCCCTCGAACTCGAGGTCGAGCGGCACCGTCTCCAGGCCGGGCGGAGGAGAGCTGCTCGCGGGGGCCGCGCCGCTCGTGCTCGTGCTCGTCGAGCCCGACGAGCCGCTGCTGCCGCTCGCCTTGGAGTCCGCGGTCGAGCTGGCGCTCGCGGCGCTCTTGTTCGAGCTCGCGGCCGTGTTGTTGGCGTTCTCGGCGGCCTTGCCCGGGCCGGTCTGGGCCTGCGCGCCGCCGGCGGCCGAGGCGGGCTGGCCATTGGTGCCGTTGCCGCTCGTGCCCCCGGTGGAGGGACTGCTGTCGGTCGCCGCGGGCGGCGTGGCGCCGGCGTCACGCGCGCCGGTGGCGATCTTCGTGAACTGGATGCCCGTTCCGCCGGAGGCCTGGTCGAGCTGCACGAGCAGGCTCGGCATGTCGATCTTCGAGGGAATCGCCTTGCCGAGGCGCACCATCTGCGTGTAGTCGGAGGCGAAGGTGGTCTTGGAGGCGGTTGCGTCGGTGACCTTTGCCTGCGCGTCCGATACGCGCTTCTGCTGCGCGCTCAGGTCCTTGGAGGCCTTGGTGGCCTCCTCACGCCGCGGCGAGAAGAGCAGGAAGTAGTACGCCAGCAGCAGCACCAGCGGGATGACGCTGAGGAGGATCTTCCGATCGCGGCCGGTCATGTTGCTCATGACCCACCTCCGAGCGAGGCCGGCACGCTGTTCGAGCCGCGCGGCTGCTCCTTCGGCGGGGTCGCGCTGAAGCTCACCGTCACGTCGAACTGGTAGCGCGAGCCGCAGCCGGCGCCGTTCGCGTCGCTGCCCTGCGTGCCCTTGGAGGACTGGTTCAATTTGACGTCCTCGACGCGGTGCATCTGGCGCAGGCGGACCATCATCTTGGCCACCTCCGGCTGCTTGGCGGTGCAGCCCACGAGGTTGGCGGCCGGCGCGCCGACGCTCGTACCGGTCTGGGTCGAGGACGAGGCGTTGTCACCCGTGGCGCCGCTGGTGGAGGCGTCCACCGTGGTGAGCCAGCTGCCCTTCGGGATGACCCGGGACATCTCGCGCATCATGCGCTCCCAGTCGAAGCGGGTGCCGGCGACGGTCTTGACGGAGGAGAGCCGGGTCTCCTTGACGCCGGCGAAGTTCGTGAAGGCGCCGAGCGAGCTGGCCTGGGCCTCGAGCTGGTCGGCGTTCTGCTTGGCGGCGGCGGCCTGGCTCTTGCGCGCGTTCGTCTGGTTCGAGGTCAGCACGAGGCCGGCGACCATCAGGACGAGCGCAGCGAGCACGCCGAGCGCGATGTAGGAGCGGTTGCCGGCGGCGCCGGTGCTCGGGCGACGGCGCTGGCCGTCCGGAAGAAGATTGACTGGCCTCACGCCGCAGCTCCCAGCGAGAGGCCGGCCGCCACGGTGTAGCGGTACGGATCGTCGTCGCTCGATACGGCGGACGCGTCCAGCCCCCCGAGGGGCGACGCCACCTGGACGGGAAGGCCGAGCTCGGCCGCGAGGCCCTGGTAGAGCACGTCGCTCTCCGCGCCGGGACCCGACAGCACGACCTCGCCGACCGGCTTCGCCTGGGGCTGAGCCATGTAGTAGTCGATCGAGAGCCGGATCTCG
This sequence comes from Solirubrobacterales bacterium, assembly GCA_038215095.1. GTDB lineage: Bacteria > Actinomycetota > Thermoleophilia > Solirubrobacterales > Thermoleophilaceae > DATACN01. The sequence goes on along the minus strand of JBBQRG010000026.1, from coordinate 9,807 downwards.
TCGGCCAGCGAGGAGCTGGCGTCGTCGTCAGTCCAGACGGCCGAGAGCGGCCGGGCGAAGAGGCAGGTGGTGCCGACCGCGACGGCAAGGTTGGTCATCGCGCCGAGGTGGCAGTAGACGCGGCCGGAGTCACCATCGGCGGCCTCCTGCGGTACCAGCGTGCGCACGAGGGCGAAGGCGTCGAGGTCGATGCCGTCGGCCTTCAGCCCGGCCTCCTTCACGGCGGCGGTCAGCTGCTCGATCATCGAGCGGCGGGCGGCCACGAGCACGACCTGCATGCGCGGGCTGCCGTCGGCGCCCTCGGCGTAGTCGATGACCTGGTGCTCGAGCACCGCGTCGTCGAGCGGCATGGCGATGGCCTCGGCGGCCTGGAAGCGAACCGCGGCCTCGCGCTCCGAGTCGTTCTCGATGCGGGGCAACTCCACGACGCGCACGACGATCTGCTGGTTGGCGACGCCGAGGCGCACGTTGCGCGGCAGGCCGGTGTCGCCGACGAAGTCCTTGAGGGCCGCGACCAGCTGCTCGCCGTCGGCGACCTCGCCGTCGCGCATGAGACCCTCGGGCAGGTCCTGGCTGACGGCGCGCACGACCCGTCCGCCGTCGACCTGGGCGGCCGCTAGATAGCGGCCGTCGATGTCGAGACCTACGGAGCCGTCGCTTGAGTTCTTTCGGAGGGAGAAAGCCATCATTCAGTTGGGAGGGTCTTTCCGGTATCGGCAACTGCGAGCCGGGCTTGACTACCGATTGGACACGCTGGACAGGGTTGGGCCACTAGCGCCCCAGGAAGTGGCTCTGGTACAGGTCGACGAGCTCGGGACCGACCAGCACGGCGGCGATTCCGCCAAGCGCGAGGAAGACGCCGAAGGGCACGGCCTTCTTGCGCGCGGCGGCGCCCTCGCGCACCATGATGGCCACGCCGACCACCGAGCCCGACAGGAACGCCATCAGCATCGCGGGCGCCACCGCGGTGCCCAAATAGAGGCCCATCACGCCGGCCAGCTTCACGTCGCCCATGCCCATACCGGCCGGATAGGCCAGCACCACCAGTAGCAGCACCGTGAAAGCGATCGCGCCGGCGATCAGGTGCGCCGGGAGGTGCCCGGTGTCCACGAGCGCCGTGGCCACCACTCCCCACACCCCCATCGGGTAGACGATCTTGTTCGGCAGGATGCGGTGGTCGAGGTCGATCGCCGCCAGGGCGATCAGGCAAGCCGCGAACGGCAGCTGGAGCAGCAGGTCGTCGTGGAGGCCGCGCGTGGCCACGATCGCCGCGAAGGTCACGGCGGCAGTCAGCTCGACTGCCGGGTAGCGCGCGGAGATGGGGATGTGGCAGTGGCGGCAGCGCCCCCGAAGTACCAGCCATGAGAGCACCGGCACGTTGTCGTACGCGGCGATCTGCGTGCCGCAGGAAGTGCAGCGCGAACGCGGCTTCGAGAGTGACTCGCCCAGCGGCAGCCGGTGCGCGACGACGTTCAGGAAGCTACCGAGGATGCCGCCGCTGAAGGCGGCCATGGCGATGGAGGCGAGCTGGGGCATTTCAGAGAGGAAAGGGAGGGTGCGGGTCGATTCGGCCCGCCTCGTGTAGATCGGCCGGCGATCCCAGCCCCTTGAGCGCCTACCAGGAGCCGGAGCTCGGGCAGGCGCCCTTGCTGGTCGACGTGCAGGCTCGGGTGATGGTCGACCCTCCTGCGGACTTCGCGATCGTGAAGTTGTTGGTCGACTTCGAATGCCCCACGACCGTGTAGCCGGTCGCGGTGTTACCCGAGACCTCGGCCTGGCCGAGACCGGAGCCCAGCGTCAGGCCACCTTCCGTGACCTCCTGCGACGTCTCGCAGCCGACGTAGGTCTGGGAGCCCGCGAAGCACGACTCGACCTGGGAGACGAGGTTGCGGGCGTTGGACTTCGCCGAGGCGTCCTGGCCCTTCTGGCGCTGGCCCAGGAACGCCGGCAGCGCGATGGCGGCAAGAATGCCGATGATCAGGATCACAACGAGGAGCTCGATAAGGGTGAACCCCCGCTCTTCGCCATGCGTCCGTTCGACCAGCCTCTGCAACATCCGAGCTCCTCTTGCCTATTGGGGCAGTCAGGAGCCATCGACGCGCCGTCCGAACCCCTTGAATCCGTTCGGGACCGGAAACGAAGAAGGGCGGGCCAATTGGCCCGCCCTTCGGCGCTTCAGTTACTAGGTACCGCTGCTTACCAGGAACCGGAGCTCGGGCAGGCGCCCTTGCCGGTCGAGGTGCAGCTACGGGTGATGGTCGAACCGTTCGACTTCGCGATCGTGAAGTTGTTGGTCGACTTCGAGTGCCCCACGATCGTGTAGCCGTTCACGGTGTTACCCGAGATCTCGGCCTGGCCGACACCGGTGCCGATGGTGATACCGGACTCGGTGACGTCCTGCGAGGTCTGACAACCGACGTAGGTCTCCGTACCCGCGAAGCACGACTCCATGTGGGAGACGAGGTTACGCGCGTCGGACTTCGCCGATGCGTCCTGGCCCTTCTGACGCTGACCCAGGAATGCGGGCAGCGCGATAGCGGCAAGAATGCCGATGATGAGGATCACAACGAGGAGCTCGATAAGGGTGAAGCCCTTGTCCTCGCTGTTAATCCGCTCGCTGAGCTTACGCAGCATGTGTCTCCTCCTTTTGAGGTGACGTTGTTTTGGTCTGGTGCGCCAGCACCCCGGCAACGCCTCCTCGGAGACAAACTTCCTCGGTGGTAGCTCGGCAGGCTCCCTTGAGAGCTCCTGAGCTTTGCGTCCCCGCCTCACAACGGGTTTGCCTTTTTGACACCGTGGCTCTGGCTAAGTACTCATCGACTCGGGACACCCCGTCCTTGAGCGCCAACTGGGGTTCCTGGCCTAGTCCATCTGTCCACGACGGCGACCTTCGGCCGCTCTAGCATCGGGTTCTTGCACCTACGCCGCGCAATGCTGCTGTTCGCCATCGTGCTCGCGCTGGCCGCCCTGGCGGCCGCCGTCTCCCGCCCGGCCGACCGGCGCCCCGGACGAGCGAGCCCTCCCCCACCGTCCGTGGCCGCCGAGCGCGCTGCGCCCGCCAGCCGGCTGGCCTTCTCGGCGGACGGCCGCCCGCGCCGCCTGACCATTCAGGTGGGCCACCACGCGGTCGTCGTGGTGAAGGTCTCCGACGCCGGCCAGGTGGATCTCGGCGGCCTCGGGCTGAGCGCGCCCGCTGACCCGCTCACCCCGGCGCGCTTCGACGTCCTGCCCGCCAAGGCCGGCTGCGACGACGTGCGCTTCACGCCGGCCGGAACCATCGAGGCGCGCTCGGTGGGCGCGCTCGTGGTTACTTCGCGGGGATCTGCTCGTTCTGGCGCGCGACCAGCCAGGAAGACTGGACGGGGTCCAGGAACGAGGGCGGCTCGCGGAAGCGCAGCCGGTCGTTGTACAGGTAGTTCTTGATGTAGCCCGTGTTGATCGAGGCGCCGCCGGTGCCGACGGGCCCGCGGAACTCCTGCGCGATCGCACCGTCCACGGTCAGCGTGCCAAGCGGCACCCCGCAGTACCAGTTGTCGACGATGAACGAGTGGTTCACGGCGAGAATCGCGGCTTGGATGTTGATGTCCTTCGGGTTCGTCGGCTTGCCCGCGACGACCGAGTCGTCGTTGTCGCAGGCGTTCGGGTTGTTGTCGTCGCGGTTCTTGACGCGGTGGTAGACGCGGACGAAGTTGTTGCCGATCAGCCCGAGCAGCAGCTCGGGGCTGTTGCGGGTGATGTCGTCGGTGATGATGATGTCGTTCTGCGCGCCAATCGTGAGGTTCTGGGAGTAGTTGCCCTTCACCTCGACGTTGCCACAGGTGGACGCCGCGTTGTAGTCCTGGTCGCGTCGGTAGGTGTCACTGGCGCAGTTCGAGCTGCCCACCCAGATGACGCCGTTCGTCGGCAGCGCCTTGGTCTGGGTGGTCGGCGACTGGTTGGCGTTCGTCACCGTCATGTTGTTGCCGGCCAGGGTGATCTTCGTGCTACCGGTGAACTTGTACCCCGTCTGCGCGACTGAGGACAGCGCGATGTTGGACGGAGGCATGGACACGTTGCCGCCCGGGTGCACGAGCGTGCCCTTGAAGTTCGGCTCGACGCTCGAGCAGATCTTCTTGTATCCGGGATCCACGCCGGACACCTCGATGGCGTCGTTCTTGGTGCGCCCGAAGTCCGGCGTGTCACACGTGAGAATGTCGTCGTTCGTGTGGAACGGCCCGTTGATCGCGTCGTTGCTCGCGAACTGGATGTTCGTGCAGGACGAGCTGCGGGACTGACGGTAGTTCCTGCAGTTGGCGCTGGCCCAGGCCTGCTGGCTGGACGTCGAGTAGGTGGCCGGGTCCGCGGTCTCGAGGTCGGTGAAGTAAAGGAAGTCGATGAAGCTCTTGCGCCGGAGGCTGGCGATGATGCTGCGCCGGTCGTCGGTGCCGCCGTTGGCCTGGGGCACCCTCCCGGTGGCGCGGATGCGGAACATCCCCGTGTCCGGGTCGATCATCGACGCCTGGTTGTTCTCGACGCACGCGCTCTGGCCCTTGGCCGGCAGCAGCTCGACCGTGTACTGCGCCTTGGAGTCGGTCACGTTGCGCCAGATTCGCTGGTCGGAGCCGGTCTTCCACTCCAGGTTCACCGGCGCGAGGTCCGGCTTGGTCGGGTCGGGCTTCGGGACGTTGGCGCACTTCAAGTAGAAGCTGTTGTCCTGGCCCAGGTGGTAGAGGTAGTAGTTGAGCCCCGCCTCGGCCGCGCCGTAGGCCTGCTTGTAGTCCTGGTCCTTGTGGGAGAACACGATGTCCGGGTTCACGGTGGCGTAGCCGGCGGTCACCAACAGGCCGCCGACCATCAGCACGCCGAGCAGCGTGACCGTCGTGAAGCCCTGCTGGGCCCGGAGCTTGAGCTTCAGAGACACTTCGGACCCTCCTTGGGCTTGCTGGGATCGGCGGTGCGCACGTAGGCGTCGCCGGTGAGCTCGACAGTGTCCTGGCTCTTGATCGTCACCTTCTGCGGTTCGGACACGAACTGGATGCGCACCATCACCGCGCGGGCCACGTCCGCCGTGGCGAGCGGCACGGGAAGCTGCTCCATGGCACCGGTCACCGCGGTGGGAGCGTCGTCCCAGGCCCAGTAGCTGAAGACCGGCTGGACGGTGTCCACGCCGTTGACCTTCTTCGTGACCGGCCGCAGGTTCCGCCCGATCACGCGCACCTGGTCGGGCGCGCTCGGGTAGCCGTTGTAGACGAGGTCGGGGTAGGTGCCGGTCCCCTCGAAGCGCTCCTCCGTGAGCGACTTGGCCGGCACGGAGACGCCACCGACCGTCGTCGCGCTGGGGTTGTAGGTCAGCCTGCGCTGCTGGACATTGGTGCTGCCATCGCCGGTGTCCACGTAGAACGAGAGGGTCTGGCTCTGTCCGTTGGTGATCGGCTCTGTGGCCTCGCCGAGGCAGACCTGCGAGCGCAGCTCGCGGGTCAGCAGCTCCAGCGTCAGGCGCCCGCGCTGGAGCGCGTCGGCGCGGTCGGCGACCTCGCTCGAGAGCACGACCGAGCGGTCGAGCACCATGTAGGCGGCGAGGATCACGATCGTCCCGATCGAGCAGGCGACGAGCAGCTCCGTGAGCGTGAAGCCGTCCTCGCGGGAAACGCGCAGCCTGTTGCGGAACCAGTCCATCAGCCCGCCACGTAGCCCTGCTTGAGGCAGGAGTTGCCGGTGCTGCTCGAGAGCGACACGGGCGCCGCCGCTGTGCCCACAGACACGCCGGTGGTGCTCGTGTTCTGGGCGTAGGGGGTCGCGTTCAGGTAGGTGTGGCTGCTCGTGTTGTTGGCCCCCGAGTCGTCGATGCAGACCTTGAAGCGGCCCCAGGGCATGACCGTCGAGGCGTTGTAGGTGGTGCTGGAGCTGGCCGACGTCGGGGTGGTCGCCACCGGGTAGCTCTCGGTGCACGTGCTGTCGGCGCTCTGGTAGAAGACCGATGCCTTCTTGCCGGAAGGAAGATTCTTGACGTATGCGGTGATCGTCGGCGCGACCACGGTCACGGTGCTGCTGGCGCCCGGGGTGGGCACCACGAAGGCGGCCGTGCCGAGGGTCGTGAAGTAATCGGAGTCCCACTTGGTGGGGTTGTTGTCGGCGCAGGTCCCGGCGTAGACGCCGTAGCCGTCCTTGAAGGGGAAGAGCGAGTTCACGTTGAACGAGGCCTGCGGCGTAGCGGCAGACGCGGTCTTCCAGCCGGGCGAGGGCAGCTGCGCGTTGTTCACGGAGATCGACTTCACCCCGGGCGTCGTCAGCGGGCTTCCGACATTGGTGGCGATGATGGCCTTGATGGAAGAGGGCTCGTCGAGCTGGATCTGCTTGAGCGCCGTGGTGCCGCCCACCACGCCGATGCCGGTGTTGAAGGGCTGCGTGCCGTCCGTGCCGATCAGTCCGAGCGAGGCGACCGAGATCTGCCAGGGGCCCTGCGGGACGAAGCCGAATACGACACAGCCCTCGTCGTTCGTCGTGTCGCTGAGACTCTGTGGGCCGTCGAGGTCCACGCGGACGCCCGGGATGGGGTTCTGGTCGCGGTCCACGACCTGCACGGCCGCGGTGCCGTCGGTGGCGCTGAAGGTGCCGCGCGCCGGAGCGACGATGCTCGTCTCCACGATCGGGGTCTCCTGCACGTTCGACGTCGTGGAAGAAGTGATCTTCAGGTACTGGGCCTGGCTCGTGTCGTTGGTGCAGCTCACCACGCCGCTCGAGTCACGCACCCACTCGGCCTGCGATTCGACCTGGTAGGGCGCGCCCGCGACGGTGATGTTCCGCGTCTCGCGGTAGTTCGAGAGGTCCTCGATCGGCATCGCTCGCATGCGCTCCTGGTCCTGCTGGGAGAGCGACGACGAAACTGAGCGCGACTTGTTCCGCTGCCCGGTGTCCTGTGCCCCGTGGAGACCTTCGAGCATGGCGGCCGAAGCGGAGACCAGGAGGACCGAGCCAACCAGCACCTCGACCAGCATCGAGCCGCGCTGCTCTCGCAGGCGCAGTCGCTGGATCAGGCGGTGGAACATGGAGAAGCGGCTATTCATAGGCCCACAGCACCTATCGGCCGCCTCCGAGTGCGCTTGAGCGCGCCCGGACACATGTTGGACGTCAGGCCAGAACCGGCTCCCGCAGTGTCTCCGGCTCCTCGACAGCGGGCTCCGCCGCCGGCTCGGGCCGGTAGGTGCACAGCATGGTCACGAGCGCCAGCGGCGCGATCCAGACGATGTAGAAGTAGAACCAGTGGTCGGCGGCCAGTTGCAGGGCCACGACCACGGCCCCGGCCAGCGCCGCGACCTGGCGCGCGTCGCGGCGCTTGGGCACGAAGAAGAGCGCCGCCGCCAGGAGACCCGCGCCCGCGGTGAGCACCGTCTGCACCGGCGCGAGCGACGGATGCAGCCCCCAGAGGGCCAGCGGCGACGTGCGGCCAAGCTGGAAGCCGATAGTCGTGTTCCAGAACTCGCGGAGCCCCCCGTCCGGCAGGTACGCGTAGATCGAAGCCGCGATCACGAGCGTTAGCACGCCCCCGAAGCGGACCAGCGTCGACGGGCGCCGGTCGCCCAGGCCCGGCGCGAACAGCGGCGCGAGCGCGAGCGGCATGAACTTCGCCATCGCTCCAAGGCCGATCATGGCGCCACGGGCCGGAGCCGAGGTCAGGGCCAGCAGCGAGTACACCAGCAACATCGCCACGAGGCCGTCGTTGGTGTTCGCCTCCAGGGCGTAGGTCGTGAACGGATAGGCCGCCCAGGCGAACGCCAGCGCCAGGCCCAGGCGCCGGCCTTCGGGCCCCGCCCGCAGGCGCCGGCCGAGCAGGAACAGCCCGATGATCGTGAGCAGGTCGAAGGTCAGGGCCGCGGCCTGCGCGGCCTTCACGTCGCCGAGGTTGTCGTGGAACGGCAGGAGCAGCTCGAACGGGACGTAGGCGATGTAGTTGAGCGGCCCATAGGTGTCGCCGTGCACGTCGTTGTCGGTGTAGAGCTCCTTGCCGTGCATGACCCTGTCCGCACCGATCACGCTGGCGAAGCCCACGTCCACGACGGCCGAGTCCTGCACGTTCATGTAGACGCGGAAGCCCACCAGCAGCAGCAGGGCAACGGCCAGGATGCGCATCGGCACCACCGGCACGAGGGGCCCGCTGCGCTGCCGGGGCCTGAAGCCGGCCAGCAGCAGCCTGACCAGCAGGTAGCCGAGGAACGGATACACGAGTGGCACCGACAGGTCGATGTTCCCGCGGTTGAAGAAGATCTGGGAGAGGCTGAAGCCGAGCATCATCAGGAGGTCGAGATGCAGCAGGCGGAACGGCCGGCGCGGGTCGAAGAAGGGCGCCACGAACAGCAGGCACAGCGGCACCCACACGTAGAGCTTGTTCAGCGTGTCGCCGCCGACGAACGGGTGGTATCCGCGCGTGATCACCCAGTCCACCTGGATCCCGCTCCAGACTTCGAGCACTCTCCCGCTGCGCCCGCTCACGTGGACCTCCAGGACACGCTTGCCGCCCGTGCCCCAGCCGATCGCGTAGCGCACGCTGCCCGTGTAGCCCGGTACCTCCACCGTCGGCTTGTAGGGCGGCAGCTTCGCCAGCTGGCGGCGCACGCGCGGGTCTGCCTCCGCGGCGCGGATGGCCTGGCGCGGGGTCAGGAGGAAGCCCTGCGGCTTCGAATCGAGCGCGCGCAACGGCAGCACGTCCGGCACGAGCCAGTTCTTCGCAGCGGACGCGCTCGCCGGAACGGCCAGAAGCGCCAGCAGGAAGAGAACGAGAAGAGCGGGGGCGCGCCTCACAAGCCTGTGACTCGGCAGTCGCGAACCGGAGCTTGAATCGCGGTCTACTTGATCGAGTCGTAGACCTTGAACATCGGCAGGTACATCGCGATCACGATGAAGCCGACGATGCCGCCCACGAGGATGATCATGATCGGCTCGAGGATCGAGGTCAGCGCCTTGACGGCGGCCTCGACCTGCTCCTCGTAGAAGTCGGCGACCTTGGCGAGCATCGTCTCGAGCGCGCCGGTCTCCTCGCCCACTCCGATCATCTGCACGACCATCGACGGGAAGGCCTCGGGCACGTCCTTCATCGGGGCGGTGAGCGAGCCGCCCTGCTTGACCGAGTCGCGCACGGCGTACATGGCGTTCTCGATCACGATGTTGCCGGAGGTCTTGCCGGTGATCTCGATCGCCTCGAGCATCGGCACGCCGGCGGCGATCAGGCCCGAGAAGGTGCGCGAGAAGCGCGCCAGGCAGATCTTCTGGACGATGTCCCCGATCTTCATCGGGAACTTCAGCTTGAGGCGGTCCCACTGCTCGTGGCCCTTCTTGGAGTTCTTCCACTTGCGGAACGAGTAGACGAGCAGCCACGAGCCGCCGATCACGAAGTACCACTGGTGGGTGAACAGGTGCGACAGCGTCACCGTGAACTGGGTGATGGCCGGCAGCTTGCCGCCGAAGTCGGCGAAGACCTTCTCGAACACCGGCACGAGGAACGCGACCAGGGCCACCAGCACGATCAGCGAGAAGCCGCCGATCACGGACGGGTAGACCATTGCCGACTTGACCTGGCGCCTCAGCGCGGCGTCCTTCTCGAGCTGGTCGGCGACACGCAGCAGCGTCGAGTCCAGGATGCCGCCCGTCTCGCCGGCGGCGACCATGGCCGTGTAGAGCTGGTTGAAGGTGTCGGGGTGCTTGCCGAGCGCGTCGGACAGCGAGATGCCGGCCTCGATGTCCTTGCGGACGTCGGCCCAGATCTCGGCGAGCTTGTCGTTCTCGGTCTGCTCCTCGATCACGTAGAGCGAGCGCAGCAGCGACATGCCCGACGAG
>JBBQRG010000025.1:0-37655 GCA_038215095.1 Solirubrobacterales bacterium | reverse complement strand
CGGTGACCGGCGAGACCGATGAGCCGCCCCGGAATCCCAGCCCGACCTACCTCCTGGGCGAGACATGGAACGCTTTCAGTTTCTCCTTCGCGTGGAGAGGCGAAGATCCCGTCCGCGCAGTGCAGACCTGGTTGACCCGTTTCGAGGTCGAGCGCACGTAGATGCCGCGCCTTGGGTCGATCCTGGCGTGGATGCGCCAGCTTGGTGCGGCCGCCCCTTCACCCGCTGCGCCCCGGGCCGTCGACCTGCGCATAGGCGCGGAGCTCTTCGCGCGCGTCCGCGCGCACGTCGAGGACTTCAGCCGGGGGGAGGAGGCGGGCTTCCTGATCTGCTCGATCGCACGGCTTGCCGACCGCGACGTCCTCCTCGCGCGGGAGTGGCTGCCCGTGCCCGACGAGGCCATTGAGCGCAACGCCGGGGGGTCGGTGCTCTCGTGGAGCGCATCCTTCAACTCGGAGGCGCTTGAGCGGGCGCTTGCGCTGGACTGCACGCTCGTCCTGGTGCACTCGCACGGCTCCGAGAACCCGCAGTTCTCCGCCGACGACCGCAATAAGGAGCGCGCGTTGTTCGGAACGTTCAGCCGCCTCCTCGGCACACTGCCCGCCGGAACGGTGGTGCTCGGCGACGGGGATGCGATCGGCTCGTTCTGGGCGGACGGCGCCAACAGCATGGACTTGGGAAGCGTCATGATCGCCGGCGACACGCTCGAGGCCTGGTCCGGGCTCGACGGCCCTGCCGCAGGTCCGCCGCGGCGGCGTCTGGCGCGCCAGTCCGTGGCGATCGGCTCTGGGAGCGACGCGAAGCTGGCCAACGCGAAGGTCGCGGTCATCGGGATCTCCGGCGGGGGGTCGCACGTGGTGCAGCAGCTTGCCCACCAGGGCGTCGGCACCATCATCGCGATCGATGACGAGCTGATCGACGAAACGAATCTCGGGCGGGTGGTCGGCGCCGTAGAGGCCGATATCGACGCCACCCTGAAGACCGACGTGGCTGAGCGCGTCGCGACAGGGATCGACCACGCGATCACAGTGGTGAAGGTGGAGCACCGCTTTCCCTCGCCGGAGGCGATTGCCGCACTCAAGGAGGCTGACGTGCTCGTCGGGTGCGTCGACCGCTTCGACGCGCGGGAGAACATCAACGCCTTCGCAAGGCGGTATCTCCTCCCGCTCATCGACGTGGGACTCGCGATCGTCTCGAGTGGAGAGCGCCTGGCGATCGCCGACGGCCAGGTTGCCGTCGCGCTGCCCGGACGCCCCTGCCTTCGCTGCTGGCTCGTCACCGATGCCGTGCTCGCCCACGAGCGCGAGCACCGGCCACCGGGCTACGACGAGAACCCCGACGCGCTCGGCGACCCGCAGGTCGTTTCCCTAAACGGCGTGCTGGCTTCCGAGGCATGCAACTGCGTGCTGGATCTCATCACCGGCTACAGCGGCGGTAGGCGCACGGGCAAGTTCTGGCAGTACGAGGGACGCAGCGGGACCCTCAACCCCCACGACCTCCCGGCGCACAACCCGGCCTGTCCGGCATGCGCCCAGAATGGCCTCGGCGACCCCCGCTTGGCCCTGTGACGCACGTGGGCCCGCGGCCCGCTCTGCTCAGAAAACCGGAGTGCGGGGCGACTGGTCGCGGTCGCTGCTTCTTTGCGCGAGCAGCAGGGGCGGGCACAATCAGCGCTGTTTGCTGTCCTAGCACTTCTCGGTTAGGTCACTGCGAGGGTGATCCGCTCGGCGATCAGCTCGGCTGTGGCAATTGGATCCTCGTGCTCCCACACTCGCATCACCTCCCAGCCCGCGGCGCGCAGGGCCCGGTCGTTGCGGCGGTCGCGGGCGATGTTGCGGTCTAGCTTCGCGCGCCAGTAGTCAGAGTTCGCCCGCGGGCTCACCCCGTGCAGGGGGCAGCGGTGCCAGAAGCACCCGTCGACGAAGACGGCGAGGCGTGGAGAGGGAAAGACGATGTCCGCACGGCAGGCGATCTCTGAGGTCGGCCGGCGGTTCTTGAAGAAGCGCAGGCCGCGGGCGTGTAGCGCCGAGCGCAGCGCGCGCTCGGGCTTCGTGTCGGCTCCCCGGTTGCCGACCATGACGGCGCGAGCATGGTCCGAGCTAGCTCTTGGCGCGGCCGGGAGCTGAATTGGTGCAGATTCGTGACGTTCGTGTGCTGGCGACGTCATGTCTAAGTCCTACTCTCGTCGGACCATGGATGCGGTGAGCCTCTTCAGCGGCGCCGGCGGGTTGGACCTCGGGTGCGAGGCAGCCGGCTTCGTGACTCGGGCGGTCGTGGAAAGCGAACCGCGCGCCCAGGAGACCCTGAGAGAGAACGCCGACCGGTTCTTCTCGGGGCTCGCGGCCGATGGGATCTTTGATGACGTGCTGTCGGTCGACTACGAGGCGCTGATGGATGCGGCGGGCCTGGAACGTGGCGAGGCCGACCTCATGCATGGCGGGCCACCGTGCACGCCCTTCTCCAAGAGCGGCTATTGGCTCGCCTACAAGCGGGCGGGAGAGGATCGGAAGGCGTCGCTGCTCGACAACTACGTGGAGGCGGTCCGCGCCATTCGGCCGAAGGCGTTCCTGATGGAGAACGTCTTTGCTCTGGGCTATCGCAACCAGAACCGGCCGGTGCTCGAGCGTTTCGTCACCGGTGTTCGTGATGCGGGCTATGCCTTTGACATGGAGACGCTGATCGCGGCCGACTTCGGCGCTCCCCAGCTGCGCCAACGCCTGTTCTGTGTCGGGCTTCGTACGGATCTCCTCGACGTCCCCGCCGACTTCTGGCGTTTCCCTTGGCCGCAGCCGACCCACTCTGGGCCCCACGAGACGCGCACGCGCTACGACCGAACCCTGCGCCCGCACGTGACGGCTGCGGAGGCTCTGCACGGCCTCGATGACCTCAGGAACCCGCCCGAGCCGGAGGAGGTCGTGAACGGTACCTTTGCCGAAGAGCTGCGGGGAGTGCCACCAGGCGACAACTACCTCTTCTGGACCGCCCACCGCGGACACCCAGACCCACGCTTCGAGTGGCGCAAGCGCTACTGGACCTTCCTGCTCAAGCTCCACCCTGACAGGCCGTCTCCGACCATTCAGGGCCAGCCCGGGCCCTGGGTCGGGCCGTTTCACTGGGAGGACCGCCGCCTGCGCGTCGCCGAGCTGAAGCGGCTTATGACCTTCCCGGATGAGTTTCAGGTGCTGGGCACGCGCCGCGAGCAGCAGCTCCAGCTTGGCAATGCCGTTCCGCCCCAGCTCGGTCGCGTGGTGGCCGAGTCCATCGCTGACGAGCTTGCACGGCTCGGTGCGGTCGGCGCTTTAACCGCGGCGGCCTAGCGCTTCTTCCGCGGCGCTTGGGCAGCGAGCAGCTTGTCCAGCTGCTGTTGCACCGTCGGCCCGATCTTGAACGAGAACTTGCGCCAGAACTTGTAGAAGTCGTCCTCGGTTTCGAACTCGCCCTTGCCAGAGCGGAGGTCGTCAAGGCGCTGAACGGCGCCGATGTACTCGCGGGTCGTCGAGGAGCGCATCTTGGAGGCGATGCGCCAGGGCTCGTGCACGAGCAGCTCCAGGTCGCGGATGCGCCCGGGCAGGGACTCATCCAGGGTGTAGATTCCGATGAGGTCGACGTGGCTCGCATACTCCTCGAAGGGGCGGAACGTGCCAGGCCATTGGAGGGACGGGTACCGGAAGTAGGTGTTGCCCGTGTAAAGCGTGATGCGGCTCTGCGTCGCCCGGCCGCTCTTGTTGCGCCGGGCGATCTTTACGTCGACCGCGTGGTGGCCGCCGCCGAACGCGCGGCCGCTCAGCTCGAGATCGGGGTATCCCCGCTCGGTGCCGCGCTGGGCCGTCGCTCCCCGCAGCTTCTTAGTTTCCTCGAGAAGGAAGTCGACAAGCGAGACCTCAAGCACGTTGGCCAATGCCGCCGGCTCTTTCGGCAAGGGCACGAAATGTCCGCCGGACGAGAGCTTGTGCTCCAGCTCATCCGGGCCCGCTGCTGCCAAAGGCCACGAAGCGCTCGTCCCGTGCTTTCGAAAGACCGCGACGAGGTCAAGCTCGTACTTCGCGACGGTCTGCCGTAGCCAGGTCAGCAATTCGGCGTTCGCGGCCATATCGCGGGCTTTCGACGCTCCGCGTGGCCGTCCTGCCATTCCTGGTTCCGCGGCTCCAGCCTACGGTGGGCTCGTCTTCGGCCTTCATCTCCAGTTCTTCTTTCTGTCTCTCTTTCTTTTCTCTGTCTTCTGTTCCCTCCTATCTCCTCCGACTTCTCTCGTGCGCCCGGTCACTCAGGCATGACTTGTTGCTGCGACCCCGCTCACACGAGGTTGTGGGGGCGGGGTCGCAGCGACGGAATGGCTGAGGGGCCGGGCGCACGCCCTCCAGCTCCCGGACTCCTAGTCCAAAGGTGAGTCGTGGGGTGCGTCCGGCGTTAGCTGGCCGCGACCAGCGGCGTTGGGGACTCTTGCTTTCCGCGAATGCGAAAGCGGCGTGACACTCTCGCGCAGCGCTTGCTCGTCCTCCGAAGCGGTAGTAGCCGGCGCCACGGTAGTCCAAGCGGTGACTATGCGGCTGCTTGCACGGGAGAAAGGACGAGCGGACTGCAGAACGTGGGACAGTTGCGACATGCGAGATCGAGAGCACGGCAACGGCGGGACCTCGCCAGGCGATTCGATCGCCGACGTCTTTCCGCACGACGACATCAGGGCCCGTTTCGTCATAGCGATGTCGATTGCCCGCAACGACATCGAGCTTGCCCTGCGTGATGGTATTCGCGCCGCGCAGCGAGACGCTCCGGACTTCACATATCGCGTCCGGCTCGCGACCTCGCACCTGGTCGAGGGGCTGGACAGCCTAAACGCCTACAGCAAGGACTCGCGGGCCGTGAGGAGCCTAATGACCCGTGTGCCGGCGGACGGCCAGAAGAACCTTAAGATCGCCCGCGGCATTCTGCAGAAAGTCGGATCCAAAGTGCTCCAGCACGTTCGGGACAACACCTTCCACGTACCGTCGCCGCGAACCAACTACGACCCCACATCGGACATGCAGCTGCAGGAAGTGCTGGCAGGGATGAGCGACCGCCCCGCCACCGTGCACCTTGACGGCGGCCCGCCACAGGTTGTAACCCTGACGTTCGCGGGAGACGCAGCTTTGGCGCTCGCGCTCGCTAAGCATTCCGCCAACGAAGACGACGCCCGCAGGCAGTTTGCGATTACGAGTGAAGGAGCGGTCGCCTTCGCAAAGTGGGTAGACGCCGTACTCGTAGCGTTCTTCGAGTTGAAGGGCACCACGTTCGGTACACCGGAGCTCCTCGGAGCAAGCACGCCTGAAGACTGACGCGGGGGTGCCCGATTGGCGAGTTCATGCGTGAGTTGATCCAAGCGGCCCTCGACCGGCTCCGACAGCTGCGAGCGAGACAAAGCGGCGGCAGTGGGCCAGCCAAGCCTCCGTCGGTACGCGCGTCCGAGCCCGAGATCCTGGTGTTCCTGTCCAGCGTGATGACGCCGGAGATGAGGCCGGCTCGCGACCGGGTGGTGGAGACGCTCGAAGCCAACCTGCGGATAGCGCCGTGGGCCTTCGAGAAGACTCCGGCCAGCAGCGCCGAACTGAATGACTCCTATCTGCGCAAGGTGCGCGACTCCGCCTTCGTCATCTGGCTGGCGAGCCAGACGGTGACTGACCCGGTCAAGGCGGAGGTCGCCGAGGCTCTGAGCTCTCGGCGAAGGCTGATCGTGATCCGCTACGGCGACCGAGACAGTCTGGTCGATGGGCTCCTGGAGCAGGTCAAACCTCACTGCAAATGGGCTGACGCCAGTGACCTCGACGAGCTGGCAGTCCAGGTTGAGCTCGCCATCGGCGATGAGATCGCCCGCGCGCTCAACGACCTGCCGGGCATGGGGAGAACTGCCCGCCTTCAAGAGCTGATGCGGGCCTCACGGGGGCGTTGCATGTCTCGCTGGATGGCGGTCGGCTTGCCTCGCACCACTGCCCTTTCCCTGGCACACCGTGCCGAGGTGGGAGAGCTCGCGGCAGACTTGAGGCCCAGCTCCGCCGATCCGGTCCGAGTCGTGATCGGCGAGCTCGGGTCGGGCAAATCAATCGCCGGAGAGCGGCTTCACCAGCGCAATGTCGAGGCGGCGTCCAACAACGCTTCCCGGCCGGCCCCGGTATGGCTGAGCGCCACCGAGGCCGTGGAGCTCAAGGCCGCGGTCGAACAGGCGTCGGCGGGACTGGGGAACCCCGGTCAGAGCGGGGCGGCGCTGGTGGTGGACGGGCTTGACGAACTCGGCCATGACCGGGCGCTCGAACTGCTGACGGCTGCCAGGGCGCTGACCGTGGAGTGGCCCTCGACGACGGTCGTCCTGCTCACACGCCCACTGGCCAGCTTCAGCGGCTTGGAGGAAAGGGTGCGTATACCGGACCTCACCGATGAGGAGATCCAACGGTGCCTCAATTGGGGCGCGGGGGGAGACCTCCACGGACCGGCTTACTGGCAGCTGGACCAGGCAATCAAGCAGACACTCACCCGCCCTTTCTTTGCGCTGCTGACCGGGGTGTGGATGGCCGAGCGCGGCTACGCCCCACGGGCCCCGGTTGACCTGCTCGGCATGCTAGGCGCGCGAGCCACAGCCCACGTTACGGCCGACGAGGCGGTCCTACGCCGCTTGGGGGTGCTGTCAGTCCGGCGCGAGCTCGGGCCGGTGCCGAGCGCCGAGATCGCAAGCGATTCGATGCTTGCGGAAATTGAGTCCAGCGGCATCCTGCTCCGCCACGAAACGCAGGTGGGGTTCGCGCTACCGGCACTCACGCAGTGGTTCGCAGGCCAGGCTCTGCTGGCGGGTGATCTCGAGCCAGCGGAACTATTGAACGCACCCGAGGACCTGACGCTGTGGGAGTACCCGTTGGCGCTTGCGTTGGCCTCCTCATCCGCCGACGGAGCACATCAGCTGATGCGGCCGTTGCTCGAGCAGCGGCCGGGCTTTGCGGCTCGGGTGCTGGATAAGGCCTTGGGCCAAGCGCGGCTCGAAGGCTCCAACCCCCCGCCGTGGCGTGAAGGCGGCGAGCAAGTGCGCTCGGTAGCCCAAGCCCTCGCGAACGCCCTAGGGCCGCTGGGAGGCCTGACCTTCGAACTCGACCAAGAACGCAAGCTGGTGCCGCTTGGGGTGGCCAGCTCAGATCTGCATCTGACTGTGGCGACCTGGAGCGGCCTAGAGTCGCGCCCGCCGGTCTTCCCCCTACCTCCCGAACTCAACCTCTGGGATGCGGATTGGCGGTGGGGCACGATCAGGATGGCCACCTGCGGACCTACCGCGGCTTGGGCCTGGGGGTGGGTTCGTGACGGGCTTCGTAAATCCATCGATGACCTCCTCAAGGAGCGGGGCCTGCCGATTCCTCCCGATGGGCCCCTCGCGGAAGAGCAAGTGTGGGCCACCGCGATCGACATCGCCGGCCTGTCGAACCTGGACACCGAACAACTCCAAATCGTCCCCCTGCTGGCGAAGGTGGATCCCATCCTTGCGGCGGCCGGTGACGCCGACCTGGTCTATCTAAAGAAGCCGGGCCGCGGCGAACACGCTCTGGGCCCGTTCGCGCGCAAGCTGCGCGAGCTTCAGGCTGCTGGTGAGAGCGTGCTGCGAGCGCCGCTGCCATGTGGCGACCTCGACCCGGGCGGCGGCTGGATCGGCGAGTTCTACACGCCGGAGCGGCTTGTGGAGATCGCCTCCGAGACCTACCTCCAGGCCACCGCTGCCTACAGCCAGCTTGTGGAGAAGTGGTTTCCGGCGGTGGCCGCTGATCTCGAGCACGTCGCCCTGTTGCCGGTCAAGGTGGTGGGCTTCGTCAGCACCGGAAAGAGCCTCGAAGAGAGCGGCTTCGGACCGATCCCGAGCATGTCTGGCTGGCTTCAGCCGCTGCCTCCTGACGAGCCAAGCACCATCGATATCGCCGTGCGCGAGTTCAACTTCGACTATGGCAACCACATCTACGAACTTCAGCGCCGCATGCGACCTCAGGCCGCGCGGTGGATCTCCGGCAGCTACGGCGGTATGAGCTTCGACCCCGGCGACCGCTATCCGGTGCGCGAGGTCGTGTACAGCTGGCTTCGTGATGACCTTCACCGCCTGGGCTTGACAAGCCTGGGCACACTGCTCGGCGGGCGCTCCAACCACCCCGGCGTGTGGCTCTGAGCGACGCGGCGCCGGCGGTGGCACGGCCGGGCGAAGGGGACGGGTTTGACCTCGACTGCGTCTGAAACCCCAGAGGGCCGCGACGGTGGATCGCAACGTGATGCCGCGTCGGGCCTGTGCGACACCCTTCGCGAAAAGCAGCTTCTGGGTCTTTAGGCAGCCGTGTTCAGCTTGGCCTGAGATTGGCCAGCCCTTGGCCAGTCGCGAACCTCGATCAGCTTGCACGCCCGCTGAGCAGCGACCTCGCTTTGTACAAGGTCGCGCACGCGGTCGCCGAGCGTGTAATAGCGCACGGCGCTGATGTGTCTGGCGGCGACATATCCGACCAGGATGCGGCGCAGGCGTGCCCGTCCCTTGGGGGCCCGCTCGAGCTCAATTGCAAACACTGGCTCCTCGATCTCAGCGGATCTTCCGGCCACGGCACAGTCAGGGAAATGCAGCCTTGGATGTCCGGCCGGCGTGAGCTGGAGCTGTCCCCGAGCGCCGGCCAGCGGTACCGCAAACCGCGAATGTGTCGTCGGCGCGGCTCCGAGCGGAGTATCCGCCGCGCGCATCTCCCGTTCGGTGCTGACCCGCTCACGTCCGAACTCCCGCTCGAGCTTGACCACCAGCGAGCTGAGCTCTAGGTCGTGAGCGTAGGTACGCAGATCCACACGCGCGGGAGGGAGGTCGAGATCGACCGCCGCGAGCCCGGCTCTGGTGGCCAGGTAGACGCCCGGCGCCGCGTGGAAGATGCGCGCGTGCTCGAGCAGCCCCATGCGCACGAGACCGCCTAGACGCGCGTAACTCACGGCCCGGCCGAGATCGAAGCGATCCGCGATCTGGACTGCGGTCGCCATTCGCAGCCGGCCGACCCAGCGGACGATCTCTCTGTCACGCGCCGTTACGCGGAAGCCTCCGCGCGACCGCGAACCGCGCTCCAGGCGAAGCTGTACGCTCACAGTGGCTGCCCCTGGTTGGGCGTCTCGGCGAGCCGAATGCAGCACATCGTGCAGCACACCGAGTTTTCGGCACCCCGGATTCGCCTTTGTAGAGCCAAAACTGGGCCCCTCCGGTCTTCGTCTCGAAAACCGTTGTGCGGTTTTGCCGTACCGAGGGTTCGAATCCCTCCCCCTCCGCTAATAGGAACCCTGATCCCGCTCCACGAGCGGGATCGCGGGCCCCCGTCGGGGTCTCGTTCCGTCCTCATCTCGGACCCCTCCGATCCCCGTTTGACCCCTGATTTGTGTAGCGCTGTGCAGCACGGCTGCGCGGTGCTCATCGCCCCGCGGTCTGGCGGTCTAGGTAGGCGTCGAGCAGGTCGGCGGCCTCCTCCTCGGAGCCCGGGAACAGGTGCCCGTAGCGGTCGAGCGTGATCGTGATCGACGAGTGGCCCATGAAGGTCGACAGCGCCTTGGCGTTCACCCCGGCGGCGATCATCAGCGACGCGAAGGTGTGCCGGCAGTCGTGTAGGCCGATCGGCTCCAGCTCGGCGGCATCCCACGTCCGGGCGGCGCGCTGGCTGTAGGCCTGGTTGGAGAACCGCCTGCCGTCGGCGCGGCCGAAGAACAGGCCGCCGCGGCCATGGCGGGCCAGGCGGTGCTGGGCCAGGTGGCGGCGCAGGATCTTGGGGATCGGGACGGTCCGTCGTCCGGCGCGGCTCTTGGGCGTCACTCGGCCCGCCTTCGGGTCCCAGCTCCAGTGCACTCGGATCACGTTGCGGTTGAGGTCGACCAGCTCGTCGGGCAGCGCCTGCAGCTCCCCGGCGCGTAGGCCGGCGTACATCGCGGTTGCCCACACGGCCTGGTCGGTGGCCGGCAGCGCGGCTATAGAAGTTGTACGCCGCGAAGGGACGGAGCAAACGCCTTCACCCAGGCGCGCGCGTGCGCGCCACCTCGATTAGCCGAGCAATTGCTAGAGGGGGCCCGGCGCGCAGGGGGCCACGCGCCGGGCTGCTCCCGCGTCTTAGCACGGAGTCCAACGAGCTTTCGCCGTGGCCTAGCTCAGCGGCGGTGGTTCAAGGAAACGGCAACGGCAAGGCCCAGGGGAACGCCAACGGCCAAGGCAAGGCCAACGGCCAAGGCCAGGGCAACGGGAATGGCCAAGCCAAAGGCCCGGTTGAGGGCATCAACAACAACCCGGGAAACGCCGTCAATCAGGGCAAGGGCAACGCCAGCGCTCGCGTCGAGGCAGGAGCAGGAGCCGAGTAGCCTGAGCGCTCGGGCGCCCGGGGGTGGCGAAGCCGCCTCTTCGCCGTCCTCTCGGACGGACTACACCTAGGCGGACGCCTCCGCCGAGGCCGCGTGGGCCTGGTCGGCCAGCGTCCGCAGCGTGATGGCGCCTAGCCAGGTTGGTGGCGCGCACGATCGCAGGCCCCCAGAAACTCACCATCGAGGCCGCCGAGCGGGCCGACGTCGGCGTGACCATGGGCTGCGGCGACGAGTGCCCTACATCCCCGGCAAGCGCTATCGACCCTGGTCGACCCTCAAAGGGCCTCCCAATCCACCAGGTCCGCAGCATCCGCAGTCACGACCCAGTTCGACAAAAGCCCCGAGCCGGCGGCACTGGCAAAGCGTTCGACGTATCCGAGCTGGCGATGAGCTATCGCCTGTTGAACCTGGGCTTGGATAGTCGGCCCTAGTTGAGCTAGAGAGGCTTCTGGGCTTGCAGGATTGCTGAGCCGGCGGCGTGATGCACCCGGTGGGTCTCTTGGATCTCGATTCCTTCGAAGCCTGCGGTCTCGAGCGCCTCTGCGAACTCGCGGCGGGTGAGTGCGCCGGCGATGCAGCCGGTCCATTCGGCCAGGTCCTGGCGGGTCTGGTCGTCCATGCCTTCGTCAGCGATCACGTCGCTGACGGCAAAGCGTCCGCCGGGCTTGAGCACGCGGGCGGCCTCGCGCAGGGTCTGGTGCTTGTCGCCCGAGAGGTTGATCACGCAGTTGGAGATGACCACGTCGATCGAAGCGTCGGGCAGCGGGATCTCCTCGATCGTTCCTTTGACGAACTCAACGTTCGCGACTCCGGCCTCGGCGGCGTTCTTGCGGGCCAGGTCGAGCATCTCGTCGGTCAAGTCGAGGCCGTAGGCCTTGCCGGTCTGTCCGACGCGGCGGGCTGAGAGCAGCACGTCGATGCCGCCGCCCGAGCCGAGGTCGAGCACCGTCTCACCTTCGTGCAGCTCGGCGACGGCGGTTGGGTTGCCACACCCCAGCGAGGCCACTTTGGCGTCCTCGGGCAGGGCGTCCCCGTCGGCGGCGTCGTACTGGCTCAGTCCGAACACCGCGCGTTCGTGCTCCTCCAGGACGGTGCGATCGACCTGTTCGGGACCACAACAACTGCTGGTGTGCTTCGCCGCCTCGGCGTAGCGGTTACGCACCGCTTCGCGGATCTCGTCCGGTGTGCGGTCCTCCACCGGGTTGGTGGCGTCGTCGCTCATGCTCCGAGCCATGCGGTCAGTTCCTCCAGGGCTTCTGTGTTGACGTAGTAGTAGGCCCACAGGCCCTGGCGCTCGGAGCCGACCAGGCCGGCGTCGCGGAGCTTCTTGAGGTGGTGCGAGACGGTCGGCTGGCCCACGTCGAAGAGCGGGGTCAGCTCGCAGACGCAAACCTTGCCGGCGTGCTTCCGCAGCACGTCGATCAGCTGCAGCCGAATTGGATCGCCCAGTGCCTTGGCCACCGTGGCCATCCGCTCGGCCTCGGCGCGGTCGGTGTCGGGGTAGACCACCGGCTCGCAGCAGGGCTCGCCGACGGGCCGCTTGGTTTTGGGGGCGAGCTGGAGATCGACAGGCATCGATCTACATATATCGATTGAATCGAGAACTGTCAATCGATAGCGTCCCTGCAGGCATGGCCCCGGACGCCCCACCCCTGACCGCGCGGCCGGACCTGGCCCGGCGCGCCGGCGCCGAGGCGCTGGCGGCGTTCGCGCTCGTGTTCGCCGGCTGCGGCGCTGCGGTCGCCAACGTCCAGTACGACCAGGCGCTGGGCACGGTGGGCGTGGCGCTGGTGTTCGGGCTGATCATCATGGCCATGATCTACGCCACTGGGCATCTGTCGGGCGCGCACATCAACCCCGCGGTCACCGTGGCGTTCACGCTCTCGCGCCACTTCCCCGCCCGCGAAGCCGCCGCCTACGTGATTGCGCAACTCGTCGGCGCGATTGTGGCCGCGCTCCTGCTGCTGGCCGTCTGGCCGGACCAGCCCGGCCACCTGGGCGCGACCCTGCCCACGGTCGGCGCGGGGAGCGCGCTGGTCTATGAGTTCGTGCTCAGCGCGTTCCTGATGTTCGTGATCATGGCCGTGGCCACCGACACACGCGCCGTCGGCGCCGCCGCCGCGATCGCCATCGGCGGCACCGTCGCGCTGGACGCGCTATTCGGCGGCCCGGTCACCGGCGCGTCCATGAACCCGGCCCGCTCGCTCGGCCCTGCGCTCGCCGCCGGGGAGTGGGCGGACTTCTGGGTCTACATCGTCGGCCCCGTGCTCGGCGCCCTCGCGGGCGCGTTTGCCTACCAGCTGGTCCGAGGCGACCGGCCAACCTAGGCGAGACCTTGGCCACCGCCCTGTTCGTCTGCCTCCACAACGCCGGCCGCTCCCAGATGAGCGCCGCCCTCTTCGAACGCGCGGCCGAGGGCCGCCACCACGCCGAGTCCGCCGGCACCACCCCCGGCGACCGCGTCCACCCCGAGGTCGTGGAGGTCATGCGCGAACTCGACATCGACCTGGCCGACCGCGTCCCCACCAAGCTCACCACCGAGGCCGCCCAACGCGCCGACGTCGTCGTGACGATGGGCTGCGGCGACGAGTGCCCCTACATCCCCGGCAAGCGCTACATCGACTGGGACTTGACCGACCCCAAGGACCTCCCGCTCGACCAGGTGCGCGCCATCCGCGACGACATCGCCCAACGGGTACAAACCCTCGTAGTCGCGCTCGACGAGGCGAGTAAAGGGTGCTGATCCCGCCCTAGTGCGAGTGGGCCGACCCGCGGACGGTCGCCCATGACTGCCAGGTGATGCGCAGGATGACGCCCGTGATGGCCAGTCCAATGATGGGGTCTGCGATGGGGAGGCCGAGGGCGATCACGCCGGCCGAGGCGATCACGGCGAGGCTGACGTAGGCATCAGCGCGGGCGTGGGTGCCGTCGGCGATCAGGGCCGGGCTGTCGAGACGTTGTCCTGCTCTCGTCCGGATCCGCGCCGCGATGAAGTTCGCGGCGTAGCCGATGGCTCCCGCCAGCGCCAGCGCCCACAGATGAGTGGGCGTCGTCGGGTTGATCAGGCGTTGGACCGCTTCCACGGCCGCGACGCAGGCACTGATGAAGATGGCCGCGACCACGAATAGGCCCGCCCTGCGTTCGGCCACCTCGGAACGCAGAGCGAACGCGATCCCGACCGGGATCGCCGTAAGGGCATCGCCGAAGTTGTGGATGAGGTCGGCCAGCAGAGCGAGGCTCCCGCTGGCGACGAACACGACAGTCTGTGCGATCGCGGCAACCCCGAGTACTGCGAGCGACAGGAGCACCGCCCTGATGCCTTCGCGCGACCGCTTGATGCTGTGGTGAACGAGACCGTGGGAGTGGCCGTGGTCGTCGTGCTCGTGCGTTCGGGGGGCCGACCTCGGAGCTTCCGAGCGCATGGCCGTCATGCCGAACTCTCGACAAGTCGGCCGGCGCCGGCCGACGGTGCCAGTCGTAGGTGCTCGACGTGGGAGACGGCCTGCTCGAGCAACTCCCCGACGTGGTCATCGTGCAACGCGTAGACCACTCTGCGCCCGTCTCGCTTACCGATAACGAGGCCTAGATGTCGAAGCAGTCGCAGCTGATGGGACACCGCGGAGGACTCCATCCCGACAGCGGCAGCCAAGTCGTTGACCGAGCACTGCCCCGCGTGAAGATGGCCCAGGATGCGCACCCTGCTCGGCGTGGCCAGCGCCTGCATCGTGTCGGCAACCACAGCAGCAAACTCCGGGTCGAGTCGGTCGAGGCCGATGGAGCTTGTGCCGTGGCTCATGACGTCGACATTAGCTGAATACCTGCTCAGGTATGCGGGAGATCCATACGACTCAATAGGCATTGAAGCGTTGATATGTTGAACCCGTGGCCGACGACGCATGTGACCTCCTCTGCCTTGACCTGCCGAAGGCCGAAGCGCTCCGCGACGCCCGTCCGTCGCCCAACGAAGCGCTAGCGCTGGCCGCGCGAGCCCAGGCGCTGGGGGATCCCACCCGGCTGATCCTCGCCGCCGCCCTCGCCGGCACCGACGAGCTCTGTGTGTGCGACCTCGCATGGGTCAGCGAGCGTGCGGAGAACCTCGTGTCCCATCACTTGCGCCTGCTGCGATCGGCCGGGCTGGTGCAGAGCCGGCGCGAAGGCAAGATGGTCCTGTATCGCGTTACCGAGCCGGGCCGCCTGCTGCTTGACGCCGTCCGTGCTCACGCGGGGGCTCTGGAATGAGCGCGCCGCCCACCACCCTCCCGACCTTGCCTCAGCCGCCCGCGGCCCCGCAGGCCCCGAGCATCGACCGCAGCGAGTACGAACGGCTGGCCAACCGAGCGAAGCTCCTCTCGTGGCTGAGCCTGGCCTGGATGACCGTCGAGGGCGGGGTCGCCATCGCCGCGGGCGTCGTCGCTTCGTCTATTGCCCTTGTCGGATTCGGACTGGACTCCGCGATCGAGGGCTTCGCAAGCCTCGTGATCGTGTGGCGCTTCACCGGCCACCGGATGTTCTCCCACGACGCCGAGACACGTGCGCAGAAGCTCGTGGCCATCCAGTTCTTCATCCTCGCCCCCTACGTCGCCATCGAGTCGATCCGCCACCTCCTTAGCGGCGAGCACCCCGGCGACAGCTGGGTCGGGATCGCGCTGGCCACCAGCAGCGTCGTGCTGATGCCGATGCTCGGCGTCGCCAAACAGCGCATCGCCGACCAGATCGGCTCCTCCGCCACCAAGGGCGAAGGCCGCCAGAACATGCTCTGCGCCTATCTCGCCGGCGCGCTCCTCGTTGGCCTGCTCGGCAACATGCTCGTCGGCGCCTGGTGGCTTGACTCGACTGTCGGGCTGCTGATCGCCGCGCTCGCGGTGAAAGAGGGGACGGAGGCCTGGCGCGGCGAGGGCTGCTGCGTCGAAAGCCCACTGCCGAGCTACGAGGTCGCCGCGACCTGCGGCGACGACTGCTGCACCTGACGATGCACTGGCTTCTGATCGCGCTGAGCGTGACGACGCCCTTCTCACAATCGTGGTCCTGCGCGGGGTGCTGCGAAGCGCCGGTCCCGAGCTCCTAGACGAGCATTGGCCCGGCCCGGCCAATTCGCTCGCCGCGCTGAAACGCCTCACCTACGGCCCAGCGGTCTAGACCCCCGAGCGCTGCCCTCAACCCCTCAACCCAACGTCCCGCCATACTGACCCCGCGCCCGTCCCACCGCCCCTGGGGCTACGAACGCGAGGACGACGCGACCAAGCGATGGAAGCTCGACTCGGTGCGGCGAGCCGGCGCTCATCTGATGGGCCGGGTCACCTATGAGGAGATGTCTGCCTACTGGCCGACCTCGTCGAGCGAGTACGCGGCGCCGATGAACGAGATCCCCAAAGTCGTTTTCTCCAAGACCATCAAGAAGGCCGAGTGGGCCGATTCGCGGATCGCCAGCGGCGAGCTGAGCGATGAGGTCGCCACGCTCAAGAGCGAGCCCGGCAACGACTTGATCGCACATGGAGGGTCCAGCTTCGCTCAGGCTCTAACGCGCGAGCGCCTGATCGACGAATACAGGCTCGTGATTCAGCCGGCGGCGCTCGGATCGGGGATGCGATTTTTGCCGAGGATCTCGCCGTCCCACTCCATCTTGAGCTAGACCGGCTCGCCCGGCATGCGGACGCCGAAGCGCTCGATGAGGCCCGGCACGCTGTCCGGGTCCATCTCGAGCGCGTAGCGCTCGCAGAGAGCGCCGAGGTGCTCCGGGTCGGCTTGCGCCACACCGCCGAGCTCGACCAGCTCGGCGAAGAAGCGCTCGAAGCCGGCGGGGGAGATGATCTCGAGAATCCGGCACGGGTCATCCCCGGCGTTCCAGAACGTGTGCCACTCGCCTCGCGGCTTGAAGACCAGGTCCCCGGGGCCGGCCTCGAGGACCTCGTCGCCGAGGAGCGCTCCCATACGGCCCTCGAGCACGTAGCTGTATTCGTCCTCGCGGTTGTGGCGGTGAAGGGGGGCTGCGAGGGCATGGGGCCCCATCGGGTGCTCGACCAGCGAGAACTGCTCGCCGGTGGTCTCGCCGTCGATCATGAAGCGGACGCCGATGCTGCCAAGGAACCCGGCGTGTCCTTCACTCGGTCCGAGTACGCGCGCTGCTTCGGTCACTGCCATTGGTTCCTCATTTCGTCGAACAGAGATGTCCTCTCAATCTATACAAGGTCTTGCGCGACCTGTCAACATGAACGGACATAGGTGACCGACGAAATACAGAAACGCCAGTATCGGATGAAGCGTCGTGCGGAGTCGCAGGAGCAGACTCGGCGTCGGATCACCGAAAGCGCTGTCGAGCTGCACGGCACCCTTGGGCCGTCCAGGACCTCCATCAGCGCCGTAGCCGCGCACGCGGGCGTCCGTCGCTCGACGGTCTATCGCCACTTTCCCGACGAAGCGGCGCTGTTCGACGCGTGCAACGCGCACTGGGCAGCCGCCAACCCGCTGCCTGACCTCGGCGCCTGGGCGGCGATTGCCGACCCGGACGAACGCCTGGGCGTATCCCTCGGCGAGCTGTTCGCGTTCTACCGGCAGACGGAACGCATGCTCGACAACCTCTTCCGCGATGAGAAGACCGTCCCCATGGTCGAGGAACGCTTCGCCGCGATGCGCGGCTACCTCGCCGCGGCGGGCGACACGCTCATGGCGGGACGAAAGCTGCGGGGCAACACACGCCGCCGGACAGGGTCCGCGATCGGCCACGCGATCTCTTTCGGAACCTGGAAGTCGCTTGTCCGCGAGCAGCGGCTCACCGACGCCGAAGCCGCTGCCCTAATGGCTTCCCTGGTCGCTAGCGCTTGACCGGCTATTCGGCGGGGGACCCCCTAGAGGTACGCGCTCAGGGTCACGAACGTGTAGCCGCGCCGGCGCATCGTGCCGATGATCGTGGGGAGGGCGTCCGCGTCGAGGGTCGAGTGGTCGTCCGGGTTGGCTCCGGTGTGCATGAGGATGATCTCGCCGGGCTCGAGATGGCCGAGTGCACGCTCGATGACCGTGTTACGGGTCCGGCCCCTCGAGGTGCCTTCCCAGCCCAGGCTGTCGACGGTCCAGCCGACGGCGGTGTAGCCGAGCCGATTGGCGATTCCCAGTGGCGCCGGGCTGCCCGCTCCGTACGGGAAGCGGAAGAGCGGAGACGGCGGCCGACCGGTAACGCGCCTGATCGACCTTGCCCCCGTGACGATCTCGCGCTCGATCTGGAAGCGTGAGAGACCCGTGAGGTCGCGGTGATCGCACGTGTGGTCGGCGATGGGGTAGCGGGCCGCGATACGGCGAGCCCAGCCCGGATAGCCCTCGGCCCAGCGGCCGGTCATGAAGAACGTCGCCTCTGCGCCGGTCTGGCGCAGCGCTGCAAAAATCTTCGCCGCGCCGCCCGCATTGCCCCCGGCGTCGAAGGTGAGCGCGACGACGCGCCGCGAGGTCGGTAGCCGGGTTGGGATCTGCCCGACCCGCTGGACTCTGGCGTTCCGGCCCTTCGGCCCGCCGGCCCGGATGGTCGCCGCCCTGCAATCGGTCGAGGGCGACCCTATGTGGTCCCCGCCCAGGCAGCTCGATGTCAGCGCGCCGAGGGCGATTGCGAGCATCGCGAGCAGTTGACTTGGTCGTCTCACGGGGCGTCGTGCGTTCGCCATCCACGCAGGGCTGCCTTATCGTGGCCCGATCGCCTCGAAGACGGCCATCGCGCACACTAACGCCGCCCCGCCTGGGGTCCTGCCGCGCCGGTTCCACCGGTCGCTCCGCCGCAGCATGGACGTGGCGCTGGCGCTGGCCGCGGCCGACCTGCGGGTGCGCTTCGGCCGGGGCTATGCCCAGCTGCTCAACTGGCTGCTCGAGCCGTTCTTCCTGGTCGGCGTCTACCTCGTGCTGGTGGTCTTCGTGCTCGACCGCCCGGGACGTGCGCCGGGGCTCAGCCTGACCTGTGCGGTGCTGCCGTTTCAGCTGATCAGCCTGACTGTGGCCAATGCGATGACCGCGATCGCCTCGCGGCGCTCGATCATCCTCAACATGCCGTTCCGGCGGATGCTGATCCCCGCCGCGTCGGCGCTCACCCAGGCCGCCGCCTTCGGTGCCAGCCTGCTGCTGTTCGTAGTGCTGATGGCCGTCTACGGCGTAGCGCCCAGCGCGTCGCTGCTCTGGCTGCCGGCGGCGGTGGCCATCACGCTCCTGCTCGCGCTGGCGTTCTCCTATCCGGCCGCGCTGTTCGGGCTGTGGTTCCAGGACCTGCGCACGCTGGCCATGAGCCTGATGCGCACGCTGTTCTTCGTCGCGCCCGGGCTTGTGCCGCTGGCGAGCATCCCGGGCGGCGCGCACGACCTGGTGCGGCTCAACCCGCTGACCGGCCTGTTCGAGGCCTACCGGCACGCGCTGCTCTATGGCACGAGCCCGCCGGCGTGGGAGCTGCTTTACCCGTGTGCCTTCGCGCTCGCACTTTTGGCCCTGTTCGTGCCGTTGTACAGGAGAGAACAGCAGCAGTTCGCCAAGGTCCTGTGACCAGCTCCATTCACGCTAAAGCGCTCGCCGTCAGCTTCTTCATGGATCGCGGCAAGCGCCTCGTGACACCGGCGCAGGCGCGCCTTCGGCGCGGCATCTCGACCGTCTATGGCCTGAGGGACGTGAGCTTCGCGGCGGAGGGCGGCGAGGCGATCGCGCTGATCGGCCCGAGCGGCTCGGGCAAGACCACGCTCCTGCGCACGCTCGCGGGCGTGTACGAGCCCGACCACGGAGAGCTCGCCGTGCGCGGCCGGGTGGGCTCGCTGCTCTCCATCGAGGCGGGTCTTCTCTGGTCGCTGACCGGCCGGGAGAACGCCCGGCTGCTGGCGGTGCTCGCGGGGGTGGAGCGGCGGCGAGCCGCCGCCGCCGTGGAGCAGATCAAGGAGCGCACCGCGCTGGCGGACGCGTTCGAGCGCCCCGTGGCGAGCTTCTCGCAGGGGATGCGAGCGCGGCTGGGCTTCGCGGTGGCGGAGTACCTGGAGCCGAACGTGCTGCTGCTCGACGAGGTGCACGAGGCGCTCGACCACGAGTTCCGCCGCTACATCGCCGACCGCGCGCGCGAGATCGTCGAGCGCGGCGGCATCGTGGTGGCCGCGGGCCACGATCACGACATGCTTGGGACGCTGTGCACCCGCGCCCTGTGGATGAGCCGGGGACGGGTGCAGCTGGACGGGCCATTCGAGGGAGTGCGGCGCCAGTACGTGAGCGAGGCGGCGTGAGCGAGCCGCAGCTCGCCTGTGTCGTGATGAGCCTGGGCGACGAGCCGGGTCTTGTCGCGGCTGTCCGCTCGCTGCTGGCGCAGGAGGAGCCGGTCGAGGTGGTCGTCGTGAACACGGGCGGTGGCGATGCCGCCGCGACGTTGCGAGCAGCCGGACTGGACGTGCCGCTCGTACACCGCGACAAGCGCCACTACCCCGGCGGCGCGCGCAACCTGGGGCTCGATGCGACGAGCGCGCCGTTCGTCTCCTTCCTCGCGGCCGACTGCGTCGCCCAGCCAGGGTGGGCAGCGGGCCGCCTGCGGCGCCACCGCGCCGGGGCCGCGGCGGTGAGCAGCGCGATGGTGAGCGCCTACCCGTACAGCGCCGCCGCCCAGGCCGCCCACATGTTGATGTTCCACACGCGCATGCCCACGGCGCCCGCGGACGGCAGAAAGCTCTACAGCGTCTCCTATGCGCGCGAGCTGTTCGAGCGCCATGGCCGCTTCAGGGAGGACCTGCGCACTGGCGAGGACACCGACTTCAACGGCCGCCTCGACGTGCCGATCGAGTGGGCGCCCGAGATCCAGACCGCCCACCGCCACCCCACCCGCGCGGCGGCGCTGCTCGCCGAGCACTTCGCGCGCGGCCGGCGCGCCCTGGCGGCGCTCGACCTGCTTCAAGGACAGCCCTCCCGGCGAGAGGTGGCGCTGCACGCCGTCGTGAACGTGAAGCGCTGCGTGCGCTCGACCTGGCGCGGCACGAGCCGGGGCGGCCGGCGCGCACTGGTGCGTGGCTGGCCGCTGCTGCTGCCGGCAACCGCGGCCTTCTGCGCCGGCCTGCTGACCGCGCGCGGCTCCGCGCCTGCCGCCGACGCCGCCCCTGCCCCGCAAGGGCCGCCCGCTGCCGGCCGCGGGCCGAACCTCGACGTCTATGGGCTCAAGGTGGCGGTGCGAGGCGATTGGCCCGCGGTGCTCGAGGGGATTGCGCTGGACTTCGCGTTCTTCGAGACGGCAGCGCCGGCGAACCAGCCCGATCTCGAGATCGTTGTGGAACGGCGGCCCCCCGACTACGACCGTTTCGGCGAGCTGACCGCCGCGTTCGTCACCCCGCGCAACGTCGTCTTCAAGTCGGGCGGGCGGACGGTCGTCGACTACTTCGGACGCGCCGTGTCGGTGGTCGATCGAGACAGCCGGAGGGTGACGGTGCAAGGCGAGGACGCGCACCTGGTGCACGAGGCGGCCTATCTCTACCTGCTCTCGCACATCGGCCAGCACGTGGAGTCGCTCGGCTTCATGCGCCTCCACGCGGTCGGCCTCGTGGGCCAATCCGGCGCCGTCGCGGTGATGATGCCCTCGGGGGGCGGCAAGAGCACGCTGGCGGTGCGCGCCCTCAAGGAACCGGGCGTTCGGCTCCTCTCCGACGACAGCCCGCTGCTCGACCGGCGGGGGCGGCTGCACCCGTTCATGCTTCGCATCGGGGTGAACCCGACAGACGCCGCAAGCCTCCCGGAGGGCGACGTCCGTCGGATCGAGCGCATGGAGTTCGACGCGAAGCTGGCGCTCGACCTGGCGAGCTTCGCGGACCGCGTCGAGCGCAGGCCGCAGCCGATCCGCCACCTGGTGATCGGGCGGCACGCGCTGGGCCGCGAGCCGCGGCTCGAGCAGATGTCGCGCGCGTCGGCCACCGGCACGCTCCTGCGGGAAGGGGTCGTCGGCGTGGGGATCTACCAGGGGATGGAGTTCTTGCTCCAGGGTGGGCCGCTCGACGTGCTGCGCCAGGTCCGCCCGGGGGCGCGCCGTGCCGCGGCGTGCGCTTCGGCGCTGGCGCGCGCCAAGGTCTGGCGGCTGACCCTGAGCCGTGACGTTGAGCGCAACTGGGCGGTGCTGCTGCCGCTGCTCGACTCGTGACCGCCGCCGCGCGGTCAAC
This sequence comes from Solirubrobacterales bacterium, assembly GCA_038215095.1. GTDB lineage: Bacteria > Actinomycetota > Thermoleophilia > Solirubrobacterales > Thermoleophilaceae > DATACN01. Next base: position 16,176 of record JBBQRG010000025.1, on the reverse strand, counting down.
CGTGGCCTGGTGCCAGGCGCAGGTTGGCACGCAGGAGCAGCCTCCCGGCTCGAACCGCGGGCCCGGCATCGAGGAGTGGCAGCGCGAGTTCGGGGACTGGATGATCGGCCAGCCGTGGTGCGGGGCCTTCCTCGGCTACGCCCTTCGCCGCGTCGCCGGCGTGGCGGTGCCGGCGAAGATCGTCTGGGTCCCCCACGTCAGGGAGTGGGCGCAGCGCGGTAGCCACGGTTTCGTGTCGTGGTCCGAGTGGGACGCGGGCCGGCTCGGCGACCTTGTGCTGCTAAGCGTCGAAGCCGAGGGGGAGATCGACCACATGGGTATCCACGTGGGCGCGGAGGTCCTGCTCGGCGGCGAGACTCACATCCTCACCGTCGAGGGGAACACGCCGTCGGGCGAGGGCGGGACGGAGGGCGTCTACACCCGCGCTCGTCCCCGCTCCGCCGTGGTCGGCTTCGCGCGCCCCGCGTACGGGCACGGCTGAGGGACTTACCGAGTACCACCAGATCGCCACCACCTCCCTGAGCTGCTGGCGCAGGCGCGGCCCGCTCCGGCGCATGATCGGGGTGGGGGGCGCGGGGGCCCCGCGCAGCGCCACGCCCTGGCGTCCGGCCTCGAGAAGGATGCGGTGCATGTGGTACGGCGAGCTGACCGCCAGGACCACCTGCCCGTTGCCAAAGTGCTGTCCCACGCCGGCGATCGTCTTTCGGGTGCAGCTCCCCTGCTCGTCGACCCGGATGGCCGAGGCGGGCACGCCCTCGCGCATCAGCGCGGCGCGCATCGCCTCTGCCTCGGACTCCGGACCGGGGTTCCCGCCGCTGCACACGATCAAGGGCGCGCGGCCCTCGAAGTAGAGCGCCGCGGCTTGGCGCAACCTGGCCATGAGCTCGGCACAGGGGCCGCTTGGGAGCACCTCCGCGCCGAATACGACGAGGGCGTCAGCCGTTTGCGTGCAGCCGACCGCGCCGGCTCGGCTTACGCGCAGCCAGGTGACCGACAGGGCCACGAGAAGGCCGGCTAGCGATGTGGCGGCGACCAGCCCAATGAAAGCGAGCATCATTCACTAAACGAACGCCTCGGCTCGAGCTTTCGCAGCTCGAGGCCGTGCTCGTCGGTGAGGTAGGCGTAGCCGATGCCGGGCTGCCAGCGCGCCTCGGGGTCGGCGTCCTCGTAGCGGCGCCTGCGGGCGACGCGATCCTCGCGCTTGATCATGCGCAGATGGAAGAGCTCCAGGTCCGCCACCGGGAACTGGCCGTCGATTCGTGCCTGCAACGGCGCCTTGACGGCGTGCAGCGGGCGCTCGTCGAACTCGTGGTCGGGCAACGCCCGAAACAGGCGCGCCACGGCCTTGCGCCCCCAGAGCCCGTCGGCGCGGTAGTGACTGGTGGAGCCCCACAGCTCCCGGAGCCGCACTGCGTAGGCCTGGACCCCGCGCGGCTCTCCCTCGGCGATCACGGCCTCGGCGCGGGAGCGAAACTCGCGCTCGACGCGCTCGTCGGCGTCGATGCAGAGGACCCAGTCGGCATCGTGCCGCAGCGCGGCCGCCATCAGCCCACGGTGGTTGCTCACCTCGTCCCAGCGCGCGCGGGTGGCCTCCGACCGCAGCAGCTCGACGACCTCGGGGCGGCCCTCCAGGTATTCGCCCGTCCCGTCGGTCGAGCCGTCATCGAGGGCCACGATCCCGTCGACGTGCGGGGCGACGTTCGCAACCAGGCCCGGCAGGAAGCGCATCTCGTCGCGGGCGGAGAGCAGCGCGAGCAGTCGTACGCGGCGCTCCTGCACGAGCAGAGAGTACCCGCGTCGGACCCGTGGCGATACTAGGCGGAATGGGCAGATCGGCGCTAGAGCTGGTGCAGGGCGTGATGCTCCGCACCGCCCGGACCCCACTGCGGCGCATCTGGGCGCTGGCGTACGCGGCGAGCATCCGCGCGCTCGCCGCCTACCTGGGCCGCGGCCGGCCCGGGGCTGCGGTCTATGTGTGCGGCAGCCTCGGCAGTGGGGAGCCGGCCTACGGAGTCTCCGACATCGACCTCGTGGTCACCGTGCCCGACGGCGAGCCGATCGGGTCCGGGCGGTCCGCCGTCCAGGAGCGCTGGTCGCGCTTGAGGCGCAGGGTGCGCGTTCTCGATTCCCTCGTCGACCTCAGCGTCTACGAGGAGTCGGCGTTGCGCGAGGCCGTCTCCGCCACGACGCTCACCTACGGGCTCGAGGGCCGGAACGGCGGAGCAGGCTCGCTGTACTTCGGTTCGCGCTCGCGCGCGGGCAGCGTTGCGCTCCACGAGGGGCCCGGGGTCTACGGCCCCACGGAGGGCTGGCGCCTGGTGGCCGGGCCGGAACGGCGGCCGGCGGCGGCCGCGCTCGACGACGACGAGAAGCTCACCGGCGCCTGGCTGCAGCTCCAATCGTGGTGGCGCTGGGCGTTCCTCGCGTGCGCGGAGCCCGAGCGGCCATGGGTTCGCCATCACAGCGTCAAGCTCGTCTCAGAGCCGCTGCGCATCCTCCTCTGGCTGCGTGACGGCGAGCGCCTTTTCGGGCGTAGCGCGCTGCTACGCCGCGCGGCACGCGCCATGCCGCAGCACGGAGAGGCGATCGAGTGGGCGGCCGCGCAGCTGCGCAGCCCGACCGTGGCCGGCCCCGATGCTGTCGCCCGCGCACTGCCTTGGTTCGTGGAGCTGTCGGAGGAGGTCGCAGCCGTGGTCTGCGCCCGCGCCGGCGCCGGCGAGGAAGTCGCGCTGGCGGCTGCGGAGGACGAGCTGCCGCGGCCCCCGGCGTTGCCGCTGGCCGACTGGGCGGCGCGAGTCTTCCCGTGGTACACGGACGAGAGCCTCTCGCTGCGGGATGGCGATCCCGGCGATCCCGTCGCGCTTGTCGCGGCGTGCAGGGCGAGCAGCGGCTGGTCCTACGCCGCGCTGCGCTCGGGCCGGCTGCTCCTGCTGCCCACCGTGGAGGTCGACCTCGGGCGCGGCAGGCTACGGGCGGCCCAGTGCCCGGCCACGGATCCGGTCTCGTTCGCGCTTCTCGACGGAGAGCGGGTGGCGCGCTTCCCGGCGCTGCGCGGCTGGTCCGCCCACGACTCGGCCACCCGTGCGGTCGCAGAGCACGCCGCCTGCCTTCGCGACGAGGGCACGCGGGTGGAGCGCGACTCGCTGAGCAAGGCCTTCAACGCGGCCCGGGCCGCCCTCTTCCTGGAGAGCCTCCAAGAGGGCCGGCCGGAGCTGCCGCTGACGGTGGCCGCGACCGCACGCAAGCTCGCCGACTCGCTCCCGACGCACCGAGGCGCCCTCGAGGAGATACACGCCGAATACGCGCGCAGCCGCGAGCAGCGGCGAGTGCCTCGGGAACCCGCCGTTCGCGAGCTCCGGCGTATCGTGGGCGATCAGTGGCCTCGTACTCCGTAAACGATCGCGGCGTCGCGCATGCCCGGAAGCTCATCGAGGGGCGCCAGTACGTGCTCGACAGCGAGTGGGGCGACGTCCAGCCGTCGGCCGACGACGAGAACGCCTACCTGGAGTCCCACCCCTGGGACGACTACGCCGAATGGCACCTCGGGCTGACCGAGGGCGCCACCGACGAGACCAAGGCCAGGTACGGCTTCGTCTACGGCGACTTTCGCCGCATCCACCGCTCGGGCCTGATCGCGTGCCAGTACCGGGCCGCCGAGTGGCGTCACAAGGACGTCGAGCTGGCGGCTCACGAGCTACTGCAGCTGCTCGACCGCGTCAGCGGGTAGGCCGGGGCCCGGCTCGACGTCGACGTCGCCCGAGCGCATGACCTCGCCGCAGGCCGAGCAGTGCGGCTCGACATGTGCGATCTGGCCGCACGAGCGGTGCCGGTAGAGCACCGGCGGTCCGGCCTCGCCCGCCGTCCAGCGATCCCCCCAGGCCACCATCGCCATCAGGACATCCACGAACTCCGAGCCCATCGTGGTGAGCACGTACTCGTGCCGCGGGGGGCGCTCCGAGTAGGGCCGGCGCTCGAGCATCCCGGCCGCGACCAGGTGCCTGAGCCGCTCGGCAAGGACCTTGCGAGAGATGCCGAGGTCGCGCTGGAGGTCGTCGAAGCGGTTGATTCCGACGTAGACGTCGCGGATCACGAGCGGTGTCCACGGCTCGCCGGCCACGGCGAGGCTGCGGGCGATCGAGCACGGCATCTGGGCGAAGTCGGTGCGTTGCATGGCTTCACAATAGCTTAGTTCCCTGAAGGAACTGAGTGTGCTACGGTGCACCGATGGGGCTACCGACGATCGTGACCGAGCAGGAATGGCAGCAGGCCCACGAGGCGCTGCTGGCCAAGGAGAAGCAGGCGACGCGAGCGCGGGATGCCCTGGCCGCCGAGCGGCGCCGCCAGCCGATGATGGAGTTCTCGGCCGACTACGAGTTCGAGGGGCCCGACGGCGTCGTCAAGTTCGGCGACCTCTTCGAGGGACGCGCCCAGCTGATCCTCTACCACTTCTGGTTCCCGCCAGATGGCAAGGCGTGCACCGGCTGCTCGATGTTCGCCGACCAGCTCAGCGAGCTGGCCCACATCCGCGCCCGGGACACCTCGGTGGCGTTCGCGTCGCGGGCGCCCCAGCCGCAGATCGAGCAGTACAAGAGCCGGATGGGCTGGTCGATGCCGTGGTACACCGTTGTCGGCGAGGAGTTCCAGGAGGCGTGCGGGACCAGTGAGTACTTCGCGCTTGACGTGTTCGTGCGCGACGGCGATCGCATCTTCTTGAGCTATGCGACCACCGGCCGCGGGGTCGAGGCGCTCGGCAGCGTCTGGACGTTCCTCGACCTGACGCCCCTCGGCCGCCAGGAGGAGTGGGAGGACACCCCGCCCGGCCGCCGGCAGACGCCTCCCTACGGCTGGTGGGAGCTACACGACCAATACGAGGCGAGTCAGTAGTTCTCGCTAGGGCGAGCGCTCGGCGCGCAGCTCGAACGGGCCCGCGTTGAGCCCTCGGTAGTTCCAGTCGTCGACCCAGTGGACCCAGGCCTCGCTGGTGTGAACCTGCTCCCGCGCGGCGCGGAGCCGGATGAAGGCCCCGAACTCGGTGGTCGTGCCGACCGCCGAGTCGAAGCGCTCGCCCAGCCGGTCCTGTTCCACCAACGCCGACTCCAGCCGCTTGACCGCACTGTTGTGTACCTGGCTTGCCATGGTCCTCAACCTTTCGGTCCTATTGGGTGTGACTGACACTACTCCTAGGTCACGGTCAGCACGGCCAGCGCGCCCACGGAAACCGCTACGAGCGCCAGCGCGATGCCTGTCAGCCAGCGGCTGGCGCCGCCGATGGCGTTCGATCCCATCACCTCCGGGTCGCGGGCCAGGCGCCGCATGAAGGGCAGCAGGACGAGCAGCAGTACCGCGTTCAGGGCCTGGGAGAGGAAGAGGATCTGCACGAGCGGCGCTCCCGGGATCAGGACGAGCCCCGCAGCGATCACGACTATCCCCACGAAACTGGCGTAGAAGAGCGGCGCCTCCTTGAGGCTGGCGTTCACGTCGCAGGGCTTCTGGAACGCCTCGGCGACCGAGTACGCGGTGGAGAGCGGCACGATCGCGGCGGCCAGCAGCGCCGCGCCCACGAAGCCGAAGCCGAACAGCGTCGAGGCGAGGTGGCCGGCCAGCGGCTCGAGCGCCCGCGCGGCGTCGCTCGCATCCTTGATCTCGATCCCGCGCACGTGCAGCGTGGCCGCGCACGCGACGACGATGAACACGCCGATCACCCCCGTCAGCACGGCCCCCGTGATCACGTCGATGCGCTCGTCCCGGAGGTCCGCGACCTTCAGCTTCTTGTCGACCGCGTAGGACTGGATGAAGGCGAGGCCCCACGGCGCCAGCGTCGTGCCCAGCGTGGCCACCGCGACGAGCACCGCCTCGCGCGTCAGCGGCATGCCGGGGACCACCAGGCCCTTGGCGGCCGCGCCCCAGTCCGGATGTGAGAGAAATCCGGAAAGGATGTATGCGACGAACACGCCGGTCAGCGCCAACAGCACGTGCTCGACGCGGTGAAAGGACCCGCGCAGCACGAGCAGGGAGACGCCCAGCGCGGCGAGTGGCACGCTGATGTAGCGGCTGACCCCGCCGAGCAGGTCGAAGCCGGCGGCGATGCCCGCGAACTCGGCGGCGAGCGTGCCCAGGTTGGCCGCCACCAGGGCGGTGAGAGCGATCCTGGCGCCGCGCGGGCCGCGGCGCTCGCGCACGAGCGCGAGCAGCCCCTTGCCGGTCACGATGCCCATGCGCGCGCCGAGCTCGTGGTACACGATCAGCGCCGCGGTCGAGAGGGCGAGCACCCAGAGCAGCCGGTAGCCGTACTTGGCCCCGAGGATCGAGTACGTCGTGATGCCCGCCGGGTCGTCGTCGGACAGCCCCGCAAGCACGCCGGGGCCGACGACCGCGAGCAGGGCCAGCACCGAGCCGCGCTTCACGAGCCGGGGCCGCAGGCGGACCAGGCGCCAGTGCAGATGACGGCCGGCTGGGGGTTGGCGGCTCATGACCTAAGTTACTGGCGAGTAAGAAGCGCTAGTCTGGCGCGTCATGCCTGAGCGTGGCGCCGATCCCAACGTCCCGCGAATCCAGCGCAAGGTACTCGACGCCGTGCGCGCGCTCACGTCGCCGCTGCTGCCCGACGACTACCTGGAGATGATCAACCCGCTCTGGTCGACGCGCGAGCTGCGCGGCCGGATCGAGAGCATCGACGCCGAGACTCGCGACGCCGCCACGGTCCTGATCAAGCCGGGCTACCGCTGGGACGCCCACAAGCCCGGCCAGTACCTCCGGATCGGGCTCGACATCGACGGCGTGCGCCACTGGCGCGCGTACTCGCTCACGTCCGACCCCCAGCGCGAGGATGGCTGCATCAGCATCACCGTCAAGAACGTGGACGAGGGCAAGGTCTCGCCCTTCCTCGTGCGCGGCTGCGAGCCCGGCACGATCGTGGGCCTGGGCGGCGTGGAGGGCGACTTCGTGCTGCCCGACGAGCTGCCCGACAAGCTCCTTTTCATAAGCGCCGGCAGCGGCATCACGCCGATCATGAGCATGCTGCGCACCCTCGCGCACCACGACGAGCTGAAGGACGCGGTGCTGATCCACTCGGCGCGCGACGAGGCCGACGTGATCTTCGGCGATCAGCTCGACGAGATCGAGCGCGAGCACGAGGGCTTCCGCGTGCACCGCCAGTACACGACCGAGAACGGCCGCATGGGTCCCGCCGACCTCGACGAGCTCTGTCCCGATTGGAAGGAGCGCGAGACCTACCTCTCCGGGCCCGCCGAGATGCTCGACGCGATGGACGACCACTGGGACGCGCACGGCGACTCGGACTGCCTCCACGTGGAGCGCTTCCAGCCGAGGATCGGCGGCGACGTCGAGGAGGGCAAGGGCGGCACGATCGTCTTCCTCGAGAGCGACTGCAAGACAGAGTGCGACGGCGGCACGCCAATCCTCGTGGCCGGCGAGGAGGAGGGGCTCACACTCCCCTACGGCTGTAGGGAGGGCATCTGCCACACCTGTGTCGGCAAGCTCGTGTCAGGCCAGGTGCGCGACCTGCGTAGTGGCAAGGTGGGCGGGCAGGAGGGGGAGAACATCCGCACCTGCATCCACGCCCCCGAGGGTCCGGTCGAGATCGAGCTTTGACAACCGAGGAGGAAGACACATGACACCGACAGCAACCGAGAACCAGATCGAGAACCCGCTCAACCGCCTGACCGCCGAGCAGATCGAGGAGCTCTGTCGTGAGTTCGACGCCCTGCACGAGGACGTGAAGTCGAATCTCGGCGAGCGCGACGCCGCGTACATCCACGGCATCATCAGCCTGCAGCGGCGGCTCGCCCTGCTCGGCCGGGTTCTCCTGATCGGGTCGCGCTTCCGCCCCCTCTGGGCGGCCGGGACGGCCACGCTCTCGATGGCAAAGATCCTCGAGAACATGGAGATCGGCCACAACGTGCTGCACGGCCAGTGGGACTGGATGAACCACCCGGTGATCAACTCGACCGCGTGGGACTGGGACACGGCCTCGACCTCGCGCGCGTGGAAGCACTCGCACAACTACGTGCACCACACCTACACGAACATCCGCGGCAAGGACAAGGACCTGGGCTACGAGATCATGCGGATCGACCCGCACCAGCCCTGGCACCCGGCCTACCTCTTCCAGCCCTTCTACAACGTGCTGCTGATGACGCTGTTCGAGTGGGGCGTGGCCTTCCACGACCTCGACCTCGACGCCATCCGCTCGGGCGAGAAGTCGAAGGAGGACCTGCTCAAGGACCTGAAGGGCATTGCCGGCAAGGCCAGGGCCCAGATCGTCAAGGACTACGTGGCCTGGCCGCTGATCAGCGGCCTCGTGGCGACCGGCATCGACCTGGCCGTGGCCGCCGCCGGCTTCAGCGAGCCCAAGACCAGGCGACAGCGCGTGCGGGCCAAGCTGAGCGGCCGGGTGCGCCGGCCCTCCAACGCGCGGCGGGCGCAGGACCTGCTGCGGGAGCTGATCGAGCGGCGCTCCTTCCGGGAGCCGTTTCGCTCGACCGTGTGGGCCGACGTGACCGCGAACATCATCCGCAACATCTGGTCGCACGGGATCATCTTCTGCGGCCACTTTCCGGATCAGACCTACACCTTCAGCCAGGAGGAGACCGAGGACGAGAGCCGGGGCGCCAAGTACGTGCGCCAGCTGCTCGGCGCCGCGAACATCGAGGGGGGCCCGCTGTTCCACGTGATCAGCGGCAACCTCGGCTACCAGGTCGAGCACCACCTCTACCCGGACATGCCGAGCACGCGATACGGGGAGATCGCCCCGCGCGTGCGCGAGATCTGCGAGCGCTACGAGCTCCCCTACAACTCGGGGCCGCTGTTGCAGCAGTGGTTCATGGTTCACCGGACGATCGCCCGGCTGGCCTTCCCGGGGGGCAAGCCGCGGCCCAAGCCCGGCCCGTACGACGGGCCGAGGGTGCGGACCAAGGGCGAGCGCGACCTGCAGTCGGCGGCAGAGCGCCGCCAGGCTGAGCGCGAGGCCGCCTAGCCGAGGGCCTAGCGCTTGCGGCCCTCGCGCAGCATGTCGAGCGCCTTCTCGATGCGCCGCTCGCGAGTCTCCGGCTTCTTGGCCTGCTCGATCGGCAGCACGTACCACTGCTTCTGGCTGTGGGTCAGGCTCTCGAAGAAGCTCTTGGCGGCCGCGTCGCTTTCCAGCGCGGCCGCGAAGTCGGGCGACACGGCCACCTCGCGCGGAGAGGTGTCCAGCTCGATCTCCACGTCCACCTCGTCACCGGCCTCGACTCCGGCGCCCTCGCGGTTCTCCGCGCTCACCCCGACCAGGTAGCGGTCCCCACGTGGCGCGACCGTGCTGCGTTACGTGTGGCCATTGATCGTGACCCGCACCGGCGGCCGCTTGCCGGACCCGAGCTCGTCGATGACCTCCTCCGGGACCTCGATGCCAGTGGCGGTCTTGCCGTTCAGCTGGATCGTCGTCCGAAATCGCATCGCTGCACAGTACGCTGCGGCTCGAGACCTAGGGAGGCCAGATGGAGTACGACGAGCGGGCCGAGCAGCTGGAGCGCGAGGCCGAGAAGATGAAGCAGGAGTCTGAGCGCGTGTCGGGGCGGATCGACAAGAGCCGCAGCGACTGGGAGTCCAAGCAGGCCGACCAGCAGGTGCCGGGCGCGCAGTCCGATCCCCTGGCCAAGGAAGACCGGGAAGACGAAGAGGACGAATCCAAGGAGGAGGACGAATGAGCGAGCACGAGGAATCGGACCAGCTGCCAGAGGAGGGACCCGGGGGCCAGGTGCCGGACGACGACAGCGGCACCGGCGCGCGCGACGACGCCGAGGAGAACGCCGGCGTGCCCGGTGACGACGAGCAGTCGACGGGCAACCCCGACGCCGCCGGCAGCAGCGACCCTGACGAGTCCGACTAGGCGGCGCGTACCCTCGACTATGTGAGGGACGAGCTCAGAGCCCCGCTCAAGGCCGCCGGGATGGCGGCGTTCACGGTCGGAACGCTGCTGTTCCTGCTCAACCCGCCCTCGCTGGACGGGGCGGAGAAGTTGCTGCAGTTCCTCGCGGGCGGAGTGCTGCTGCTCCTGATCACCGCGTGGGCCAGCGTGCTGCTCATGGGCCGGGAGGGGATGACCGAGCCGGAGTTCGACCGCGTCGTGCGCCGCAGCGAGGAGCTGGCCCGCTCGCCTGACCTGGCCGCCGCGGCCACGGAGTTCGAGGTGCTGGTGGCGGACGCGATGGACCGCCTGCCGGCCGAGTTTCTCGAGGTGCTCGAGACGGTGCCGGTGGTGGTCTCCCAGCGCGGCCACCAGTACCGCGCGTACGGGCGCTACTACGGGGACACGGTGGCCCGCGACAACTACCCCGACCGCATCGTCATCTACCAGGACACCCTCGAGCGCGACTTCGGCGGCGACCCGGAGCTGCTCGACGCGCAGGTCGAGCGTACGCTGCGCCACGAGCTGGCCCATCACCTGGGCTGGAACGAGCCCGGCGTGCGCGAGCTCGGGCTCTAGCTAGGTCGGGCCGAAGCGCTCGGTGCGGATCGCACCGGGCTCCATGCCGCCGGCCAGCAGCAGCTCCACCGCGGACTCCACGAACCCGTTGGTCCCGCACACGAACGCGGTCCCGCCGTCGAACGCAGCTTGCGCGATCAGCTCCGCGTCGATCCGCCCGGTGTGCCCCGGCCAGCCGGACGGCGGCTCGCGCGTATAGGTGAGCAGTGTCTCGTCGCCCAGCTCGTCCGCGTAGATCACGTCCTCGGCGTTGCGAACGGAGAACACGAGGCGCATCGGCAGCTCGGGCATCGTGAGGCGCCGGTGGCGCAGCATGCACATCAGCGGCACCACGCCTGAGCCGCCGCCCACCAGCGTCACGGGCTGCTCGCCGCGCCAGACGAAGTACGAGGCGAACGGACCGCGTACCTCGACCTCGTCTCCCTCCTCGAGGACGTCGTGGAAGTAGGGCGACACCTCGCCGTCGTCGAGGCGGTCGATCGTCAGCTCGATCTCGCCAACGTCGAGCGCGGAGGAGGCGATCGAGTAGGAGCGCTGGGCGCGGTAGCCGTCAGGCGCCGTGAGCCGCACGTCGTAGTGCTGTCCCGGCAGGTGCGGCATCCACATCGGCACGCGCAGGCGAAACGACTTCACGCGTGTCGTCTCCTGCTTGAGCGCCGTCACGGTCGCGAGCTGCCAGCGGCCCGGGGCGCGCTGCTCGACCGCGGTCAGTCGTTCCAATAGCGCTCTTCCTTCCAGGGGTCGCCGCGGTTGTGGTAGCCGTTCTGCTCCCAGAAGCCGGGCTCGTCGTGGTCCATCAGGCGCAGCCCGGCCACCCACTTCGCGCTCTTCCAGAAGTAGAGGTGGGGCACCAGCAGCCGCGCGGGCCCGCCGTGCTCGCGCGGGAGCGGATCGCCCTCGTGTTCGGTCACGACCCAGGCCTTGCCGCCGGTCAGGTCGTCGATCGCGAGGTTGGTGGTGTAGCCGCCATAGGAGTAGGCCGTGGCGTAGGCGGCCTGCGGCTCCGCCTCGGCCAGCAGCAGGTCGAGCGAGACGCCGCCGAAGTTGGTGCCGAGCTTCGACCACTTCGTCACGCAGTGGATGTCGCAGGGCACCGTCTCGAACGGCAGCGCGTGGAACTCGTCCCAGCTCCATTCGCGCTCGGCGCCAACCATGCCGTCGATCTGGAAGGCCCAGGTCTCGGGCTCCACGCGCGGCGTGGGTCCGGCGGTGAGCACCGGGAAGCCGGGCTCGAAGTACTGGCCGGGAGGGATCCGGTCGGCCAGCTCCTCGGGGGTGCGGCGGCGCCCACGGAAGCCGCGAGAGACGAAGCTGCTCATGGCTCCCGTGGACTCTACGGCTCGGCGAGCGGCGGCAGCGGGAACAGCCCGAGGAAGCGCTTCACGAGCTTCCTGTCGCCCTCGATCTTCACCTGACCCGATCGCTCGGCCTGGGTCAGCGGCAGGCCCATCCAGATCAGGCCGGCCAGTGTGGCGGGCTCGGTGTCGATCACGGCGTCGGGCCGCGGCGCCTCGCCGCGCACGTGCGTGAGGAGGCCGCCCGAGATGCCGATGCGGAAGCGGTCCTCGCCGAGGCGCAGCTGGATCGTGGCGTCGAGGTCGCCGGCGAGCTCGGGCTCGAACATGGCCCCGAGCGCGAGCACGTGGGAGTCCACGCTCATGCCGGCGTCAGGGACCCGAAACGGGGAGCGCGCGCCGAAGCGGCCCAGCGCGTCCAGCGCCGGCTCGAGCTCGCGGCCCCACTCCGTCAGCTCGTACACGCGCGCGGACACGGGCGGGGGGAGCCTGCGCCGCCGGATGACGCCCGTCTCCTCGAGCTCCCGCAGCCGCTGCGAGAGAACGTTTGGGCTGGCGTGCACGATCCCGGACCGCAGGTCGGAGAAGCGCTTGGGGCCGAGCATCAGCTCGCGGACCACCAGCAGGGCCCAGCGCTCGCCCACCAGATCGAGGGCGTGAGCAGCGGCACAGGCCTCGCCATACGTGCGCGTGCTTGCCATTGCAATGGGCAGTCTAGCGCATTTTAGTCCTGATGTAGGTTTAGTCAGTCCTAAACTAGGACAAGCTGTGTTACAGTGCCGAACGTGACCGAGATGCACCAGATGCAAGGAGCCGAACCGATGACCGCGCAGACCGACAGAACCCGCTGGATCGCCCTTTACGTGCTGTGCGTGGGCTTCCTCATGATCGTGCTGGACGGGACCGTGGTGAACGTCGCCCTGCCGTCCATGCAGGACGACCTGGGCTTCTCCCAGTCGAGCCTTGCCTGGGTGCTGAACGCCTACCTGATCGCCTTCGGCGGCCTGCTGCTGCTCGCCGGCCGCCTCGGCGACCTCGTGGGCCGCAAGACGGTATTCCTGGCCGGCCTCGCCGTGTTCACGCTCGCGTCGTTCTTCTGCGGCCTTGCCAACAGCCAGGCCATGCTCGTGATCGCGCGCTTCGTGCAGGGCGTCGGCGGAGCCATGACCTCAGCGGTCATCCTCGGCATGATCGTGACGATGTTCCCGAAGCCGCGGGAGCAGGCGAAGGCGATCGGCGTGTTCGGCTTCGTGGCCTCGGCCGGCGGCTCGATCGGACTGTTGGTGGGCGGCGTTCTCACGCAGGCGATCTCGTGGCACTGGATCTTCTTCGTGAACATCCCGATCGGCATCGTCACGGCGGTGCTCGCCGTGCGGCTGCTCGAGCGCGAGAAGGGCATCGGCTTCGGCGGCGGCGCGGACGTGCCCGGCGCGGTGCTGATCACGAGCTCGCTGATGCTCGGCGTCTACACGATCGTCAAGCCCGCGGCCGAGCGTGGCTGGGGCGACTCCCAGACGCTTGCCCTCGGCGCCGTCTCGCTGGCGCTGCTGGCGGCCTTCCTCCTGCGCGAGCACAGGGCCGAGAACCCGCTCATCCCGCTGCGGATCTTCCGCTCGCGCAACGTCTCCGGCGCAAACGTGGTCCAGGCGCTGGTGGTGGCAGGGATGTTCGGCATGTTCTTCGTCGGGGCGCTCTACCTCCGGCGCGTGCTCGGCTACGACGCGCTCGAGACCGGGCTCGCCTTCCTGCCCGCCACGCTCGTGATGGGCGTGATGTCGCTGCGCTACTCCGAGAAGCTCGTCATGCGCTTCGGCGCGCGCACCACCCTGATCCCAGGGCTCGTCCTGGTGGCGATCGGCCTGCTGCTCTTCGTGCGGGCGCCCGTCGACGGCAACTACCTGGAGCACGTGCTGCCGACGATGGTGCTGCTCGCGCTCGGAGCCGGTGGCTCGTTCCCCGCGCTCATGACGCTCGCCATGTCCGGCGCCACGCGCGAGGACGCCGGCCTGGCCTCCGGCCTCGTGAACACGAGCATGCAGGTGGGCGGCGCGCTCGGGCTGGCCGTGCTCGCCACCCTGTCGGCGACCCACACCAAGGGCCTGCTCGCTGATGGCAGCTCGGTCCCCTCGGCGCTCGTCGGCGGCTACCACGTCGCGTTCGCCATCGCCGCCGCGCTGATCGTGGCCGCGGTCGTGGTCGCGCTCGTGGTGATCCAGCCCGAGAAGCAGGCGGACGTGGCCGAGGTCGAGCCGCCGCAGGCGGAGCCGGCCTACTCCGAGGTCGCGTAGGCCTATGACCGCCCCCTACACCGTCAAGAGCCTCACCGAGGTTAAGGACTCCGCGCCGGACGTGGGCCTCGATCAGTTCCAGCAGGTGCGCTTCGCCGGCGCCGACCTCGACGCCGAGCGCACCGGCTTGACCTTCCTCAGGTTCAAGCCGGACGCGCACCCGGGCTTTGCCCACCGCCACGAGCAGGCCGAGGAGGTCTACGTGGTGGTGTCGGGCTCGGGGCGCGTGAAGCTCGACGACGAGGTGGAGGAGATCGGGGCGCTCGACGCGGTCCGCGTGGCGCCCACGGTCACGCGCTCCTTCGAGGCCGGGCCGGACGGGCTGGAGCTGCTGGCCTTCGGCGCGCGCCACGACGGCGACGGCGAGGCCTTCTTCGACTGGTGGCCCCGCTGAGGGCCTTGCCATGGCGACCGTACGGCTGCGCGCCCCCCTCAAGCGGCTCGCCGGCGACCGCGCCGAGCTCTTCGTCGAGGGCGCCACGGTCGGCGAGCTGATGGTGTCGCTCGAGCGGGAGAACCCGGCGATGGACGGCTGGATCCTCGACGAGCGTGGCCTGATCCGCCGCCACATCAACGTCTTCGTGAACGGCGAGCTCGGCGCCGGGGGCACCCGGGTCGGCGACTCCGACCGCGTGGACGTCCTGCCCGCCATCTCGGGAGGATGAGGCGATGACCGAGCTGCTGCTTGGCACCAAGAAGGGCCTGTTCGTGCTCGAGGGCGAGGCGGGGGAGCCGTTTGACGTGACCGCGCGGGCGTTCGCCGGCGAGCCGGTCGAGTACGCCATGCGCGACCCGCGCAGCGGCCGCGCGCTGGCGTCCGTGACCTCGGCGTTCTACGGCCCGAAGCTCTGGTACGCGGACGACCCGGCCGGCGAGTGGGAGCAGGCGAGCGGCGTCGAGCTGCCCGAGGGCGGGGACGCCGCGCTCGAGCGGATCTGGGTGATCGTGCCCGGCGAGGCCGAGGGCAAGCTCTACGCCGGCGGCGACCCCGGTGTGCTCTTCGAGAGCCACGACGGCGGCGCGAGCTGGCAGCTCAACCGCGGACTCTGGGAGCACCCCACGAGAAAGCACTGGAAGCCCGGCGGCGGCGGAATGTGCCTGCACTCGATCGCCACCTGGCCCGGCGATCCCGACCGGGTGGCGCTGGCGGTCTCGGCCGCCGGGGTATGGCTCACCGACGATGGTGGCGAGTCATGGCGCAAGGGCAACCAGGGGCTATGGCCCCGCTACCTGCCGGAGGACACGCCGGAGGAGGAGGTCGGACTGTGCGTGCACCGCCTCCATCGCGCGCCGAGGCGCCCGGAGCGGCTGTTCATGCAGTTCCACGGCGGCGTCTACCGCTCGGACGACGCCGGCGAGTCGTGGGCCGACATCGCCGCCGGACTGCCGTCGGACTTCGGCTTCCCACTCGCGATCGACCCGGCCGACCCCGACAGCGCCTACCTGATCCCGCTCACCGCCGACACCGACCGCGTCACTCCCGACAGCCGCGTGCGCGTGTACGAGACCCGCGACCCGGGTGCGAGCTGGACGCCGCGGGGGGACGGCCTGCCGCAGGAGCACGCCTACCTGACGATCCTGCGCGAGGCCTTCGACTGGACAAACGAGGGCGAGGACCTCGAGCTCTACTTCGGAGCAACCTCCGGCGACGTGTTCGGCTCAGGGAACGCCGGGGCGAGCTGGGCGAACGTGGCCACACGGCTGCCGCCGGTGCTGTCGGTGGCCGCGCTCTAGGCGGGAGAGATCGGGAAAGCTCGCGGCGAAAAGCGAGCCTGGCAAGGAAGCAGGGAGCGACGCGTGCTTCAGCACGCGAGCGACCGATGACGCCGACAGGCGACGCTTTGCAGCCGCGAGGCGGAGAGGGTGGGATTCGAACCCACGAGGCAGCGTTGACCGCCCACACGATTTCCAATCGTGCACCTTAAGCCACTCGGTCACCTCTCCAGGCGGCCTCGGAGGGTAGCCGCGGCGCGCTAGTGACCTGAGTCGGAGATCCGCTGGCAGTAGGAGGCGAGGCTGTCGAGGATCTGATCGGCGGTCTTGTGCCAGACGTAGGGCCTTGGGTCCTCGTTCCAGTTGGTGACCCAGGTGCGGATCGAGGCGACGAGGT
>JBBQRG010000024.1:0-37818 GCA_038215095.1 Solirubrobacterales bacterium | reverse complement strand
CTCCGTGCACATCGAGGAGGGCATCGCGATCGTCAAGCAGAGCAAGGAGCTGGGCGTGAAGCCCTCGGGCGGCTTCGGCGAGACCGTGGCGCCCCCCACGCCCGACTTCCAGAAGGCGCTCGGCGACTCGGCCAACGGCGTTGTGGGCTCCACGCAGTGGACCCCGCAGGCCAAGGGCAGCGACTCAGTGTTCGGCTCGGCCAAGCAGTACGCGAAGGACTTCACGTCGCGCTTCGGCGGGACGGCGGAGTACCACAGCGCCGAGGCCGCAGCGGCCTGCCTGGCGCTCGTCAAGGGGCTCGAGAAGGCCGGATCGACCGATCCCAAGAAGGTGCGCGACGCAGTGGCCGCCCTGGACATGCCGTCCTTCTTCGGCCCGATCAAGTTCAACAGCCAGGGCCAGAACGTGACCAAGCCGATGTCGGCGATCCAGGTGCAGAACGGCAAGGTCGTGACCGTGTTCCCGAAGAGCCAGAGGGTGCAGCCGCTGCAGTGGCCGGCGAAGTAGCGTGACGCAGTTCCTGCAGGCGACGGTCTACGGGCTGCTCGACGGCGGCCTGCTCGCCCTCGTGGCGGTGGGCTTCTCGCTCGTCTGGGGCGTGATGAACATCGTGAACCTCGCCCACGGCGCGTTCGTGGTGGTGGGCGCGTACATCGCCTGGAAGCTGAACGAGGCCGCCGGGCTCGACCCCTACCTCGGCATGTTCGCCTCTGCCGCGGGGCTGTTCGTGGCCGGCTACATCGTCCAGCGCTACCTGATCAACCTGGTGGTGAACGCGCCGATCTGGATGACGCTGCTGCTCACCTTCGGACTCAACCTGCTGATCGTGAACGGGCTGATCCTGCTGTTCACCGCCGACTTCCGCGCCCTGCACACGAGCTGGTCGGAGAACTCGCTGGGGCTGGGCGACGTGCGGGTGCCCTACGGCCGCCTGACCGGCTTCGGCGTGTCGGTGGCGGTGACCGTCGGGCTGGTGCTGTTCATGGGCCGCACCAGGATCGGGCTGGCGATCCGGGCCACCGGCATGGACCGCGCCGCCGCGCGCCTGATGGGTATGAACGTGCGCCACGTGTACGCGATCACCTTCGGGCTGGCGGCGGCGATGGCCGGCATGGCGGGGGCGATCCTCGGCACCATCAACACCTTCAGCCCGAACTCCGCCGGCGAGTTCACGCTGCAGAGCTTCGTGATCGCGGTGCTCGGCGGCCTGGGGAACATGTGGGGCGCCCTGGCGGGCGGCGTTCTGCTGGGCCTGGTGCAGGCCTGGGGCGGGCAGTACCTCTCGGGCACGCTCGTGAACGCGATCGCCTTTGGCGTGCTCGTACTGGTGCTGATCGTCAAGCCGTCGGGGCTGATCGGCAAGCCGTACTACGAGGCCAGGGCCGAGGCGTGAGCAGCGGACCCGCCGTGGCGACCGCCGAGCGCCCGCTTGCCCGCCTCCCGGCCGGGCGCGGCTGGCTGCCCTGGGCCGGCGCGGTGCTCGTGCTCGTGGTGCTGTGCCTCGCCCCCACATACCTGCTGCTCGACTCCGAGCAGCGCACGCTCGGCAGCGTCTTCATGTTCGTCGTGCTCGCCCAGGGCTGGAACCTGATCGGCGGCTTCGCCGGCTACCCGAGCTTCGGCAACGTGGTGTTCTTCGGACTCGGCGGCTACACCACGGCCGTGCTGATGGCCAAGGCGGGGGCCAGCTTCTTCGTGACGCTGCCGGCCGCCGCCGCGATGGGCCTGGGCTTCGCCGTGCTGATGGGCATTCCGATCCTGCGGCTCCGCGGCCACTACTTCGCCATCGCCACGCTCGGAGTGGCCGAGGGCGTGCGCGAGGTCGTGATCAACCTGACCGGGCTGACGGGCGGCGGCAAGGGGATCACGATCCCGGCCGTCGGAGAGAAGGCAACCGCCTCCTATCCCGGCAACACGGGCTTCTACTTCTACTTCCTGGCCCTGGCGGTGGTCACGATGCTGGTGGTCTGGGGCGTGGCCCGCAGCCGCTTCGGCTACGCCCTGCGGGCAATCTCCCAGGACGAGGACGCCGCCGCCGCGGCCGGCATCAACACGACGCGCGCCAAGATCGCCGCGTTCGCCCTGGCGGGCCTGCTGACCTCGCTGGCCGGCGCCATCTACGCCTACCAGCAGGTGTCGATCTACCCCACGCGCCTGTTCAGTGTGGACATCACCGTGCTGATGGTGGTGATGGCGGTGTTCGGCGGAGCGGGCACGGTGCTGGGCCCGATGATCGGCGCGGTGTCGCTGCAGTACCTGTCCGAGTGGCTGCGCGACAACTTCACCGACTACCACACCTTCGTGTTCGGGGCGATCATCGTGATCGCCGTGCTGATGGTGCCGATGGGAGTCGTGAACTTCACCCGCGACGCCTGGCGCGAGCGGCGCGTGAACCTGTTCCAGGCCGTCAAGGCCTACCGATTATGAGCGCGGTCCTGGAGACCCGTGGACTCACCAAAAGCTTCGGCGGCGTCGCCGCCGTGTCGGACCTCTCGTTCTCCGTGGACGAGGGCGAGGTGCTCGGGGTGATCGGGCCGAACGGCGCAGGCAAGAGCACGCTGATCAACCTGATCACCGGCCACCTGAAGCCCAGCGAGGGCCAGGTGCTGGTGGGCGGCGCGGACGTGACCGGCCAGCGCCCCTGGACGATCGCCCGCTCGCGCGTGGCGCGCACGTTCCAGATCGTGAAGCCGTTCCGCGACCTCAGCGTGCGCGAGAACGTGGCGATCGGCGGCATGTTCGGGCCCGAGCGCTCGTCCTCCGCGCGCGAGGCGATCGACCACGCCGGCGAGGCGCTCGAGCGCGTGGGCCTGCTCGACAGGGCCGAGGCGTCCCCGGGCGACCTCTCCGTGGCCGACGCCCGCCGGCTCGAGCTGGCCAAGGCGCTGTCGATGAAGCCGCGCCTGCTGCTGCTCGACGAGGTGATGGCCGGGCTGCGGCCCGGCGAGATCCAGCCGGCGCTCGACCTGATCGCGTCGCTCAAGCAGGAGGGCGTCACCATCATCGTGGTCGAGCACGTGATGAAGGCGATCATGGCAGTGTCCGACTCCCTGCTCGTCATGCACGAGGGAGCCGAGCTCGCGCACGGCGACCCCGAGACGGTGATGAAGGACGAGCGTGTGATCGAGGCCTACCTGGGCCAGAGCTATGCCAAGCGAGCGCGAGAGGAAGGCGAGGCCTGATGCTCGAGGTGTCGAGCTTCAGCGCCGGCTACGGCCAGGTGGAGGTGCTCCGGGAGGTCGACCTGACCGTGGGCGACGGGGAGATCGTCGCCCTGGTGGGCTCGAACGGGGCCGGCAAGACCACGCTGCTGCGCGCGCTGTCTGGGCTGATCCCCACGACCGGCGGCGACGCGCGCTTCGACGGCGACTCGGTGACCGGGCTCGCCGCCGAGCGGATCGTGTCCCGCGGCATCGCCCACGTGCCGGAGGGCCGCCACCTGTTCGCGGGGCTGACCGTGAGGGAGAACCTGATGGCCGGCGCCTTCGCGGGGCGCGAGGGACCCGGGATCGACCGCGCACTGGAGCTGTTCCCGCACCTGAAGGACCGGCTCGGGCAGGTGGCGGGCAGCATGTCCGGTGGCGAGCAGCAGATGTGCGCGATCGCGCGCGGGCTGATGAGCGCGCCGAAGCTCCTGATGATCGACGAGCTGTCGCTGGGCCTCGCCCCCAAGCTCGTGGAGGAGATCCTCGAGCGGCTCGGCGAGGTGGCCGGGCAGGGCACCGCGCTGCTGATCGTGGAGCAGGACGTGGACGCGGCGCTTCGCATCGCCGGGCGGGGCTACGTGCTCGAGACCGGCCGGATCGTCTCGAGCGGCGAGAGCGCCGAGCTCTTGGACGACCCGCGTGTGCGAGAGGCCTATCTGGGCATAGCCTGAGCCTTTCGCGGGTAGCGGGCTTTCGTGGACGGCAGGCGGCGCATACCTCGCGCTCTGGTCGCGATCCTCGTCGCGGGCGCCGTGGTGCGGCTGCTGTTCGTCGTCGCCTGGCAGCCCGCCTTCATGGGCTGGCCCGACGCCGCCAGCTACATCGACGTGTCGCAGTCGGAGCTGTTCTCGAACAACCTGCGGCCGGCGGGCTACCCCGCCTTCCTGCACCTGCTGCACGCCCTCGCGCCGAGCCTGACGCTCGTGACCCTGCTCCAGCACCTGCTCGGGCTCGCCACCGCCGTCCTGCTCTACCTGGCCGTGGGCCGCACGGGTGCCTCGCGCGCCTGGGGCCTCCTGCCGGCCGCGATCGTCGCCCTCGGCGCCGACGGCGTCTTCCTCGAGCACGCCGCAGTGAGCGAGTCGCTGTTCGTGTTCCTGGTGGCGGCCGCGCTCTACTGCGGCGTGCGCTCGTTGGACGGCGAGCGCCTTGCATGGCCCGCCGCATGCGGCCTGCTGCTGGCCCTGGCCGCGAGCGTGCGGGTGGTGGCCGTGCCGTTGTTCGCGGTGTACGCGCTCTGGATGCTGATCGCCCCCGCCGCGTCCTTCAAGCGCCGGCTGGCGCTGACGGCCGCGGGGGCGCTGGCGGTGCTGGCCGTGATCGGTCCCTACTACGCCGCCGAGCAGCATCAGACCGGCCGCGTCGGCCTCAGCCGCAACGGCATCTGGAACCTGTACGGACGCGTGGCCCCATTCGCCGACTGCCACAAGTTCACGCCGCCGCCGCCCACGCAGGTGCTGTGCGAGACCACGCCCCGCTCCGAGCGGCCGCTGACCTACCAGTACACCTTCAACTGGTACTACTCGCCGGCCGTCCGCTACTTCGACAACCCCCACGTGGCCACGGCGGCCGAGACCGACGACGTGGCGGCGTTCGCCTGGTCGGTGGTCTGGGGCCAGCCGCTCGACTACGCCACCGAGGTGGGCGCGGGCCTGCTGCGCTACGTGGCGCCGAACAGCTTCGAGGGCTACGGCGGCGGCCCGAGCTACGACGACCTGGTACACGGCAAGATCCTCTTCAACCGGATGTTCCAGAAGGAGGGCCTGAGGGTGGCCCGGGCCAAGCACTACACGGACGCGGGCCATTTCAGGGTCCGTCGCGGGCTGCTCGGCGCGCTGCGCGACTACGAGTCGGTCACGCGCATCGAGGGGGCGCTGTTCGTGCTGCTGGCGCTGCTCTCGGTTGCCGGGCCGGTGCTGACCCGAGGGCGCGCGCGCCGCGCCGCTGCGCTGTTCGCGCTCACGGCCTGGACGCTGATGGTGGTGCCGGTGGCCACGGTCGAGTTCAGCGCCCGCACCGCGGTGCCCGGCTTCGGCGCGCTGGGCGCCGCCGCCGCGGTGGGCGGCTTCGCGCTGCTGGCGGCGCTTCGCGAGCGCGGGCGCTCGAGCAGCTCAGCAGGCGGGGGCCACGGCCACGCCCGAGCCGCCGCCTCCGCCTAGAACCGCGTCGCCGCCCTTCGAGCCGCCCTTCTTAGTGCACGGAGGCACCACGATCGTGCTGGCGCTGGCGCCGCCGCTGAGCACCAGCTGCGAGCGCGCGAGGAAGCCGTCGGCCTGGATGCCGCCTTCGGTCTCGGTGCGGCGCGTGGTGTCGCCCAGCACCACGGCGGCGGACGGAATCGTCCCGTCCAGCGTGGTGGAGCCCGTCCCGGGCTGGCAGTGCGGCACCAACACGGTGCGCTGGCCCTTGCCCTTCGGCAGCTCGAGCGTGGTGGCGCCCGGCGTGGGCTTGCCGGCGCGGGCGTTCTTCACCGTGTCCTGGAGCGGCGTCTGGCAGGGCGGCACGATGACCGTCCGCGCCCGGTCCGCGGATCCCACGAGGGCGCGCGCGGTCTCGGGGATCGACGCCGGTGTCGTCTTCTTCTTCTTGCTGCCCAGCGCGAAGGCGCCGATCAGGAAGATCAGGATCAGCACGGCACCGGCGATCCAAGGAACCTTGTTCCCGCGAAACACGGCCGGCTCAGCTGCTGCTGCTGCTCGACATCTGCACCTGGCAGGGCGGCGCCGTCAGGGCGGTCTTCGTGCCCGTGGCCGGCAGGGCGGTGGTGTTGCCGCCCGACTGCCCGCCCGAGCTGCCG
This sequence comes from Solirubrobacterales bacterium, assembly GCA_038215095.1. Classification (GTDB taxonomy): domain Bacteria; phylum Actinomycetota; class Thermoleophilia; order Solirubrobacterales; family Thermoleophilaceae; genus DATACN01. Next base: position 31,814 of record JBBQRG010000024.1, on the reverse strand, counting down.
CTGGAGCTGCTGCTGCTCGAGCTGGTCTGCACCACGCAGGGCGGCACGATGAGCTTCGTGATGTTGCTGTTCTTCGGCAGGAGCAGCTGGTTCTGCGGCGTTCCAGCCTGCTGACCGGAGGTCTGCGGCGAGCCGCTGCCGCCGGGGCTGAGCAGCACGGTGCTGGACTTCTCGGCGTTCTTCTGGCCCGCGCCCTGCATGCAGGGCTGGACCGCCACCGTCTGGTCGAGCGTGCTCTTCGGCACGACGATCTGGTTCGAGCCGGGCGGAGTAGCGGTGGAGCTCTGCTTCAGCGAGGCGCTGCCGCACGGCGGCACCACGATCGTGAGCGACGAGCTCTGCTTGGGCACGATCACGCTGCGCACGCCAGGGGCCTTGAGCGCCATGGTGACCGGGTCGGGCGGCGGCGCCATCTTCGACTTGGATCCGCCGCAGGCGCTGAGGCCGAACACGACCGCGCTTCCAACGGCCACCGCACACAGAACTCGAGTCCGTACCACCTGCCGTCCCCCTCCACGCTCGACGAGTGCGGGAGCGGTACCCCGTTACGGCTGGCGCAAAACGACTAGACGCCTGCCGCGGGTTCTTCGTGGATCGTGACCGGCGTCTCCACCATCAGCTGGTTGGGCACGCGCACCCTCCCGTGGTCCACCTCGAGGATCGTCGCCGCGGGCTCGAGCGCCACGATCTTGCCGCGCAGCTCGCCCACGGAGACCTCCTGGCCGAGCTCGAACGAGGCGCTCACGAAGCGCCCCGCGTTCAGCGAGCGGGCCATCTCGCGGCCGCCCAGCCCGAAGGCGAGGGCGAGCGTCGCGCAGACGCCCGCCAGCAGGATCGCCACGAGCAGGAGCAGGATCACCGACGAGATCGCTACCTGGGCGAGCGCGGTGATCGCGAAGACGGCGATCACGCCGACCTGCGCCAGCTGGCCGAGCGGGACCGGGAGGTCCATCTGGTCCGCCATGCGGTCGACGCGCTCCCTTGCGACGCCGCCCAGGATCGTGCCCGCCAGCAGGAGCGCCAGGGCCACGAGCAGCTTGGGCAGGAACAGCACGGCCGCGTTGAGCGACTCGCTCAGGAACTGCAGGCCCAGCAGCGAGAGCGAGGCGAAGACCACGACCAGGCTGAGCGCGATCCGCAGGCCGCGGGTGAACAGCTTCACCATCGAGCGCTCGAGCCCGATGCGCTCGAGCGCGTCGTGCACGCCCCAGCGCTCGCCCAGGGTGTCCACGCCGGCCGCCGTGAGCCCGCGGCTGAGGACCCAGGTCACGACACGGACCATCACCAGGCCGAAGGCGAGCAGCGCCAGCGCGCCGCCGATCCGCGGAAGGAAGCCGCCGAGGTTCTTGCCCGCCTGGTCGATCACCTGCACGGCGAGCGTCATCGCGCGCGCCTCCCGCCCAGCAGCGTGCGCACTCCCTGGATGAGGCCGTAGGCGAGCGCCGCGCCGGCGCGCAGCGGCACCACGAGCAGGCGCTGCCAGCGGAGCGTGCGGAAGACCCGGCGCGCGAGGGCCTGGCTCGCGGCGGGCGGCTCTGCCCGCACAAGCTCCATGTGGGTGTCGAGGCGCTCTTCCGCCGGCGAGGCGAAGTCGTGATCACTCGTCATCGGGCAGGTCCCAGTCGTAGGTGTTGCGCCGCAACAGCTCGATCAGCTCGCCGCGCGCGCGGTGCAGGCGCCCCTTCACGCTGCCGAGCGGACTGTCGGTGACCGCTGCGATCTCCTCGTAGCTCAGGCCCTCCACGTCGCGCAGCACCAGCACCGTGCGGTGGTTTCGGCCCAGCAGCGCAACCTTGGTCTCGAGGCGCTCGCGGCGCTCCTTGCCCTCGATCAGGTCCACGGGCGTGCGCACGCCGTTCTCGACCTCTTCCTCCTCCGCCGGCTCCTCGCCGGCCACCTCGGGCCGCTGGCGCTCGAGCGCGTTGAGCGCCGTGTTGTGGCAGATCTGCAGCAGCCAGGCGCGGAAGCGGCCCTCCCTGCGCCAACGCGCCAGCCTGTAGAAGGCGCGCACGAAGGTGTCCTGGCTCACGTCCTCGGCCTCCGGATAGCCGACCACGCGAGCCGCCACGCGGTAGACCGCGTCGCGGTGGCGCTCCACCAACTGCTCGAACGCCGCGAGGTCGCCCGCGAGGGCGCGGTCCACGAGTTGCTCGTCGGTCTCCACTCAGGCCTTCGTTCTCCGCTTTTCGCGCCAACAAACCTAGGACCGCCCAGAGCGACTTCGGGTTACGCGTAACCCAAGAGGCCGATCGCCTGTCCTAGGGGCTGACGACATCTTCGACAGAGGGACGACGTGATAGCCGCAGTCAAAGTCTCGGACAGCATTCAGAAGGGGGCCGATTCGTTCTTCGCGTTCCTGCCGAACCTGATCGCCTTCCTGGTGATCCTGGTCATCGGTTACTTCATCGCGAAGCTCGTGGCCGGGATCATCCGCCGCGCGTTTCGCAAGCTCGGCGTCGACAGGGCCCTTCACGAGTCCGACGCGGGCCAGTACGTGGAACGCGTATCGCCGGACGCCAGTCCCGCCGCGGGCATCGCGAAGGTCGCCTTTTGGATCATCTTCGTGTTCGTCCTCACCGCGGCGATCGGCGCGCTGAAGATCCCGGCGGTCACCGCCTTCATGAACCAGGTGCTCGCCTACCTGCCGAACGTGATCGCAGCCATCGTGATCTTCGTGGTGGCGGCCGCTGTGGCCGGCGCCGCCGGCGCCGCTGCGGCCAAGCTGCTCGGCGATACGCCCACGGGCAAGCTCGTCGGCACGATCATCCCCACGCTCGTGCTGGTGATCGGCCTGTTCATGGTGCTGAACCAGCTGAAGATCGCACCGGAGATCGTGACCGTGACGTTCACCGTGCTGATCGGCTCGCTGGGCCTTGGCCTGGCGCTGGCGTTCGGCCTCGGCGGCCGCGACGTGGCCAGCCGGCTGCTCGAGGACGCCTACCGCAAGGGCCAGGAGCAGCGCGGCCAGGTGCGGCGCGACGTGGAGCTCGGCAAGGACCGCGCCCAGGACAAGGCCGAGGAGGGCCGCCGGCGGGTCGAGGCCCGGCCCGCGGAGGGCTAGCCGATGGCTCGCGACAAGGACGCAGGAATTCTGGACCGGATCGGCGGCACAGACCGCTCGCGGGAGGCAGATGACCGCGAACGGCGCCGGGAGGCGCTGCTCGGAGCGCGCGAGCGCGGACGTGAGGCCTACGGCGGCTTCAACATCGGCGCCGCGTTCTTCGGGTGGCTCGTGGCAATCGGGATGGCGGCGATTCTCACCGCCATCCTGAGCGCCGCCGGAGCAGCGATCGGGCTGACGCAGGTGACCGGCTCGCAGGCGAAGTCACAGGCGGGCACGCTCAGCCTGGCCGGGGCGATCCTGCTGCTGGTGGTGCTGTTGATCGCCTACTACTCCGGTGGCTACGTGGCCGGCCGCCTGTCGCGCTTCGACGGCGGGCGGCAGGGCCTCGGCGCCTGGCTCTTCGGGCTGCTCGTGACGATCGCGCTGGCGGTGGCCGGCGCGGCGTTCGGCTCGAAGTACAACGTGCTCAACCAACTGCACCTGCCCCGCATCCCGATCGACGAGGGGTCGCTCGCCAAGGGTGGCCTGATCGCCCTGGCGGCTGTCCTGATCGGCACCGCTCTGGTGTCGATCCTCGGCGGCAAGGCGGGCGAGCGCTACCACAAGAAGATCGACCGGGCCGCGATCGAAGCCTGATGAGTTCCGACACCTACGAGGGGAGCAACGATGGCTGAGCCGATTCCGGCCGGCAGCGACGTATCCGCAGGCACCTACCGGTGCACCAACTGCGGCAATGAACTGGAGGTGGGATCGACCCAGTCGCTTCCCCCCTGCCCCGAATGCGCGAACGGCAGCTGGTCGACCGTGAGCGGGGGCGACAGCCGCGAGGATCCGTACCCGAACGCCGAGTAGGACGCAGGGCGCCCTGCCGCGAGCTACGGCCTGAGCACGAGCTTGCGGTAGGGCGCGTTCTGCCGGCGCTCCCAGGCCTGCTCGACCTGGCTCAGAAGTCGCGCCTGCCGGCCAGGCGCGCCGCCGTCTCCGGGCGCGTCAGCTCGTAGAGGCCGACCCGCTGGCCGCCGCCCACGCTGAAGGAGTGGAGCGGCCCGTGCGGGATGCCCAGCTCCGGCCCGGCGTCGACCCCGCGGGCGCACAGCTCGCTCACGGCCGATTCGAGGTCGTCGACGCGGTACACGAGCACGGGCCGCTCCCCCTCGAGATGGTCCGCAAGCAGCAGCTCGGGCGAGCCCTGCGCCAGCCGCAGCATCGCCACGCGCGCGCCGAAGGCCTCGATCGCGAACACGACCTCGGCGCCCAGGCCCTCGCTGAGGCTCTCCAGGTCGGCCGCGACGTCGCGGCTTGGCATGTAGACGAAGTCGAGCCGCTCGAAGGAAGGGCTCAGCGGACGACCTTGATGTTCAGGTCGCCGGTGCTGAAGGCGCCGTACAGGCGCACCCACAGCAGCACGTAGGCCTCGGTCCCGCGCGCGGCGGACAGCTCGCCGAGGTCGACGACCGAGCCTGCGGGCCAGCCGAAGCTCTGGAGCAGCTCGCTCACCTGCGCCTTGGCGCCGTCGTCGTCGCCGCACACGAACACGTCGTGGTCGCCGGACAGGCGCCCGGGATCCACCATCACCGCGCAGTTCATCGTGTGGAGCGTCTTGACCACGCGACCGTCGGGGTGGGCGCGCTGGATCTGCTCGGCCAGGCTGTCGTCGCCCATCACCGAAAGCGAGGGCGGGAAGCCGCCCGAGAAGTCGAGCGGGTTGGACACGTCGATCAGCAGCTTGCCGCTCAGGTTGTCGGCGCCTGCCGCGGCCAGCGCCTCCAGCGACGCCGTGCCCGCCGTGCAGTTGAACACGAGCTCGCCGGCCGCCGCCGCGTCCTCGAAGGTGCCGTGCTCGGCCTTCTCCCCAGCTTCGCTCGCCCAGCCGCCGGCGCTCTCGTTGTCCGCGCTGCGCGAGCCCATCGTCACCTCGTGGCCCAGCTGCATGAGCTTCGAGCCGATCGTACGGCCCACGACCCCAGTGCCGAGCACGGCGACCCTCATGCGGCCTCCGCCACGACCTGGCCCGCGCGGCGCTCCTGCCAGGAGAGGTAGCCGAGCACGCCGATGGCGACGCCCGCGGCGGTGAACACGCTCCAGCCCACGCCCTGGGTCAGCTGTCCGGCGATCGGGGCGGGGCAGGAGTCGGACAGGCTCCACCCGAGCCCGAAGATGACCGCGCCGATCACGTGCCGAGGCTGCGGGCGAGTGACGTCCCAGCGGATCAGGTTGCCGGTGATCAGCGCCCGGGCGCGGAAGCGGCGCAGCAGGCGGGTGCCCACGAAGCCGACCGCGACCGCCGTGGCCATCATCAGGTAGAGGTAGGGGTCGTTCAGGAGCAGCATGTCGCGGATGCGGTCGGGATCGGTGAACTGCCCCCAGGAGATCGCGAAGCCGAAGACCGCTCCGAAGCCGGCCGCGGCGGCGCGCACGGCCATCAGGTGAGCCCCTTGATCACGAAGCTCGCGACGATCGCGGTGGCCATGAAGGTGCCCGTGGCCACGAAGCTGGCCGGCGACGCCAGTGAGGTGCCGCCGATTCCGTTGCCGGAGGTGCAACCGCCGGCAGCCTTGGCGCCGAAGCCGGTCAGCACGCCGGACACGAGCAGCAGCGCCCCTATGGGCAAGTATGCGTGGGCGCCGAACTCGCGCGTCAGCCAGCCGTAGCCGTGCGGGACCACGCTCGACCCCGCCAGCAGCCGGAACAGGAACGCGCCGCCCAGCACGCCGAACAGGAACCAGGCCTTCCAGGACAGCGCCTTCGTGCGGCCGGTCGCCCGCTCCACGATGGCCGAGTAGCCGCCCAGCACGCCAACGCGCTCGTTGATCGTGGCGAGCAGGCCGACGGTCACCAGGCCCACCAGCAGGCCGATCACGTACCAGGCGGGGCGGCTGGCCAGCGCATCGTTCACGGCCGAAAGAGTAGTCGCCGTTGGTAGCGTCGCCCGCCATGGAGATCGGCCTCTACACCTTCGCCGAGCTGCACGATCCCGCAGGCGGCGAGCGGCGCATGGCGGAGCTGCTGGAGGAGGCCGAGCTGGCCGACCGGCTCGGCCTCGACGTGTTCGGCATCGGCGAGCACCACCGCCCGGACTTCCTCGTGTCCTCCCCCGCCACCGTGCTCGCCGCCGTCGCGGCGCGCACCGAGCGGATCCGTCTCACGAGCGCGGTCACGGTGCTCAGCTCGGACGACCCGGTGCGCGTGTTCCAGGACTTCGCCACGCTCGACCTGATCTCCGGCGGGCGCGCAGAGATCATGGCCGGCCGCGGCTCGTTCATCGAGTCGTTCCCGCTGTTCGGCTACGACCTCGATGACTACGACTCATTGTTCGCCGAGAAGCTCGAGCTGCTGATCGAGCTCACGCGCTCCGAGCGCGTGACCTGGTCGGGCCGCCACCGGGCGGCCCTCGATGGCATGGCCGTCTACCCGCGTCCGCTCCAGGACCCGCTGCCGATCTGGCTGGCGGTGGGCGGCAACCCGCCGTCGGCCATCCGCGCGGCATCGCTCGGCTTGCCGATGGCGCTGGCCATCATCGGCGGCACGCCCGAGCGCTTCGTCCCGCTGGTCGAGCTACCGCCAGGCGGCGCGCGACGCGGGGCAAGACCCTGCCGAGCTGCCTCTGAGCATCAACTCGCACACCTACGTGGCCGACACCCCGGAGCAGGCCGCCGAGGAGTTCCTGCCCGCCTACGCCGGGATGATGAACCGCATCGGGCGCGAGCGCGGCTGGGCGCCCATCGGCCGCACCCAATTCGACGCGCTGCGCTCGCCGCGCGGCGCGCTCGTGGTGGGCAGCCCGCAGGACGTGATCGAGAAGATCCTCTTCCAGCACGAGCTGTTCGGCCACCAGCGCTTTCTCGCCCAGACGAGCATCGGCGACCTGCCCCACGAAAAGGCGATGCGCTCGATCGAGCTGCTGGCCACCGAGGTCGTCCCCGCCGTACGGAAACAGCTGGCCTCGTAAGCTGCCCGGCGTGGCGCGCGTGCCCTACGCCGACGAGAGCGACGACCCCCGCGTTCAGGCGCTGGTCGAGCGCCTGCCGCTCAAGCTGAACGTGTTCACGATGCTCGCGAACGCGCCCAACCTGGCCGGGCCCGCGCTGCGCCTGGGTGAGGCGATCCTCACGAAGACCGAGCTCGACAACGCCCTGCGCGAGCTCGTGATCCTGCGGGTCGCCCAGGTCACGCGCACCGACTACGAGTGGGTGCAGCACGTCCCCATCGCGCAGTCGGTGGGCGTGAGCGACCAGAAGATCGAGGCCCTGCAGCAGGGACGCATCGACGAGGGCGCCTTCGACGCCCGGGAGCTGGCCGTTCTACGGCTGGTCGAGGCCTCACTGGTCGAGGAGATCCCCGCCGCCGAGCTGGTCGCCGACGCGCATGGGCAGCTCGGCACCGAGCAGCTGATCGAGCTTCTCGTGACCACCGGCTACTACGCCATGCTCGGCCATGTGTTCCGCGCCGTTCAGATCGACGTGGACGAGCCCGCGGCCGGCGGCCCGCTGGGCTAGGCGAACAGCCCTTCGCCAACGAAGCCGGACCCGCTCGCGCCTGGGGGCATGGCGAAGAGTGCGCTGCTGGTGTGCTGGATGTACTCGTTGAGGGCGTCGCTGGCGCCGAGCCGGCGTTGGATCGCGGCGAACTGGCGCTGCGGGTCGCGCTGGAAGCAGACGAAGAAGAGGCCGGCGTCGAGCAGCCCGGTGCGGGGGTCCACGCCGTCGGTGTAGGCGTAGCTGCGCCGGAGGATCTCCTCGCCGTCGTTGTTGCCGGGCGCGGCCATCCGGATGTGGGCGTCCATCGAGATCACGGGCTCGCCGCCGGACTGGGCGCGCAGGTCGGGCCACAGCACGAAGGTGAGCATCGGAATGGCGTAGACGAGCCAGCCCACGACCTCCGCGACGGTCGGGAACGGGTACACGCCCAGCAGGCCGGTGATCAGGCCCGAGCTGATCGAGTCCGCGCTCGGCACGATCACCGCGGAGAGGTCGAGCGCGCGGTTCTGGCCGGCGCCGATCAGGCCGGCCTCCGCGGCGTGATGGAGGGCGCTCGAGATCAGGCCGGCGGAGATCACCACGAGCAGCACCGCCGTGACCTTGAAGAAGCGGGCGAGGTTGATGCCCGCGCCGAAGCGGTAGATCGCGAGCCCGATGCCGGTGGCCACGCCCAGGCCCGCGAGGGCGCCGGCGCCCGCGGCCGCCGGGCTCATGCCCGCCGAGGACTGGAACGCGGCGAGCAGGAACATCGCGGTCTCGAGCCCCTCGCGCATGACCGCGAGGAAGGCCATGGCCACCAGGCTCCACGCCGAGCCCGCGAGCAGCGCGGTCGCGGCGTTCGTGCGCAGCTCCTCGCCCAGGCTGCGGGCGTGCCTGCGCATGTACACGATCATGCTGCTCACCATCACGACCGCGATCAGGCCCACGATCGCCTCGAAGCCCTCCTGCTGGCGCTGCGGCAGGTCCTCGTCAACCAGCTGGAGCACAACGGCCACGCTCGCGCAGAGCGCCACGGCCAGTCCGACGCCCGCCCACATCCAGCGCAGCGCGTCGCGACAGCCCTGCTGATGCAGGAAGGTGCCGATGATCCCGACGATCAGCGCGGCCTCGACCCCCTCACGAAGGCCGATCACGAAGTGGACTGCTGGCAGTGCGGCGAGCTCGGTCATGAACTGTTAGGGGACCCTAAGAGTTTGGGCACCCTAACACGACTCGACCTGCCGCCTGGACTAGGTCTTGAAGGGCGGCGGGCCCAGCACCTGCATGCCGCCGGAGCGCTCGGCCGACTGACGCACCAGGTCGAAGTCGACGGGCCCCGATGGGTCGTCGTTCCCGCCGCTCGCCGGCTCGCTGGCACCGCGGTAGAACGACTCCGCGCTGCCGGGCGTCTGCAGGGTGAGGATGCGGGCCGTCTCCGAGGTCACGAGGAAGGCGTGCGGAACCCCGCGTGGCGCTACCGCGACACCGCGGCTGCCGAGCGGGTGGTCCTCGCCGTCGATGTGCACGAGCAGCTCGCCCTCGAGCACGATCAGCGTCTCGTCCTCGTCGGCGTGGATGTGCAGGGGCGTGGTCTTGCCGCGCGGCATGAAGTCCTCGAACAGCAGGAACACGCCGTCGGTCTCCTCGGCCGTGGCCTTCATGGTCAGCAGGCCGCCGCCGTGAAAGCGAAGCCGCTCGCCCTCTCCCCCGGCTCGTACGATCGGTACCGCAGTGCTCATGGCACCTACTGTATCATGATGGGAGTGACTGTGCCATATGAACGGACGGGGCGCGTCAGCCAGAAGGCCCGCACGCGCGAGGCGCTGGTCGCCGGAGCGCGATCGTTGCTCGCACAAGGCGTCACGCCCACCATGGAGGGCGCCGCGGCCGCGGCCTCGATCTCGCGCACCACGGCCTACCGCTACTTCCCCAGCCTGCGCGACCTGCTCGTGGCGGCCTACCCCCACATCGACCAGGAGTCCCTGCTCGGCCCTGACCCGCCGGCCGACCCGGCGGCGCGGCTCGACGTGGCCGCGGCGAACCAGACGGAGCGGATCCTCAAGTACGAGGCCGAGCAGCGCACGGTGCTGCGGCTGTCGCTCGGGTCCCCGGCGGAGCGGCCCGACGTGCCGATGAACCGCGGCATGCGAATCGGCTGGATCGAGGACGCCCTGGCACCGCTTCGCGGGAAGCTGCCCGAGGAGGAGCTCAGGCGGCTGGTGCTGGGCATCGGCGCGACGCTCGGCATCGAGGCTTTCGTGTGGCTGACCGACATCGCCGGGCTGCCGCGCGAGCAGGCCGCCGCGCTCATGCGCGCGAACGCGGCCGCGCTGTTGCGGTCCGCGCTCGCCTAGCCGGCGGCGGCCGCCATCTCCGCCAGGGCGTCCTCGCTGTCGTAGGCGTACAGCGAGGGCATGGCCATCATCAGCAGCCCCACGCCCACCACGCAGGCCAGGCCGCCGGAGACCACGGACGCGCGGGCGCCGACCGCGCCGGCGACCGCCCCCGACTCCACGTCCCCGAGCCGCGGCCCGCTCGTGACCACCAACGAGAAGACCGACGACATCCGCCCGCGCAGGGCGTCGGTGGTCACGGTCTGGTTGATCGTGCTGCGGCAGACGGCGCTCACGCTGTCGGCGGCGCCGGCAACGGCCAGCGCCACGAGCGCGGGCGCCAGCGAGTTGACGAGGCCGGCCGCGGCGATCGCGAGGCCCCAGACCACGACCGCCGCGATCACGATCCGGCCGAGCCGGCGCGCGTGACCCAGCCAGCCCGTGGTGAGCGCGGCCACGGTGGCGCCCGCGGAGACAGCTGCGTAGAGCAGGCCCGTGCCCTCGGCACCCGCGTGGTAGACGGTCAGCGACAGCACCGCGAACAGCGCCCTCGGCATGCCGAAGGTCATGGCGATCAGGTCGATCGCGAACGACGCCTTGAGCGGCTCGTTGCCGCGCACGAAGCGCAGCCCGTCGGCGATCGAGCGCCGGATCGAGACCGGCGCCGCCTCGGGGTCCGACTTCGGCGGCTGCGGCGCCAGCGCGAGGAGCGCGGCCACCATCGCCAGGCAGCTGACCGCGTCGAAGGCATAGGCCGAGCTCAGCCCGACCGTCGCGATCAGCAGGCCGCCCAGGGCCGGCCCCACCACCAGCGTGATCTGGAACAGCCCGAAGTTCAGGGCGAGCGCCTGGCGCAGCAGCTCGGGGCCGACCAGGTTCGGCACGATCGCCGAGCGGCCCACGTTCTGCACGGCGCCGAAGCCGGCGGTCAGGCCGCCGAGGACGTAGAGCGCCCAGATCGGCGGGGAGCCGACGGCCGCGAGGACGGCCAGCGCAGCGGCCACGCTGACCAGCGCGATCTGGTCGAGCAGCAGCAGCCGCCGGCGGTCCATTCGATCCGCGAGCGCCCCGCCGTAGAGCGCCATCGCCACGAGCGGCAGCAGCTCGGCCGCGCCCAGCAGGCCCACGAGGAACGCCGAGCCCGTCTCCACGAAGAGCTGGTAGGGCAGCGCCACCAGCGCGGCCTGGGTGCCGAAGCCGGTGACGACGTTGCCCGTCACCAGCAGGCGCAGGTCGCGCGATTGGCGCAGGGGTGTGAAGTCTGGCCGAAGCCGGTCGAGCGCCACGGGCGACCAGGCTAGGCGGTGCGGCTCAGAGCACCTTGGAGAGGAAGCTCTTCGTGCGCTCCTGGCGCGGGTTCGAGAGCACCTCGGCGGGGTCGCCCGTCTCCACCACGACCCCGTCGTCCATGAACACGAGCGTATCCCCCACCTCGCGGGCGAAGCCGATCTCGTGCGTGACCACCACCATCGTCATCCCCTCCTTCGCGAGGATGCGCATTGCGTCCAGCACCTCGCCCACCAGCTCGGGGTCGAGCGCCGAGGTCGGCTCGTCGAAAAGCATCAGCTTCGGCCGCATGGCCAACGCCCGCGCGATCGCGACCCGCTGCTGCTGGCCCCCCGAGAGCTGGCTCGGGTAGGCGGCGTGCTTGTCGCCGAGTCCCACGTGGTCGAGCTGCTCACGCCCCAGGGCGAGCGCCTCCTTGCGGTCCAAGCCCTTCACCTGGATCGGTGCCTCCGCCACGTTCTCCAGCGCGGTCAGGTGCGGGAACAGGTTGAAGCGCTGGAAGACCATGCCGATCTCGGCCCGCTTCTCGGCAACCTCTTTCTCGCGCAGCTCATGCAGCTTGTCGCCGGCCTCGCGGTAGCCCACCAGCTCGCCGTCCACATAGAGCCGGCCGGAGTTGATCTTCTCGAGGTGGTTGATGCAGCGCAGGAAGGTCGACTTGCCCGAGCCCGAGGGCCCGAGGACGCACATCACCTCGCCCGGCTTCACCTCCAGCGACACGCCCTTCAGCACCTCGAGCCGGCCGAAGCTCTTGCACACGCCCTCCGACTTGACCATGGGGTCCATCAGACCGCGTGCCTCACGCCGAGCCGGCGCCGCAGCCGCTGCAACGGCGTGGGAGGCAGCTCTCGGCTCGAGCCGCGCCCGAAGCGGCGCTCGACGTAGAACTGGCCGATCGAGAGAATCGTGGTGAGGATGAGGTACCAGAGGCTGGCCACGATCAGCAACGGGATCTGCTTGAAGTTCTGTGAGTAGATCAGCTGCACCGAGTAGAGGAGGTCGGTGCTGGCGATGACGCTCACCAGCGCGGTGTTCTTCAGCATCGAGATCGTCTCGTTGCCGGTGGGCGGGATGATCACCCGCATCGCCTGGGGAAGGACCACGCGCCGCATCGTCTTGATGCGCGTCATCCCGAGCGCCTGCGCCGCGTCGGTCTGGCCTTCTTCAACCGACAGGATCCCGGCGCGCACGATCTCGGCCATATAGGCGGCCTCGTTGAGCCCCAGGCCGAGGATCGCCGCCACGAACGGCGTGATCAGCGAGTTGGCGCTGGCGTGGACGATGTCGGGCCCGAACGGGATCCCCAGCGTGATCTTCGGATAGAGCGCCGAGATGAAGTTCCAGAACAGGAGCTGGACCAGCAGCGGCGTGCCGCGGAAGAGCCAGATGTAGAACCAGCTGCCACCGGTGACCATCGGGTTGGGCGCGAGCCGCATCACCGCCAAGACGGTCCCGAGCGCGATCCCGACCACCATCGAGATCACGGTGAGCTCGATCGTCAGGACGAGCCCGTGGAGGACCTGTTGGGAGAAAAAGAAGTCTCCGACCACGCTCCACTGGAAGCGCGGGTTGCCTACCGCGGAGCTGACCAGGCCCGCCGCGACGATCAGGACGACCGCCACCGCGACCCAGCGGCCGGGCCGCCGGACCGGAATCGCCTTGATCTGCTCGGGGGCGCTCTCTGTGGTCAGTGCGTAATCGCTTGGGTCAGCTCGTGGCGCCGTTGATCTGTGGGCTCGTGATCGCGCCGCCCTGGACGCCCCACTTCGTGAGGATCGACTTGTAGGTGCCGTCAGCGATCAGCTTCTTCAGCGCCGCGAGCATCGGCTTGTCGAGCCCGCTGCCCTTCAGCACCGCCAGGCCGTACGGGGCCGTGCCGTACACCTTGCCGACGAGCTTGAACTGGCCGCCGCTCTTCTTCACCTGGTAGGCGATGACCGGGGAGTCGCCCATGCCCACGTCGGCGCGGCCGCTCGAGATGGCCAGGTTGGCGCCGTTCTGGTCCGGGAAGGTGAGCACCTTGACCGCGCCCTTGCTGCCGCACTTCTTGCTCTGGCCCTCGGCGTCGGTCTGCTGGGTCGTGCCCTTCTCGACGGCGACCTTATGGCCGCAGAGATCGGCTAGGCCGTTGACGTGCGGGCCGCCGGACGCCTTTGTGTAGAACGCCGTGCCGGCCGAGAGATAGGTCACGAAGTCAACGGTCTTCTCGCGCTCCTTGTTGTCCGTGAAGGACGAGGCGCCGATGTCGTACTTCTTCGAGGCGAGGCCCGGGATGATGCCGTCGAAGGTCGCGTTCGACACGGCGACCTTCACCCCCATCACCTGGCCGAGCGCCTTGACCAGTTCCGGGTCCATGCCCACGACCTCGCTGCTGCTGCCGGGCTTGATGAACTCGTTCGGCGGGTAGCTCGCGTCCGACGCCACCTTCAGCGTCTTGCCCTTGAAGGCGGCCGGCACCTGCGCCGCGATCTTGGCGTCCTTCTTGGCGGTCTTCGTCGGCTTGGAGCTCGAGCTCGAGCTGGAGCTGTCGCTGCCACAGCCGCCCAACGCGAGCGCAAGTAGGAGCAGGGCGGAGAGGCGTGGGCGTGAGCTGGAGGCGTTCATCGCTGCGGAGCATATCTGTGAAAGCTGGGGCTGCTCAACGCACCGATCGCGGTCACGTCGCGAGGGCGTCCCGTGTGCGTAAGGACTCCGTGGGAGGATCGAAGCCGCGATGGCGAGCTCCATGCACGATCCTTCCTTCTCCGGGCTGTTGCTCGTCGTGGCGGCCGGCTTCGCGGCGCCGTTCGTGCTCGGCTTCTTCCCGCGCGTGCGGATGCCGGCGGTGGTGCTCGAGATCGTGCTGGGCATCGCGATCGGCCCGGCCGGCCTCGGCTGGGTGCAGATCGACGACACCATCACGGTGCTCGCCACGATCGGCCTGGTCTTCCTGCTCTTCCTGGCGGGCCTGGAGATCGACTTCGGGCGCCTGCGCGGCACGCTACTGCGGATCGCCGGTGGCAGTTGGGTCCTGTCGTTCGCGCTGGCCGTGGCCGTAGGCCTGGGGTTGAAGGCCGGCGACTTCGCGCAGACGCCGCTGCTGGTGGCGGTGATCCTCTCGGCCACCTCGCTCGGGGTGATCATCCCTGTGCTCAAGGACGCCGGCGAGATCGACTCCGAGTTCGGGCAGCTCGTGGTGGCGGCGGGATCGATCGCGGACTTCGGCGGGATCATCCTGCTCTCGATCCTGTTCACCGGCCAGGGCAGCACCGGCTCGACGCTCGTGCTGATCGGGAGCCTCCTGGTGCTCGGCGTCGTGGTGTTCGCGGTGGTGCGCGGCGCCGAGCGTTCGATGCGCATCAGCGCCGACCTGGTCCGGCTGCAGGACACCACCGCGCAGATCCGCGTGCGCGGGGCCGTGGTGCTGCTGATCGCGTTCGCCGCGGCCGCCGAGCAGCTGGGCCTCGAGGTGATCCTGGGCGCGTTCGCCGCCGGCGCCGTACTCACTCTCGTGGACCGCGACGAGGTGATGACCCACCCGCTGTTTCGCCGCAAGCTCGAAGCGATCGGCTTCGGCGTGTTCATTCCGGTCTTTTTCGTCACGAGCGGGCTGCGCTTCGACCTGAACGCGCTGCTCGACGATGCGTCGAACCTCGCGATGGTGCCCGTATTCCTCGCCGCGCTCGGCGTGGTGAGGGGCCTGCCGGCGCTGCTCTACCGGTCGCTCGTGGGTGCGCGGCGCACGGCGGTCGCCGCCCTGTTCCAGGCCACGTCGCTGCCGTTCATCGTCGCCGCCACCGCGATCGGCCGGAGCCTCGACCTGATCGGCGCCGCCGAGAGCGCGGAGCTCATCGCGGCCGGCCTCCTATCCGTGCTGCTGTTCCCGCTGGCCGGAAGCCTGCTGCTTCGCGGCGCGACCCCGGCCGTAGCGGCGACGTGAACGACCCCCACCGAATGGAGACCCGATGACCGACCTGGCCCAGAGGCACGAACAGCTCGCAAGCGAGTCGAGCTGGGACTTCTCGGACCTGAAGGCGCTGTTCGTCAACTGCACCCTCAAGCGCTCGCCCGAGGTGTCGAACACCCAGGCGCTGGGAGACATCTCGATCGGCATCATGGAGGCCAACGGGGTCTCGGTGGACGTGATCCGGGCGGTCGACGAGGACATCGCCACCGGTGTCTACCCGGACATGACCGAGCACGGCTGGGACAGCGATGGCTGGCCGGCGATCTTCGCGAAGGTGCTCGCGGCGGACATCCTCGTGCTGCTGTCGCCGATCTGGCTGGGCGAGAAGTCGTCGGTCTGCACGCACGTGATCGAGCGCCTTTACGGGAACAGCAGCCTGCTCAACGACGAGGGTCAGTACGCCTACTACGGGCGCGTCGGCGGCTGCCTGATCACCGGCAACGAGGACGGCGCAAAGCACTGCTCCATGAACATCCTCTACTCGCTCCAGCACCTCGGCTACGTAATACCCCCGCAGGCTGACGCGGGCTGGATGGGCGAGGCCGGCCCGGGCCCCAGCTACCTCGACCCGGGCTCAGGCGGGCCGGAGAACGACTTCACCAACCGCAACACCACGTTCATGACTTGGAACCTCATGCACCTGGCGCGCATGATCAAGGACGCGGGCGGCATCCCCGCCCACGGCAACCAGCGCTCGGAGTGGGACGCCGGCTGCCGCTTCGACCTCGAGAACCCCGAGCACCGCTGACTACTCGGTGGGGCGAGCGGCTCGCCACATGGTCGTCAGGGTGTGCGCGCCGTCGGGCGTCGAGAACTCGCCGCGGCGTTCGAAGCCGACGCCGCGGTAGCGCTCGTCGTTCACGGGGTTGCTCGACTCAAGGTAGGCCGCCGCGCCCTCGCCGTCGATCACGCTGAGGTTGTCGGCGAGCAGCTTCATTCCCAACCCGCGGCCGCGGAAGTCGGGGTGGCCGCCGAGCAGGCTGAGGTAGTAGTGCGCGTGGTCCCTGGGGTGGGCGATCTCAAACCGCTCGACCAGCTCGATCACGTCCGGATAGCGGCTGCCGGCGAGGTCGCGCAGGAGCGGCTCCACCCGCTGCTCCTCCGCCTCGGTCAGCTCGCTGCCCCCGGGAGGGATCCAGACCGCCGCCGCGGCGTAGTCGTCCAGCACCCACACCCACGGGTAGCGCAGCGCGCTCCCGATGAGGAAGCGCCACCAGGGCCGGAGCTGCTCCTCGTCCGGGAAGGCCCACCGCCAGACCGGATCGCCGCGAAAGGCCTCCCACATCGTCTCGGTGAGCCCGTCGAGGTCGGATTGAGTTGCGACGCGAGCCTGCATGCCCGCGCGTCACTTTAGGGCGCTCACCGCATCCGGTAGTCGCCAAGACGTCCCAGCCGCCCGCGCGCAGGACTTGCCGAGCCGGCCGGGCGATCCTCACGTGGTGCAGATGCACCTTGCCCTCGAAGCCGGTGAGCACCCGCCTCCGCGCGCGAAAGACCAGCCGGGCCGGTAGCTGGCTGACCTGCGCGGGCGAGACAGCCAGGTGCCAGGCCAGCGGGGTGCGAAAGGGGCTGTCGATCCCCGGCTTGCACGCGAGCACCGCCGCGCGGCCGCCGAGGCTGTCGATCATGCCCGGGAGCTCGTCCTGCAGCGCGTCCCGCGCGGTCGTGCCCGGAGCGCTGTCGCTGCCCGCCTCCGCACGCGCGTAGGCGAACGGGACGCAAACGAGCGCGATCGCCGCGAGCGCCAGCGCCCGCGGGATCCCCTCGCCGGTCGCCTCGACCATCCATGCCGCGCCGATCCCCGCGAGCACACATAGCAAGGCGGCCGCGGGCAGCTCGAACCGCGCGATGCCCGCATAGCCCAGGGCCGTCATCGCCACCACGACCGCCATCCAGCCGGCCGCCCCGGCCGCGACCCAGAGCGGCATCGAAAGCCGGCGCCGCGCAGCCCGGATCAGGGCGAAGGCAGCGGCCGCGAGGAGCGGGATCGGCAGCAGCCCGAGGCCGCGGCCGACGGCGGCCAGCTCGGGACTGGCGACCCGCCGGGCCTGGAGCGCCTCCTTGCTCGTCTTGGCCAGGTGCGCGCCGTGGAAGAGGTCGCCGGAGCCGGCCCACTCGGGTACCAGCCACAGCACGGGAACGAGCGCCAGGAGAGTTCCCGCGACGAGCGCCTGGCGCCAGCCCCCGCGGGCATATAACGCGGCGTACAAGAACAGGAAGGGCCACGCCTCGGGCCGCAGCAGCGCGGCGGCGAAGCCGAGGCCGAGCGCCTGCCCGCGATGCCCGTCGAGGTGCCGGAGGATCGCGCCGAGCACGAGCGCGACGAGCAGCGGCTCCGAGGCGCCGCCCGAGAAATAGCGCAGCCAGCCGCCCAGCAGCAGCAGGCCGGCGGCCGCCACCAGGCCCGCGACCACGCCTCCGAGCCTGGCCGCGAGCCGGTAGGCCAGCACCACTGCCAGCAGGGCGCCGGCCCGCGCGGTGACCAGCCAGAGCGTGGGCGCTGCGGAGCCGAGGAGCGAGAACACGCTCGTGAAGACCACCGGCAGCGGCTTCCACGACGGGTAGAAGACCGTGTTGAGGTGGAGCTGCGGGTCGGTGATCTCGCGGCCCCACACGAGCCAGCCCCACGGGTCGTAGCTCAGATCCCAGGGAAGGACGAGGGATAATGCGGCCAGCACTATGCACGCCGCGAAGGCCAGGCCGCCGATGGTGGCTGGCCGAGCCTGAACGCCGCCTGAACGTTTTTCCTACGAGTCGGCGTCGTGGACGCCGTGATCCTGGTGGGTGGGCTCGCGCTCCGGGCCATCGAGCTCGTTCGGCGGATCCGGAACGTCGCGGTCCGCGGGTCCCTCATCCGGCTGGCCGGCTCGCCGCCGGCGCAGGGTCTCGTAGGCGTGGTCGAGGCTCTGCCGCACGATCGCAAGCCGCTCGTGTCCGGACTCGTCGAGCGTGCCCTGGGACTCGGCCCGCCAGAGCATGTGCTCCTCGGTGACCAACTGCTCTATCTGGTCCAGCACGGACTGATCGTCCACACGGCGAGCATAGAGGCTTCCCGACCCGGCATTCCGGGCAAAGAGTTAGCCGGGTGTCAAACACGACCATCCCAAGGCGGGCGGGCTCCACCGCCCTTCGGCGAGCCGGGTTCGCGGCTCTGCTGCTGGCTGCCGTGGGCCTTTCCGGATACGCCCTGGCGCGCATCGGCGTGGGACAGGTCACGCACGCCCTGGTGTCGGTTAAGCCCGGCTGGGCGCTCCTCGCCTTCGTGCTGATGGCCGTTTCCATGCTGCTGCGCGGCGAGGCGTGGTACGCGGTTCTCGGTCCTGCCCTGCCACGCCAGAAGATCCGGCGCGGCGACGTGACGCGCGCGACCATGATCGGGGTGTTCATGTCGGCCATCCTTCCGGGCCGCATCGGCGAGGCGGCCCGCGCGATCGTCCTGAGCCGGCGGCTTGGGCGGTTGTCCGGCAACCTGCCGGTTGTCGTGGGCACGCTCTTCAGCCAGACGCTGCTGAACGTGCTGGGACTCTTCGCCGTCGCCGCGATTGCGTTCGCCAGCACCCCCGCGCTCCAGGCTCACGCCGGGGCGTTGACGCTCGTGGCCGTGGTCCCCGCGGTGCTGCTGACGTTGGTGCTGGTCGGACCCTGGGCGATGGAGCACGTCTCGCCGCGCAGCGAGATGCTCAAGAAGGCGGCCGCGGGGCTTGCCCTCAAGCTCACCGAGCTCCGGCGAGGGTTGTTCGTGTTCCGGCGTGTGTCGGCGACCTCCCACGCCCTGTCGGCGCAGCTGGCGGCCTGGGCGCTGCAGCTGCTCTCGCTGTACACCCTGCTCGTGGCCTTCCGGCTTCAGGACCAGGCCGGCATCGCAGCGGCGGCAGCGGTGCTCACGGTCGTCAATGTGGCCGGGATAGTGCCGCTCACGCCGTCGAACGTCGGCATCTTCCAGGCGGCCTGCGTGCTGGTGCTGGCCGCGTGGGGCATCAGCACGCACACCGCGCTGGCCTACGGGATCCTGCTGCAGGCGATCGAGGTAGCAGTCGCGCTCGCGCTCGGGCTCCCCGCCCTGGCAGGTGAGCACACCTCCTTCAAGGACATGCGCAAGACCGCGGAGCAGATGCCCGAGACGGAGCTTGGAGCGCCGCATGGCCGATGAGCTCGACATCGCGTCGCGAAGGGCCGACGAGCTCGAGCTGCGGCTAGCGCGCCTGGAGGCCAGGGCGGGAGGGTTGAACGGCGGCGCGCCACGGTCCCCCGGGCTCACGCGCACGGTCCTGACGGTGCTCGGCCTGACCGGAATGGTGTTGCTGGGCGCCGCGCTCGTGTTCCTGGCCTGGGGTGCGCTGAGCCTGGTGCTGATCGCGGTGTTCTTCGCCTTCGCGCTGAACCCGGCGGTCGAGGTCTTCGCCCGCCGTGGGTGGCCGCGCGGGTTGGCCGCAACCACCGTCTTCCTGCTGGCGCTGCTCGTCGCCGCGCTGGTGATAGCGCTTGCGGGGCCTCCACTCGTCAAGCAGGTACAGAGCTTCGCCGATGGCCTGCCGACGCTGAGCCGGGGACGGGGGCCGCTCGGGTTCCTCGAACGGAAGTACCAGGTGGTCGAGCACATCCAGAAGGCCTTCACCTCGGGCGACTCGGCGAAGAAGGTCGCGCTGGGAGTGGCGACGACGGCGGTGAGCTTCATCATCGTTTCGTTCCTCACGTTCTTCATGCTCCTGGAGGGTCCGGGCTGGGTCGAGCGGCTGCTCAACGTCGTGCCCGAACCCCGCCGGCAGCAGTGCGCGAACGTCGGCCACGGGATCTACCGGGCGGTCGGGGGGTTCGTGACGGGCAACCTGCTGGCGAGCCTGCTCGGCGGCGCGATCGCGACGGTCGTCCTGCTGGCCGTCGGGATCCCCTACGCGATCCCGCTCGGCCTGCTCGTAGCGCTGTTGGACCTGATCCCCATCGTGGGCGCCATCCTCGCTCCGATCGTGCTGGGCCTGGTCTCCCTCACCCAGGGGGTCGTGCCCGCCATCATCGTGGTCTCGGCGTTCTTCGTCTACCACCAGATCGAGGTCTACTACCTCCGCCCGCTCATCTACGGCCGCACGGTGGAGCTTTCGCCGCTCGCGGTGCTCGTGGCCGTGGTGATCGGAGCCGAGCTCGCCGGCCTGCTCGGAACACTGGTGGCCATCCCCATTGCCGCCGGCGTCCAGGCCTTGATCGCGGAGGTGGGCGAGGCGCGCGCCGCCGCCCGCAAGCGCGAGATCATCGACACCGTGGACCTGCCGCACCCGGGATAGCGGATTTAGGGCTTGCAAGAGCTCAGAACGGGTAGTGCCAAGACATGAGTTGGTGGTGGCTGGGGGGTGCCGGGGTGCTGCAGCTTCTCGCCGGGGTCGTGCGCGTGCGTGCCTGGTTCCACGTCGTCCGCCACAGCTGTCCGGAGTGGTGCGAGTTGCGCTACCGCGACATCGTGCTGGCGCAGCTCGGTGGCTGTGGATGGAACGCCGTGTTGCCTGCGCGCGCCGGCGACGCCGTCAAGGTCGCGCTGGTGGGCCGCCGGGCGCCAAACCGCCGGTACACGACCCTCGCTTCCACCCTTGTCCCCCCGGCTCTCGTCGAAGCGGCCTTCACCGTGCTCCTCGTGGCGGCGCTTCTCCTGGCCGGCCTTGTATCGCTCAAGACCCTGACCCCCGCCCTGCCGGCGTCCAGCACGGCGCTGATCATCGGCGGAGTGGTCGCCGTCACGGTCGTCGCCGCGCTGATCTTCCGCCGTCGCCTCGAGCAGCTCGTGCGTAACGTCCGCCCGGGGCTCGCGGCGCTCGGCTGTCCGCGCCTCATGGCCACTCAAGTCGTGCCCTGGCTGGTCGCCGGTCGGGTGCTGCGGCTGCTCGCCTTCGCGCTGGTCCTGGCCGCGGCGGGAGTGCCGTTCGGCCTTCTCCCCGCCCTCGCGCTGATGGCATTTCAAGGCGCCACTCCTTCCGCCGGCGCGGCCGCAACGGCCGTGAGGATCACGCTCCTCGCCGGCATCCTGGCCCATACGGGCGCCGGCGGCATCTCGCCGGCCCACGTCACCGAGACGCTTGCCGCCGCGTACGGGGTGACCTCCGTGATGAACCTGGTTGCGTCGGCAGCCGTGATCGCCTGGGTGCTGAGGACGGTTTCCCCGCGGCGCATCGTCGGCTACTCCCGGTCGGCGTTGCGGGCGGCCAAGCGCGACCGGACCGCCGCGGTTTCCGCGCCGGTGCCTGCGATGAGCACCGGGGAGACGGACCCGGCCTACTAGGTCAAGCGCTGTCCCGGGCGATGACGGTCGTCACCGGCAGACCGAGGTGCTCGACCCGGCGGGGCAGGTCGATGTGCAGCCAGCGCGAGACGCTGCGGGGCAGGGTCGAGAGGATGATCTCGTCGAAGTGCTCGCTGCGCAGGGCGTCCTCGATGGCGTCCATCGGGTCGTGCCTGATCGACCGCGAGCCCTCTACCGGGCCTCCGGCGGCCTCCTCGAGGAGGGGTAGCGCCAGCGCCAGCACTGCCTCGCCGTCGATGAGCTTCTCCTCTCGATAGCGCTCCGCGTGCAGCGGATGCCAATCGGCCTGGGCCGGATTTGGAACGAGGAGGTGGAAGCTGGCCGGACCGCGTGCGGCCCGATCCCGGACGGCGTCCAGGAGCGCCGGCGTCGCGGCCGTCCTGTGCGCCACTACGAGCACGTGCATCGCTCAGCGATCGTACGTCGCGATCGCCCGGAGCGAAAGGGTGGTGAGCAGCCCGACCAGCGCGACGATCACCCCCGCGCACGCGGCGAGCCTGCCCACGTCCCAGCCGTTGATCACCAGCGAGCGCAGGCCGTCGATCACGTAGCTCACGGGGTTGATGCGCGCCAGCTTCTCCATCAGCGGCGACAGCCGGTCGAAGGGCACGAAGTTGGGCGTCAGGAAGAGCAGCGGGAAGAAGAGCAGGAAGCTCGTGTTGGTCGCCTGAACGTTGCGCGTGCGCAGCGCGACCAGGATGCCGAAGCCCGCGTACCCGACGCCGAACAGGGCGGCGAGCACGACCAGCACCACCGCGCCGAGGACGCCGGTCTCCATGTGGGCGCCCAGCGCAAGGCCCGCGAGGAGCACCACGGTGGAGCCGAGGGCGCCGCGCACGAGGTCCGCGGCGAGGCGTCCGAAGATGATCGACGAGCGCCGGATCGGCGCCGCGAGCAGCTTGTCGAAGTAGCCGAGGTCGATCTCGGTGACGAGCGCGAGGCCCGAGCTCGCGGTGGCCACCGCGAACATCAGCGAGACCGGCAGCTGGAAGGCCACGTAGCCCTGGCCATGGAGAAACGGCGTGGTGCTGGGGAAGGTCTTCGAGACCTGGCCGATGTTCACCGCCAGGAAGAACAGCGGGATGAAGAGCGCCGGGATCGTCGCCTCCGGGTAGCGCGCGATCTCGCGCACCGCGCGCCGGCTGAGCAGCAGGACCTCACTCATGCCGCCCGCTCCTCCTCCTCGGCGCCCTCGAGCCGGCGTCCGGTCGCCTGCAGGAAGACGTCATCGAGAGTGGGACGCGCCACCGCAATGCCAGCGACCTGGATGTCCGCGCGATCGAGGATGCGCACGATCTCGGCGATGGAGCCGGCCCCGTCCTTCACGTAGAGGGCGAGCTGGTGGGGCTCCGCGACGGTGCGCTCGAGCCCCGCCAGGTCGCCCAACGCGGCCTCGGTCGCCGCCGGGTCGGCGCCGTCGAGGGCAAGCGTGACGACGTCGTGCCCCATCTCCGCCTTCAGCCGCTCGGGTGTCCCCTGGGCGACGATCTCGCCCGCGTCGATGATCGCCACGCGGTCGCAGAGGTTGTCCGCCTCCTCGAGGTACTGGGTGGTCAGGAAGACGGTCGTTCCCGCGTCGTTGATCCGGCGGACCTCCTCCCAGACCGTCAGCCGGGAAGCGGGGTCGAGACCCGTCGTGGGCTCGTCGAGGAAGAGGACCTCCGGCGAGTGGACGAGCGCGCTCGCCAGGTCGAGCCGGCGCTTCATCCCGCCGGAGTAGGTCTTTGTGCGCCGGTCGGCCGCGTCGGTGAGCCCCAGCAGCTCGAGCAGCTCCTGCGCCCGCGCACGCGCGTCCGCGCCCGTGATGCCGTACAAGCCGCACTGCAGCTCGAGCAGCTCCCTCCCGGTCTGCACGGGATCGAGCCCGATCTCCTGAAGCGCGACCCCGATCCGGCGGCGCACCTCGGCCGGGTCCGCAACGACATCGATGCCGGCGACGGCCGCGCTGCCGGCGGTCGGAGGAAGCAGCGTGCAGAGCATCCGCACCGTGGTGGTCTTCCCGGCGCCGTTGGGGCCGAGGAATCCGAAGACCTCGCCCGTGACGACGCCGAGGTCGATGCCGCTGACCGCCTCGACGCCGCCCTTGAAGGTCCGCCGAAGCGCGCTTGCCTCGATCGCGTGCGTGGTGTCCGACGTCACCGGAGCGTGATCACCCGGATCCCGAGCCGGTTACGGCGGTCGAGGAAGTGTTCGTGGGATTGCAGGCGCGGTAGTTGACGCTGCCCGGCGAGGGGACGTTCAGCGGTTGGATCACGAGTCCCTGCGGGGACGGGGTGCCTCCGACGAACGAGCTGAGGACGACGTCGCCGACCGCCGCGCCGGGAACGGAGACGGGGAACGTGGTGCAGATGGACGCCGCAATCACGCCGATGGTCATGGTGCCGGTGGCGTCGGTGCCGGCGAGGTCTTGAGCCGTCACCGACTCGTCGATGATCTTCGCCGTGCCGACGGAGGCGTCGGCGAGCTTCGCGGCGGTGACCGACCCGTCGACCAGCTTCGCGGTGCTGACCGAACCGTCGCTGAGCTTGGAGTTGGTCACGGCGCGCTTGGCGAGCTTGGACGAAGTCACCGCGCCCCTCGCGAGTCTTTTCGAGCCGACCTTCTTCTTGCTCGCGGTCAGTGCCTTCTTGGCGGTCTTCTGCGCCTTCTTGGCGACCGACAGGGCACTGGGGCCACCGAAGGCCGGCACGGCGAAGACGAGCGCCAGGATGACGCACCGCGGCCAGCTGGACGGTGGGACGCCGATGCCTGCGGCGCGCTTCGCTGATAAAGGGGGACACGATTCCTCCAAGCTGTCGCTTCGGATCCCGGCCCGTCGCCTAGGCTCTTCGGGCGGACGCTACTCGGCGGGGCGGCGTGTCAATTGTCGCTTCTCATCGGAGTCTCATTTCACCGGGCGAGGCTGCGCCGGTGGACAAGGCGGGGAAGGCGGGGAAGGCGGGGAAGGGCGGAAGGATCGGGTGAAGTGGGTGTTGTGGGGCATCGCCGGCCTGCTTCCCGCGCTGCTGTTCGCGGCCCACCCGCCGCTCGCGCTGTTCGAGCAGAACGAGAGCGAGCTGCCGCTCGCCGTCCTCTGGCAGCCGCTCGGGGTCACGTTCGCCGTCGCGGCGGTGCTCTACGGCGTCCTCATGCTCGTCACGAAAAGCTGGACGAAGGCCGGCGCCCTGACCGCTCTGGCGGTCGTGTGGTTCTTCTACTTCGACACGTTCGGCTTGGCGCTCGTGCTCTGGTGCGTGCTGTTCGCCGCCGCGGCGTTAGCCATCGCGCGCGCGCACCGCGGCCTTGGCAACGTGATGCTCGGGCTCGGCGTCGCCGCCGTCGTCCTCACGCTGTCGCCCGCGCTGAAGGTCGCGGGCTACCAGCACAGGCACCCCGCGGTGCGCGCCTCCGATCCCCGGCTCTGGGCGACCGACCGGCTCCCGGCGCCCAAGACCGCCGCGAAGCGGCCCGACATCTACGTCATCGTTCCCGACGACTATGCGCGCGCGGACGTCCTCAGGCGCTACTTCCGCTACGACAACAGGGCCTTCGCGGCCCAGCTGAGGCGCCGCGGGTTCACGATCTCGGAGGCTGCCCGCAGCCCGTACTCCGACAGCGAGTCGAACATCGCGGCCGAGCTCAACATGGGCTACCTCGACGGTCTCCCAAGGATCCTGGGCAAGAAGTCCACGGACGTTCGCCCGCTGAAGACGCTGATCGAGGACAGCCGCGCGTCGCAGTTGGCGAAGTCACTCGGGTATCGCTACGTCCACCTCGACAGCGACGAGGTGACCTTCGCAGCCGGCAACCCGGACATCTCGTCCGTCGCGACACCCGACAGCTTCCCGAGCCTGTGGTTGAGGAAGAGCGTCCTGACCGACATCGGGGGGCGCTTCGGCTTCAGCGACAGCGCGCAGGCCGAGCGCTTCCGACGGAACTACCACTCGGCGTTCTCGCGGCTCGACTCCGTGCCGGGCCGGCGCAGCCCGAAGTTCGTCGTGTTTCACACCCTGTTGCCGCACGACCCCTACATCTTCGGAGCGCGGGGACAGCCGGTCACCTTCCCGAGCACCGCGGACGAGGTCATCCACTCGCGGCTCGGCATGCGGTACTACCTCCCACAGCTGAGGTATCTCGAGGGCAAGCTCCTCGACACCGTGGACACCATTCGCAAGCGCTCGAGGGACGCGGTAATCGTCATCCAGGCCGACGAGGGCTTCGAATCCGGCGACAAGACCTTCGACGAGGAAACGGCCAAGGACGTCCGGGTCAAACCCTTGCTCGCCCTGTCGCTTCCGGGCGTCCGCGGAGTGCGGGCGCCGCAGCCGCCCAACACCGTGAACACGCTGCGGTACGTGTACAACAAGCTCTTCGGCACGCACTACAGCATGCTGCCGAGCACGAGCTCCCCGGACGGCGACTACCCCTACCAATGGGAGAAGCTGCGCGTCCGGTGACCTGCTAGCTTCGTCGCGGCTCGTGGCCCCGAGCCCTAGAAGGGATCTCGCATGCAGACGCTCACCCGCCGTGTCCTGCGCCACAAGCGCCTGGTTGCTCTTGCCTGGGTCGCCCTGACGGTGATCGGCGTGATGGCCGCCGGGGCCGTGAAGTTCGACCAGCGCTTCGCAGTGCCGGGGAAGGCCGGGTGGGAGACCAACCAGCAGATCATCAAGACCTTCGGCAACGGCGGCGAGTCCCCGCCGACGCTCGCTGTCGTCAAGGGCAGCGACCGCGGGCAGCTGCGAGCACTCGAGGCCAAGCTCTCCAAGCGCTTCCCCCGCGTGCGAGTCGCGGGGTACGGCTCCACGGGCGACCGCGCCTTCGTGTCCAAGGACGGGAGCACAT
Organism: Solirubrobacterales bacterium; assembly: GCA_038215095.1. Taxonomy (GTDB): domain Bacteria; phylum Actinomycetota; class Thermoleophilia; order Solirubrobacterales; family Thermoleophilaceae; genus DATACN01. Next base: position 5,620 of record JBBQRG010000024.1, on the reverse strand, counting down.
CCTTCATCTACGCCTTCCCACCGCGCGGGAACGATGCGTTCGGCGACAACACGAGTTTCGCCAAGGCGGTGAAGGGCGAGCTGGCGGGCGACCCGGGCGTCAAGGTCACCGGGTACGACGCGCTCGCGGGCTCCCAGGGCGGCAGCGACGGCCCGGGCGTGCTGGTCGAAGCTCTGCTCGGAGGCGTGGGTGCGCTGCTCGTGCTCGCGTTCGTTTTCGGGTCGTGGCTGGCGCTCGTGCCGCTGGTGATGGCGATCTGCTCGGTCCTCGTCACCTTCCTGCTGCTACTCGGGTTGACCCAGATCACCGACGTCTCCCCGGTAGTGCAGTTCCTCGTCGCGCTGGTCGGGCTCGGCGTCTCGATCGACTACGCCCTGCTGGTGGTGGTGCGCTGGCGCGAGGAGCGCGACAAGGGCCTGGACAATGAGGACGCCATCACGGCGGCGATGGCCACGTCCGGGCGCGCCGTGGTGTTCTCGGGTACCACCGTCGCGGTCGGCCTGCTCGCACTCCTGGCACTGCCGCTGCCGTTCCTGCGCAGCGTCGGTTACGGCGGCATGCTGATCCCGCTCGTCGCCACCGCGGTGGCGATCACGCTGCTGCCGGTGATCCTCGCGACGATCGGACCGCGCCTGGACCGCCGTCGCATCCGCCGTCGCGACAACAGCGACGCCGCGTGGCGGCGCTGGTCGACGGCCGTCGTGCGCCGCCGGGGGGTCGCGGCGCTGGCAGCCGTGGCCATCCTCGGCCTCCTGCTCTACTCGGCCACGGGGATGAACCTGGGCAATGCCGACCCAAACACGATCGCCAAGCAGGGAGCCGCCAAGGACGGCCTCGTGGCGCTCGAGAAGTCGGGCATCGGCTCGGGCGCGATCGCTCCGGTCGAGACGCTCTCCCCGACCAGCGCCACCAAGACGGTCAAGTCGGTCCAGAGCCGCGTGAGCGGTGTGCACGGCGTGTCCGCGCCGTCCGCCCCCGGATGGGAGAGGAACGGGCAGTCGATCGTCGTCGCCGTCCCCACGCAGGGCGACTCCACAAGCGCCGGTCGCGCGACCGTGCAGACGATCCGCGACGTCACCCGCGCCCCGGCCCGCGTCGGCGGTACCACGGCGGAGAACGCCGACTTCATCGACGCCGTCTACGGCTCGTTCCCGCTGATGATCGCTCTCATCGCCCTCGTCACGTTCCTGCTGCTCGCGCGCGCGTTCCGCTCGATCGTCCTGCCGCTCAAGGCGGTGGTGCTCAACGTGCTCTCGGTGGGCGCCGCCTGGGGCGTGCTCACAATCGTGTGGCAGGAGGGCCACGGCTCATCCCAGATCTGGGGCATCGATCCCACGGGGGCGATCTCGAGCTGGATGCCAGTGATCATCTTCGCGTTCCTCTTCGGCCTCTCGATGGACTACGAGGTGTTCATCCTCGCCCGCATGCGCGAGGAGTACGACCGGACTCACGACACCGACGACGCCGTCATCACGGGCCTCGGCCGCACCGGCCGCCTGGTCACGAGCGCGGCGCTCATCCTGTTCCTGGCGTTCGTGTCGATGGCCTCCGGCCCGCAGACCGACGTGAAGGTCCTCGCCACCGGCCTGGCGGCGGGCATCCTGATCGACGCGACGGTCATCAGAGCCCTGCTCGTCCCGGCCGTCGTGTCGTTCCTGGGGCGCTGGAACTGGTGGATGCCATCCGGCCTCGCGAGGCTGTTGCGCATCAAGCCCTCGCCGGTGACGGCGCCCGAGACGGCGTAGGAGTTTTCAGCGTACCTGCGCTTTTCGCGCGAGGCGCTGGCGGGTCGAAACAGCGGCTGGGTGGGCCGGCCCGGCATGAACGTCCCGTTGGGGGGTCTATAGACCCATGAAATGGACGTTCGCGAGCGCGGGGATGCGAACGTCCCGTTTGTGCCTATAGCGGCACAAAATGGACGTTCGCGGAGTCCTTGCCGGTAGCTACGCGGCGACGCGCAAAGCGGTGAACGTCCCGTTTGTACGCCTATAGCCGTATGAAACGGACGTTCGCGAATATTGGCGAGCGCGGGCTGCGTCCGCTTTCGCGTGAGAGCGCTCGGGCCTCAAATTGGTTGTCCGACTTATGGCTCAGGGCTGTCGTTCGGCAGCGCGGCGGCGAGTTGGGCGCGAGCGCGGATGTCCAGCTTGCGCGGTACGCGTTACCGAGATGTGTTTCGACTGTCTTCTTTACCGCTTTGCGCGTCGCCGCGTCGGTTGGCGCGCCGCAGCGCGGCCCCGAGGTCGTTCAACGCACGGGCGTACTCTTAGCCGCGCCGGCGCCGCGGGGCGCAAGATGCCTACGATGAGCTACTGGCGACCATGACCGAGAGCCGATCTCCCATCTACACCGCGGAGGCACACGTCACCGGCGGGTGGGCCGAGGGCCACGGCCGGACTTCGGACGGCGCCCTCGAGGTGGATCTCCGCTCGCCCGAGGAAATGGGAGGAGACGGCGGGGGCACCAATCCCGAGCAGCTCTTCGCGGTCGGCTACGACTCCTGCTTCGAGAGTGCGCTCGGTTTCGCGGGCCGGCGCCGCCGGCAGGAGGTGAGCGACGTCGAGATCGACTCGAAGGTGATGCTGCTCCCGACGGAGGACCGGCGCTTCAAAGCTCGACGCCGAACTGGTGAGAGCCGCGCACGAGGTGTGCCCCTACTCCAACGCCACGCGCGGCAACATCGACGTCTCGCTCACCGTGAACGGGCGCCACGTCTGAGATATTGGGTTTCGGTGTGATCCTGGTCGCCGGCGCTACGGGTGAGTTGGGTGGAGCGGTCGTTCGCCGTCTGGTCGATGCCGGCGAACAGGTGCGCTGCCTCGTCAGGTCGGAAGCCGAGCTTCCGGGCGCCGAGCTGGTGCACGGTGACCTCTGCGATCCGGAGAGCCTTCTTCGCGCGTGTCAGGGCGTTGATTGTGTGATCTCCACCGCGACCGCCATGGCGCGCGCGCTCGGCGGGGAGCGCGCCTCGATGGACGCGGTGGACCGGGATGGGACGATCGCGTTGCTCGGAGCGGCCGAGGAGGCCGGCGTCGAGCGCTTCGTCTTCGTGTCGTACGCCGGCGTGGATGCTGGCGTCGGGCATCCACTCGAGCGGGCCAAGCTGGCGGTCGAGCAGCGGCTGGCGGGATCTTCGCTCCGCAGCGTGGTCGTGAGGCCCCACGCATTCCAGGAGATCCACCTCACGGAGACCGCCCGCGTCGATCCGGAGCACGGGCGCATGGCCGTGTTCGGGCGTGGCGAGAGCCCGATTCGCTACGTAGCTACCGACGACGCCGCGGCGCTAGTCGCCGCGGTCGCCCGCGAGGACGACCCGCCGGCGGTGGTGGAGTTCGGTGGCCCCGAGGCCCTGACGAAGGACGAGGTCGCCGCGCTCTACTCGGACGCGACCGGGCGGCCCATGAAGGTGCGGCGAATGCCCAGGCCGCTTGTGCGGCTGGCGGTGCGCGCACTCGATCGGCCACGGCCCGCCCTCGCATCTGTGTTCGGCCTGGGGCTGATGATGGACACCACCCCAGTTCGCTCGGACGATGCGCCGCTGCGCGAGCGCGGCATCGAGCCAAGACCCGCGAGCGAATTCATCGCGGCGCGCGGGGCTCGCAGCCGCAGCGATCCCTGACCCTTCCTAAATCGACGTCTCGCCCAATGTGAACGGGCACGACATCAGCGAATGATCCTGAAGCCTGCGGTTGCGCCGCGCCGCTTCTTGCCTCGACCTTCGGCGTGCCGACGAGCCGGTACTACCCGGTGCGAGGCGCTTGCCGTTGAGACCCTCGCTCTGCAAGTCGCGCGCGATCGCCTTGGCCGCGCGCCTCGCCTCCTTGCTCATGTGCCCGAGCTGGCCGCCTCGCGGAACGTCTAACGCGAATCGATCGCGGTAACCGCCTAGATCGGGTTATCCCGCGCCCAGGCCACGATGTTCTGCGAGTCCTTGATGACCTCGCCGTCGTCGAGGACGAGCACCGGAACCCAGCTCTCGCCGGTCAGCCGCTTGACCTCCTTGCGACCGCTCGTGAGGTCGGGCAGCGACCCGAGACCGTATGACTTCACCACCTCCGGCGAGTGGCCGGCTTCCTTCAGCGCGTCGTGGGCGATCTTGCACGGATGAGCTCCGGGGCGCCACGAGGCGCCACGCCTGGGCCATGGGACGGGGAATGTCCCCCAGCAGACGTAGAGCTTCATGATGGGTTTCTAGGCCCTGGCCTGGCGACGGCGGTCATGATCTCGTAGGTGCCGGCCGGGGTACGGAGCCGGTCGCGCACCGTTACCGCTGGTAAGCCTGCGCCGTCGAAGAGGTTCGCTAGTTCCCCGCGCACGTTGAGTGCCGTCGTCGCTACCCCGTCGAGCAGCTGGACCGTCACGAGCGTCGCGAACCGCATGAGCGGACCGTGGGGCCGCCCGAGGTCGCCGACGACAAGCCGGCCACCGGGACGGAGCACGCGCACCAACTCGGCAGCTGTTTCGCGCTTCGCGTCGTCTGGTAGGTGGTGGAAGAAGAGCGTGGAGAGCACGAGGTCGAAGCTCGCGTCGGCATACGGAAGCGTCGTCGAAATCCCTTCGTCGAACCCGATCTCGAGGCCCGCCTCTGCCGTTTTCTTGCGGGCCCGGGCGAGGATTGACGGGTCCGCGTCCAGCCCGGTCAGCCTCGCCCCTGGCGCGGCGCTGGCCGCCGCGATCGCGAGCGTGCCGGTTCCGCACCCGATGTCGAGCACGTCCTCGCCTCTGGCGATCGCCGCGTCTGCGAGCACGCGGCGCTTGATCGCGCGGTCGCGTACAGCGACGGCGGCCACGAAGTCGAAGAGCGGGGTCAGCCGGTGGAAGCGGAGCGCGGGGATGAATCCAGCGTCGTCGCCGCTCACTGCCCTGTCCGCTCTCGGGATCTCGTAGCCATCACGGGCGCGAAGAGTGCCACGTCCTGCGTCTTGCCCTTCACGGTACGGCCGGGCGTTCCTCAAGCGTGGCGCCACGAAGCTCAGATAGATGTGCGCCCACCAGGGCAACGTCGGCTCCTCCGAGGACTGCCGGCGAGTGATCGGCGAGGTGATCGAGCAGCACGGGCGGCTCGACATCCTCGTCAACAATGCGGGCATCACGATCGACAAGACGGCGCTCAAGCTCACCGACGAGGACTGGTACAAGGTCCTCGCCGTCAACCTCTCGGGCGCGTTCTTCATGTCGCAGGCCGCGCTGCGCCACATGGGCGAGCGGGGGACCGGGCGGATCGTGAACATCTCCTCGGTGATCGGCTCGACCGGGAACATCGGGCAGGCCAACTACGCGGCCTCGAAGTCGGGCCTGTTCGGGCTCACCTACACGCTCGCCAAAGAGGCCGCGTTCACGCTCAAGCGGGCCGGCAAGCTCGGCGACCCGGTCGGCCTGACGGTCAACACGGTCACGCCCGGCTTCATCGCGACGGAGATGCTGAGCTCGGTGCCGGACAAGGTCCTGGACCGGATCAAGGACTCGATCCCGCTGGGGCGGCTCGGCGAGCCGGAGGAGGTCGCGCGCGTGGTGCGCTTCCTCTCCTCCGACAACGCGGGCTACATCACGGGCCAGGTCTGGGGGGTCAATGGCGGCCTCGACATGTGAGGGTTCGCCAGGAGTGCCGCTCACCAGCCTC